>NC_012491.1:1110000-1463333 GCF_000010165.1 Brevibacillus brevis NBRC 100599
TGACTGCGAGACCTACAAGTCGAGCAGGGACGAAAGTCGGGCTTAGTGATCCGGTGGTTCCGCATGGAAGGGCCATCGCTCAACGGATAAAAGCTACCCTGGGGATAACAGGCTTATCTCCCCCAAGAGTCCACATCGACGGGGAGGTTTGGCACCTCGATGTCGGCTCATCGCATCCTGGGGCTGAAGTAGGTCCCAAGGGTTGGGCTGTTCGCCCATTAAAGCGGTACGCGAGCTGGGTTCAGAACGTCGTGAGACAGTTCGGTCCCTATCTGTCGCGGGCGTAGGAAGTTTGAGGAGAGCTGTCCTTAGTACGAGAGGACCGGGATGGACGCACCGCTGGTGCACCAGTTGTCACGCCAGTGGCACAGCTGGGTAGCTATGTGCGGACGGGATAAGCGCTGAAAGCATCTAAGCGTGAAGCCCCCTCCAAGATGAGACTTCCCACAGCGCAAGCTGGTAAGACCCCTCATAGACGATGAGGTTGATAGGTTCGGTGTGGAAGCGCGGTAACGCGTGGAGCTGACGAATACTAATCGGTCGAGGACTTATCCACACACTCTTAGCAATCATGCGTATTCAGTTTTGAAGGAATAAACCTTCAACGTTCCTCGGTAGCTCAGTTGGTAGAGCAATCGGCTGTTAACCGATCGGTCGGCGGTTCGAGTCCGTCCCGAGGAGCCATATGGATGGATGTCCGAGCGGCCGAAGGAGCACGATTGGAAATCGTGTAGGCGGTGTCGAACCGTCTCGTGGGTTCAAATCCCACTCCATCCGCCATCTTGGCCCGTTGGTGAAGCGGTTTAACACAGCAGCCTTTCACGCTGTCATACAGGGGTTCGAATCCCCTACGGGTCACCTAGAAAATCCCTACATGTTTGTAGGTGATTTGGAGGCTTAGCTCAGCTGGGAGAGCATCTGCCTTACAAGCAGAGGGTCGGCGGTTCGATCCCGTCAGCCTCCACCATTTATATCAAAGGGCAAGGAAGGTCAGCTAAAAGCGCCACGTTTTGTGGCAACACTGACACTCAGTCGTCCTGACTATCGCGGGATGGAGCAGCTCGGTAGCTCGTCGGGCTCATAACCCGAAGGTCGCAGGTTCAAATCCTGCTCCCGCAACCAAATTTTCTACTTGCTCTACTTGATCAAGTAGGATCGGAGCACCTAGTGGGTGCAAACAAATATGGAGCTGTGGTGAAGTTGGAGTTCACGCCGGTCTGTCACACCGGAGGTCGCGGGTTCGAGTCCCGTCAGCTCCGCCATTTCTAATCAAATGAAATTGGCGAGTAAAGCATGGATATAAGGCTCGGTAGCTCAGTCGGTAGAGCAGAGGACTGAAAATCCTCGTGTCGGCGGTTCGATTCCGTCCCGAGCCACCTTTATAGGGGCATAGTTTAACGGTAGAACGAAGGTCTCCAAAACCTTTGGTGTGGGTTCGATTCCTACTGCCCCTGCCATTTTTCAAAACAATAGTAGTAATCATGGCGGTCGTGGCGAAGGGGTTAACGCACCGGATTGTGGCTCCGGCACTCGTGGGTTCAAGTCCCATCGATCGCCCCATAAATTTATAGTTGGGGATTACTTATTGGGGTATAGCCAAGCGGTAAGGCAACGGACTTTGACTCCGTCATTCCTAGGTTCAAATCCTAGTACCCCAGCCATTAAAATGCGGACGTAGCTCAATTGGTAGAGCGTCGCCTTGCCAAGGCGAAGGTCGAGGGTTCGAGACCCTTCGTCCGCTCCATTTCTCAAATTGTTTTTCCTCATATCATGGAGGCATAGCCAAGTGGTAAGGCACGGGTCTGCAAAACCCTCACCCCCGGTTCAAATCCGGGTGCCTCCTCCAAAATATTTGCCGGTGTGGCGGAATGGCAGACGCGCGCGACTCAAAATCGTGAGGGAAACCGTGGGGGTTCAAGTCCCTTCACCGGCACCATACTTTTACAGGCTAACCCTGAATGTCAAGATATCTTGATGATTGGGGTTTTTTTCTGCTTTAATATGCACATAGTGTAGACAGGGAAATAGACAACTTGTGTACGTAAAAAGACGAGGTGGTTGAGGTGTTTTACAAACTGCAAGACAAGCCACCAATGGGGATTACAACGCTGTCCGTATTACAATGGATGATCGTAACTGTTTCCAGCAGTGTGGCGGTACCACTAATGATTGGAGATATGTACGGCTTGCAGGCTGATGAAATTGGAAAGCTGATGCAGCAGACCATGTTTTACATTGGACTCGCGTCACTACTGCAAGTTTGGATTGGACACCGTTATCCGATGATAGAAGGTCCGGCTGGACTATGGTGGGGGATCTTTATCATTTTGGCTCAACTCGGAACGAGCATGGGTCTCCATCCACAAGAAATTGGTCAATCCTTTCAAGTGGGTATGATATTAGCAGGTCTACTCTTTTTCATTTTTGGCTTATTAGGCTGGATTGGGAAATTACAGAAGTGGTTTACGCCGTTGGTTTCAGGTACGTATATGATTTTACTTGCTGTTTCTTTGTGTAGTAACATTCTCACGGGCATGCTCGGAATTGGTTTTCAGCATTCAAGGGAGGTACAACCGGGTGTAGCACTTGTGTCCATAGGGATCGTAGCCCTTGTTGTGTTCATTATGCGGACTAAGAGATTCTCCAGTTTTGCCGTTTTGTTTGGCATGGTTGGGGGCTGGATCGTGTACGCACTTCTTGGATGGACAGAACCGGTCCGGCCTACTGAGCAATTATTTTCATGGCCTTCTATTTTCTTTTGGGGACCCCCACGCTGGGATTGGGGAGTTGTATTAACGAGTATGCTGACAGGATTCGTTTTGTTGACAAACCTCATGACGAGTTTGTCGGTTATGGGAAAAGCGACAGACACGGTGCCTACTGAAAAGCAGTACAATCGCGGTGGTATTTTTACTGGGGTATCCCATTTCCTGTCAGGCTTGAGCGGTGTGGTAGGTATGATTCCACTTTCCTTGGCAGCAGCTGTTATTCAAACGACGAAAATGGCTTCGCGTCTCCCATTTGTCATAGCGATGCTGGGGATGATGCTGATTGGGCTGCTTCCCACTGTTGCTCACTTTTTGGCGGCTTTGCCTACTCCAGTGGCATATGCAGCGATGTTCATTTCCTATACGCAACTGCTGGGCTTCGGGTTGAAGGATTACGTAAATGTGAAGATGGACGAACGCACGGTAATTGTTGGGGGTAGCTCGCTTTTGGTCGGGATCGGAGTCATGTTCGTACCTGCTGTAGCTTGGCAGAAACTCCCTGCATTGGCTAGCTTTTTGTTCGGAAATGGCTTATTGCTCGGTGTTATTGTGTGCCTGGTCCTGGAACATATCGTTTTTAGAAAAAAGGAAGAAGATAGCGTAAAGAAAGACGGCCAGGCTGCATGACGGGCCGTCTTTTTCTTAGGCAGTAACGATAGAGGAGTGAGTCAGCTCGCCACCGTTGATTTCCGTAAACATGCGACCAACTGAACCTACGATTTCTTTTTTTTTAGATGGTTCCATTTTTTCATGGAAGAAGATGACCTGGAGGAGAGCGCGGCTTTGTTCCGTTACGCATGAACGCTTGGAATCAACAATGGGACTCCCAAATGCGCCGTTACCATCGGCGAGCAGTAGTTTCCCTTCCATGTTGACTTCGCGTCCATTTAATCCTTCATAGACATCTTCGGCGTGGCCGAGTCGACAAGTGATATCACCCGCTAAGTGATTGACGTCATAAATCCCGAACGGAAGCGTGTGCAAAACCGAGAAAAAATTATTCACATCAACGGCGCTGTTGATCCAGAAAAAAGGACTTCCCTGCAACAGCCGGCGAAGCAATGCTTCGGAGGAAGGGCGGTATCTGGACGGATCGATACCAACTTGCTTAAAGCAGGCTCTCCACTCGCGGATGCCTTCTATTTCTGTCAGGTTTGCGGTGTCGTGATCAAGCCGCAAGCTCTCCACATAATAATTGATACGTCCCTGTAGCATTTTGGGGGAGTCACTGACGGAAGCATTGCTGTATTGTAAAATGCCGAGAGAAAATTGCGGCAGATGCTCGGACACGGAAGGATCTAGCTGAACTTTCATCGATAGACACTCCTTACTGAACCTATTTTTGGTAGTATAACAAAAAATTTTTGTGGAAGCGACTAAGCTTCGATACAATAGAAGAGAACAGAGGAGGGAATCCTGACGATGACGATGCGTGAGGTTGAGATTTATACAGATGGAGCTTGTTCCGGCAATCCAGGACCAGGTGGTTGGGGAGCTGTACTGATGTACGGCCAACACATCAAGGAAATGTCCGGTGCCGAACCACATACAACGAATAACAGAATGGAGCTGATGGCGGCCATCAAGGCGCTGTCAACACTGAAGGAGCCTTGTAAGGTGACGCTGTCCAGTGATAGTGCATACTTGGTCAACTGTTTCAAGCAAGGCTGGTATAAAGGCTGGCTGAAAAACGGCTGGAAAAATAGTAAAGGCCAGCAGGTGGAGAATCAGGACTTATGGAAAGAACTGCTGCAATTGATGGACACCCACAAGGTAGAGTACGTAAAAGTCAAAGGACACGCCGACAACAAATGGAACAACCGCTGCGACGAATTGGCGACAGGAGCGATTAAACAACTGTGAACGACTTGCAGTACTGGGAGCAGACAAAGCAGTCCATCATTGATTATGCAAAGGAAATCGGAATCGATAAGATTGGGTTTGCCAGTGCCGATCCATTCACGACCTTAAAAGAACGGCTTCTTGTACATCGGGAAAAGGGTTATGAATCTGGATTTGAAGAGCCTGATCTAGAAAAGAGGACGAACCCGGAACTGTTGTTGGACGGGGCACGTTCGCTGATTTCGATAGCGTTGGCCTATCCTTCCAAGCTCAAAAATCCACCAAAGTCAGAGCCTGGTGCATATCGGGGAATCTTGTGCCGTGCAGCATGGGGAACCGATTACCATCACGTTCTGCGCGACAAGCTGGACAAGCTGACGCGATTCATTATGGAGCTGGAGCCAGGGGCTCGGATCGAATCCATGGTAGATACGGGAGCACTGTCTGATCGTGCGGTAGCTGAGCGAGCAGGGATTGGGTTTGTAGGAAAAAACTGTGCCATCATAACGCCGGAGTTCGGATCATGGGTGTACTTGGGGGAGCTTGTAACGAATCTTCCGTTGCCAAGCGATCACCCAATCGAAGAAGGCTGTGGCGACTGTAATATATGTGTAGACGCTTGTCCGACCGGAGCCTTGATTCAGGGTGGACAGCTTGATGCACAGCGATGTGTAGCTTATTTGACACAGGTGAAAGACTTTATTCCAGATGAATTCCGCGGGAAAATCGGGAATCGGCTGTATGGTTGCGACACTTGTCAGACGGTATGTCCGAAGAATCGTCGCATCGACAACGACCATCATGCTGAATTTCAACCTGACCCGGAGATTGCCAAGCCTTTATTGATTCCGCTGCTTCAGATGAGCAATAAGGAGTTCAAGGAAAAGTTCGGACAATCCTCTTCATCTTGGCGGGGCAAAAAGCCCATTCAGCGCAATGCTATACTAGCACTTGCCCATTTCAAGGATCGGACGGCTGTCCCTCATTTGGAGCGCCTTTTGTTTGAAGACCCTCGTCCAGTCATCCGCGGAACTGCTGCATGGGCGCTTGGAAAAATCGGGGGAGAGCAGGCACAAGAGGCGCTCATTACCGCAAAAGCAAAAGAGGCGTCACCCGAAGTGGTGGAAGAGATAGAAAAAGGCATGAGCATGATTCGTGAACAGGCTTAGTTTGAAGAAGAGAGGGAGGACGTTAAATGGCAAAGGAATTAGGCTATACCATGATGGATTCACCGATTGGACCATTGCTCTTGGCTTCTACAGAAGAAGGGCTATGCTACATTCAGTTTGCCAATGAACAAGACGGATTGGCGCCGCTTGTGCGCTGGTGCAAAAAAACGTTTGTAGGGATTACCCCTACGCGTAACGATGCAATTAATGAGCCTGCAAAAATACAGCTAGAAGAGTATTTTGCAGGCAAACGCAAGACGTTTGATGTTCCAACCGTATTATACGGAACTCCCTTTCAAAAGTCTGTTTGGAATGAGCTATCGAACATTCCCTATGGAGAAACTCGTTCTTACAAAGATATTGCCTTGGCAATTGGAGCGGCGAAAGCTGTTCGGGCTATTGGCGGTGCGAACAATCGTAATCCGATTCCTGTCATTATACCGTGCCATCGTGTCATTGGCTCGAATGGTGCCTTGGTCGGGTACGGAGGTGGCTTATCCATTAAAGAATATTTACTTTCCCTAGAAGAAGGTCCACTTTTTGCTCACGCTTCTTCCTAAAAAGCTGTCTGCTTGCTCGGACAGCTTTTCTTTTTCTTCTGAATGCTCCACGAGCGACATATTCTTCATTGAGATGAACAGTTCATGGGCTTTGTCGCAGTCTGGAGGCGGAAAGGAGGAGGGGAAAGTGGAGTGGCGTGAATTTATTCAGCAATATTTTCAAGCAGTTCACCAGTCATCTATGGATGGAAAGTATGAGCGACTGCTACCCTTTTATTGCACAGAAGAGTCTTGCATACAGGACGAATGGAATCGACTGAACCGTGAGAAGCGGAGAGCTGAGGAACGGGGAGTCAAATTATTGGCTGTCCAGGGACAAGTAACGCCCATGTGCTGGGTAGATACTGATGCCACCATGGAAATAACAGTTCAATGGCAAGAAAATAAAACGCTGGGGATCAAGCAAACCAAGTATAAAGAGGCAAACAAACGATTGTTCCAGCTCCAGTTGCTCAAAACGAACGAAAAGTGGTCGATTATCGGGGCAAGGGAGTCGAATGGTGATCAAAAATTGGTGGTCGAGGAAGAGGAGGAGGAGCCTATCATCGTTGTGTCAGGCGTCGAGGATGCCATCGACCAACCGATGCTGATCGTGCTTGGAGAGGGAGGGTACAACGCTGCAAATGCAGTCGCGTATGCGGAACGCTACTGGAACACGACCAATCCCGTGTATCCTCGTTTTACGGATGACTGCACGAACTTTATTTCGCAATGTTTACACGCAGGCGGAATCCCTATGCTGATGTCTAAAGAGATGGGCAAGGGCTGGTGGATTCGCACGGGAAAAGGCGCCTCTTGGAGTTATAGCTGGACGGTAGCGCATAGCTTGTATTTGCTTTTGAAGTCGGGTGGAGCACCTATGCGGGCAGTTACGAAAAGCTCTGCGGCCGAATTGGTCCCAGGTGATATCATTTGTTATGATTTTAACGGAGATGGGCGTTTTCAGCATAATACGATCGTGGTCGCAAAAGACGCGAATCAGATGCCGTTAGTGAATGCACATACGACAGATAGCAGCATGCGCTACTGGGCATATGAGGATTCCACAGCCTATACGCCCAACATGCGCTATGCCTTCTTTCATATAAGAGGGGTGTAATTACCTCTTGCGATAAAAAGCTCTTCGTATAAAAGCGATGCTGCGAACCAGCCAAATTATTGCTGCGAAAACGAGCATGTCTGAAAAGGTATGCGGTTCTCCTTTGATGGATTGGATGTAAATCAAGCCATGGATCAAGACGATGACAAAAAGCCATGGATTGGCGAGATGAAGCCTTTTCCAACTGGAGCCACCCAGCCATTTTTCTGCCCGTGCAGAAGATGTCAGCCACAGGGCTAGTAGAATGAAAAAGGCAAACAGCCCAAGGTAGTTCGCAACGCCTGTAAGGGTCCAGTTGGGAGATGGCCACATGGTCGGATCAGAGGAAGCGACAAAGAACAGACCCAGCCATCCATCAGCCTTTTCTGAATGGTTTTCATGTATGATCATCAGGCGAGGCTCATTTTCAAAAAGGACGAGCACAAGAATGACGTGCAGCAGTCCAGTTAGCCCAGCCCATATGCCGATATCTCGGCGGATGGACAAGCTGATAGTGGTCCTCCAGCTAGCAGGGAACCAGGACTGGAGTGGACCAATCAGTAAGGTGCAGCCAATCAAAATAAATGAGAGATAGCCGAGAAGCATGCTCCATGTTTCCAGTGCAGGGAACGAAGAAAAATCAACCCACATCCAACTGGCACCTAGCAGGATCAAACTCAGGATGCTCACATGTGCGACAAGGCGTCGCCCAAATGAAATGAGTGCCCCCATCTAATCAGAACTCCTTTCGATAGCCAAAGTTTTCTGATTAGATGCAGCAGGCACTCCAGTTGTTACAGAAGTTGGGCACGGTGGTATAATAGGACATGTACTGGTAACAAGTTCGCAATTTACAAGGAGATTTTCAGATATGCCGTTACATATTGTTTTGCACGAGCCGCTCATCCCTGCCAATACGGGAAATATCGCCCGTTCATGTGCAGCGACAGGAGCGCATCTGCATTTGATTCATCCACTAGGATTTTCAACAGACGATCGTTACCTGAAGCGGGCTGGTCTCGATTATTGGCATGCGGTTAATGTTCACCATCATGAGAGCTTCGAGCACTTTGTTGAGGCACAAGGAGAAGGTGCGGGCACTTTTTACTTTGTGGAGACCTGGGGGGAAAAGTTGTATACGGACGTTGCCTTCCGGGATGGCGACTACATTATCTTGGGCAAGGAGACGACAGGCTTGCCAGAAGAGCTGACAGAAAAATATCGGGAGCAGACTATTCGCATCCCGATGAGCGGTGCGACCCGTTCTGTGAACCTGTCCAATTGTGCAGCTATTGTCTTATTTGAGGGACTTCGCCAGTTAGGTTTTCCATCGTTATCGTAAGGCATTTGGGAGGGAGAGATCCATTATGACTGTGAACACCATCCTGTTTGATTTGGACGGTACGCTATTAGAGATGCAGACAGAACCCTTTGTCAAAAGTTACTTGGTTGAAGTAGGCCGTCATGTCGGAGATAAGTACGATACCGAAAAGCTGTTGGCGTTGGTTTGGGATGCGACCAAAGCAATGATCATGAACCAAGAGCCCGACAAGACGAACGAGCAAGTTTTTATCGAACATTTTACGGAACACAGTGAATGGGATCGGGAGGAAATATGGCCTCTGTTCGATTCGTTTTATCGCGATGTGTTTCCGACACTGTCTCACCTGACGTATCCTTCGCCATGGGCAAAGCAGATTATTGCTGCCGCCAAAGAACAAGGATTTCGGGTTGCAGTAGCGACGAATCCTGTTTTCCCGCGGGATGCGATTCACCATCGCCTCGCTTGGATAGGGATGTCCCCGGATGATTTCGAGCTGGTCACCGTGTATGAGGAATCACATTTCACGAAGCCGAATCCTGGTTATTATAATGAGATTTGCCAAAAGCTTGGGGTTGAGCCGACAGACTGTGTCATGGTCGGGAATCACATGCAGGAGGACATGGTCGCATCCAAGCTGGGAATGAAAACGTTTCTGGTAACCAATTGGATGGAAGACCGTGGTGAGCCTCAGTATCAGGTCGATCAGCGGGGATCATTAGAAGAACTGTTTACGGCGATCTCTGAAAAAAGCGGCGTGTTTGCAGGGTAAGAAATAATTATGAAAGTATAACCGAGAAGCAGGGTGTCCGTTTGAAAAAATGGCCAAGCCTGCTTTTTCACATACTTTTCCCAAAATCATCAGATAGGCTAGGAGGTGTACAACTACGTTTTACATAATAAAAGGAGGAAATCTTGCATGAAAAAACTTGTTTCGTCTCTGGTTATGACTACCTTGCTGTTTAGTGGTATCTCTGTAGTGGCTGCGGCGGATACAGGAGCGGATTCTACAGTTAAGCACTCGAAAGCGGAGAAAAAGGAAGAAAACAGAGCAAAACTGAACGAGAAGGCTGCCAAGTGGGGCGTCGAAACCACGGATCAAACAAATAAGGAAGTAAAAGCAGCCATTCAAGAAGCAAAAGCCGCAAAGAAAGTAGAAAGCGCTGAGAAAAAGGCAGCAAAAGAAGCAGCAAAAGAAGCGAAGAAACAAGAACAGCTTGCGAAGCTAAACGGTAAGGCTGTAAAGCTGGGCGTTAATACGGCAGGTAAAACAGCGAAGGAAGTAAAAGCGGCTATTCAAGAAGCAAAAGTAGCAAAAAAAGCAGCAAACGCTGAGAAAAAGGCAGCAAAAGAAGCGAAGAAACAAGAACAGCTCACGAACCTGAAAGAAAAGGCTGCCAAGTGGGGCGTTGAAACAGCAGGCAAGAGCGCAAAAGAAATCAAGGCAGAAATCGTAGCGAAAAAAGCAGAAAAGAAAGAGAATAAGAAATAACAAGAAAACAAAAAAAGCAGGTCGCCACAGTAGGCAGCCTGCTTTTTTCCCTGGATGCTTCTTACAGGTTCCAGGTTTTGTCCTCGTTGTAGCCAGCTGTCAGAGTGAAAAACAGAAAAGCTCCAAAGACCAATGCTACGATAAATGTACCCACGTTTGACAGCCCCTTTCGTAAACAAACTACTCCCATTATAGCGTAGCCTGCCCACTTTGCAAACGCCTTAAAGCTGTTGCTCCCTTACGTAAGTGACAATTTTCGATGGTCATTCACGAGTTTCAAGAAGGCACAAAGCGAAATGGGCACACTCAGTATTTCTCCTGTATCGAGTTCCATTCCTGTCACTGCTTGGTAAATAAATACCGAGAGAATTACCAAGGTTGCGATGCCGGTCAAATAAAGTCCTTTTTTCACTTGAATGCGTTCTGTTTGGATGTCCATGTTCGTTCCTCCGTTATTTTAGGCCAATCCATATTGGCTTTCCGTGTCTGTTGCTTATGATTGTATTTTACAGGGGGAGAGGGATTACAAACTATCGAATCAACTTACAGCTACGCTCGTTAAACCTTACAATTCCGTAATCTTCCAAGCAGCCAAAAAGCAATGTGCCTTATTTTTATGGGAAGATTGCTGAAACTTGTGCTGATGTCGCGCATACACATATGTAAAGGCTGTAAGAGCCTGTTGGCAACCGGAGAAAACGGCTTGCACGTGAATGCGTGACCGCAGGCGGACATATACATGAGAGTACATTGTCGTTGGGAAGAGAGAGGGGCTTAAGAGGGAGGAGTGTCGAACATGGACATTTTAAAACGGATCGCTGAGCACCGGGCCCGCGAAGAAAACCTGATGTGGAGAGGAACATTCGCCGAATATTTGCAACTAGTACGTAAAAATCCGCAAATTGCCCAGACGGCGCACTCACGCGTCTACAACATGATTAAAAGCGCGGGGGTTGAAGAGAACGAGGACGGCTCACGTTCGTATCAATTTTTTAGTCGAGAAATCTTCGGATTGGATCGTTCTGTTGAGCGCCTAGTGGAGGAATATTTCCACTCGGCTGCACGTCGTCTGGATGTCCGCAAACGCATCTTGCTCTTAATGGGACCTGTCAGTGGCGGTAAGTCTACGCTCGTGACGATGCTCAAGCGGGGACTGGAGGAGTATTCCAGAACGGAAGACGGAGCGATCTTTGCACTTGATGGTTGCCCGATGCACGAAGAGCCTCTTCATCTAATCCCGCACGATCTACGTCTAGAGGTAGAAGAAGAGCTAGGCATCAAGATTGAAGGAGAATTGACGCCCTATAACCGGATGAGGTTGGAGACCGAATACGGAGGGTGCATCGAGGATTTCCCTGTTCGCCGGATTTTGTTTTCCGAAGCCAATCGTGTCGGGATCGGTACATTTAGCCCTTCCGATCCGAAGTCACAGGATATTGCCGATTTGACGGGGAGCATCGACTTTTCGACGATTACGAAGTACGGCTCTGAGTCTGACCCTCGTGCGTATCGTTTTGATGGGGAGCTGAACAAAGCCAATCGCGGATTGATGGAATTCCAGGAAATGCTGAAATGCGACGAGAAATTTTTGTGGCATCTCCTTTCGCTGACACAGGAAGGAAACTTCAAGGCAGGTCGTTTTGCCCTCATTTCTGCAGATGAGCTGATTGTTGCGCACACGAACGAATCGGAGTACAAGGCTTTTATTGGGAATAAGAAAAATGAGGCACTGCAATCTCGGATTATCGTCATGCCGATGCCGTATAATCTGCGTGTCAGTGATGAAGAAAAAATATACGCGAAATTAATTAAGCAATCCGACTTGGGGCATGTGCATATTGCACCACATGCGCTCCGGTCAGCAGCAGTCTTTTCCATTATGACCCGCTTGAAAGAATCGAAAAAACAAGGGGCCGATCTGCTGAAAAAGATGCGGCTGTATGACGGTGAATCGGTGGAAGGCTTCAAGGGAGCCGATCTGGAAGAGTTGCGTAACGAGCATGCCGATGAAGGAATGTCCGGTATTGATCCGCGTTATGTTATCAACCGTATCTCTAGTGCACTGATCCGTCGCGATACGGAGTGCATCAATGCGCTTGATATTCTTCGGGCGCTAAAAGAAGGCTTTGACCAGCATCCGTCCATCACCAAGGAGCAGCGGGAGAGGTATATGAACTTCATCTCGATCGCGCGCAAGGAATACGACGAGCTGGCGAAAAAAGAAGTGCAGAAGGCGTTTGTCTACAGCTATGAAGAGTCGGCAAAAACGCTTATGGATAACTATTTGGACAATGTAGAAGCTTATTGCAACATGAACAAAATCCGTGATCCCGTTACCGGTGAGGAGATGGATCCAGATGAGCGCCTGATGCGTTCCATCGAGGAGCAAATCGGCATCTCGGAAAATGCCAAGCGGGCCTTCCGTGAAGAAATTCTCATCCGTATCTCGGCCTACGCGCGTAAAGGGAAGCGCTTTGACTACAGCACGCATGATCGTCTACGGGAAGCTATCGAGAAGAAGCTGTTTGCCGATCTGAAGGATGTCGTCAAGATTACGACCTCGAACAAAACACCGGATGAGCATCAGCTCAAGAAAATTAATGAGGTTACCAAGCGTCTTATCGAAGAGCATCAATATTGCCCGGTTTGCGCAAATGAGCTGCTGCGCTACGTGGGAAGCCTGTTGAACAGATGACAGAACGTTGGCGACATGAGGGGCACGTCATAATCATATTCGGCGCAGATTGCGCCAGTTGCTAGGAGGAGACGGCATGAAAGATGAATCATCGTTCATTGTCTCCCGGGAAGACTGGTCGCTGCACCGCAAAGGGTACCAGGACCAAAATCGACACCAGGAAAAAGTGAAAGAAGCGATCAAAAAAAATCTGCCCGATCTCGTCAGCGAAGAAAACATCATCATGTCGAATGGTCGGGAAGTCATTAAGATCCCTATTCGCTCCCTGGATGAATACCGATTGCGTTTTAACTTCCAAAAGGGAAAACATGGCGGTCAAGGTAAAGGAAACAGTAAAGTAGGCGATGTCGTAGCCCGTGACGGTGATCCTGCGCAAGGGCCAGGAAAGGGTCAGGGAGCGGGCGACCAGCCAGGTGTAGACTACTATGAGGCTGAAATCAGCGTAGAAGAATTGCAGGAGATGCTTTTCGCCGAGCTGGAGCTGCCGAACCTTCAACAAAAAGACGAGGAACAAATCGTCGTGGAAGAGACTCGGTTCAATGATGTCAGGAAAAAGGGCTTGATGGGCAATATTGATAAAAAACGTACGCTGATTGCGGCCATCCGCCGAAATGCGCTGGCAGGCTACAGTGATATGGAGCTGGGGATCACTGATGATGATCTGCGCTTCAAGACGTGGGAAGAGATCATCAAGCCTCATTCCAATGCTGTCATTATTGCGATGATGGATACTTCCGGATCGATGGGCGTGTTTGAAAAGTATATCGCCCGCAGCTTTTTCTTCTGGATGGTACGGTTTTTACGCACCAAGTACGAAAAGGTCGAGATCGTCTTCATTGCCCATCATACGGATGCGAAGGAAGTGACGGAGGACACCTTTTTCTCGAAAGGGGAGAGCGGGGGGACGATCTGCTCCTCTGCTTACAAAAAAGCGTTGGAGATCATCGATAGCCGCTACCCGACATCGCAGTACAACATTTACCCGTTCCATTTTTCCGATGGCGACAACCTCACGTCTGACAATGAACGTTGCGTAAAGCTGGTAAAAGAGCTCATAGAGAGATGCAACATGTTCGGCTATGGGGAAGTGAATCAGTATAATAGGCACAGTACCCTCATGTCAGCGTATCGCCACATCAAGGAGCCGAAATTCATGCATTGTGTCATTCGGGAAAAGGGCGAGGTATACAAGGCGTTGCGTACTTTCTTTGGCAAGAAAGAAGCTGTGAGGTAATCCATAGAAGCAACCGGGCGAGAAATCGTCCGGTTGACTTGTATTTGTTTGCATGAGTCGGATGAACAAAATGTGAGGGGTGTTACTATGTATCCACAAAAGCATCGGATGCGCAACACGGGAGCCTTCACTTTCTTGGCATACTTTACATTAGGCGCAGGTGTACTGCTATTTTCCATCGGTTTATACAATGCGACGGGTCTTCAGCTGCACGAAAAGGGATACTATATCGCATGCATGCTTCTAGTAGCAGTTGGATCGATTTTGACACAAAAAGTAGTGAGAGATAATGCAGAGGATCGAGCGATTATTGAGGAGCAGGAAAGAGAATTTAACTTGAAGGTATCGAAAGTGGAGAAAGAAACGCCGAAATAGCCCAATCCTATAGAATAATCAGTAGCGTGGAGAGCTAATGAGATGATCGCAAAATAAAACCGTCAGAGTCATGCCCTGACGGTTTTTCGAATGAGCTCGATAAACTCCTCTGCTTTCTCGATATGTGGAGCGTGCCCCACATTTTCCATGACAATCTCCTGATAGGAACCACCAGCGCGCTGATATTGTTCGAGCACGTCACGAATTTGGGAGACCATCGGCTGAGGGGGATATTCGTCTTCCCCCGGCCAGCCGGGGACATAGCCACGCTTGCCCAGCGTACCGAAATCAGCCAGCGACTGATCCGAGACAATGGCATCATCTGCACCGCGAATCCATAAAATCGGACACTTCGGCTCCATCTGGACAATACCGGACAAATTTACGTATTTGGGAGAAATCGCATTCGTAATTCCTTTCGTTCCAGGAGCAACGCCGGGCCAATCGTTCACGTATTCAAAGGTACCGGGGTAAAAGTCCTCTCCCGTTCTCGTAGAGAGTATGGCGCGCACATAACGGTCTTCCTGCTCTGGGCCAACTTGGAATGGGGGCTTGAAATAAAGCTGATTCATGACATTGCGAGGACTGGAGGGAGATTCATTTCCCATATCTTTGGCTGCAATCCTTTTGACCAGCTCGGAGTTGACGGCTCCCCCACCTGAGCCCGAGAAGCTGCTGTAGCACGGGTTGCCAGCTATATCCTTGGTTCCACCAAAGCCGTAAGGGGACATAGGGGCGATGAGAATCAGAGAGCGGACTTCCTGCGGGTGATCGATGGCAAACTGCATCGCGATCCCGCCACCCAACGACCAGCCGGCAAGATGGACAGGTGTTGGCAAGCCCAATGCCCGAATAAACGAATGAAGGTCATCCGACCAGTCTCGCAAACCGCGTGTCGCATCAATGGGCAATGCTTCACTTGCTCCATAGCCTCGCATATCAGGTGCATATACACGGTACTGGTCACATAGAGCCGCAATGGTATCATCCCAGAACAAGTTGGCTGACGCATTGCCGTGAATGAGGAGGAGCGGTTCTCCTTCCGGTACGCCTGCTGTCAGGTAGGAAACGAGCAATCGATCGGTCTGAATCGTTTTGGTTTCGATTCGTGCATCCATCAATGATGTGCCTCCTTTCAAGTGATTGATATCAGAATATTCTTATTATATACCCATTCAGTTACAAAATGAAAAAAGAAAACAACCGCCATTGAAAAGGCGGTTGCAGGAAGGCTACATATGGAGACCACGCATTTGCTGTTCGATTTTCTCAAAGCCGCCAGAAACCTTAACGACTTCGTCTTTTTGCTCAGAAACGAGAACAAGCACTTCTTCCAGGCTCTCTTTGTTCTTGTCGGTAATATCGGCGTTGACTTCTACTTTTGCGCCAACTTCCTGAATCATGCTGTGAACATGGACGATGAACTCTTGCAGGTTCTTCGTTTTATCGGCGAAGTTTTGCATGTAGTTGTCTACATTGGTGAACATTTCTTGTACTTCGAGGATGCCCTCGCTATTTTTCTCAAAAGACGTCTGTGACTCGGAAATCATATCCGATACGAGCTTCATTTTTTCACGAATGGTCATGAGCAAGCTCGAGATCGACTCGGAGGATAGCTTGGAGGATTCAGCGAGCTTGCGTACTTCATCTGCTACGACAGCAAATCCTCGGCCGTGTTCACCTGCCCGAGACGCTTCAATCGTGGCATTGAGTGCCAACAGGTTGGTTTGTGCAGAAATATCGGAAATGGTTTGAATGATTTTCCCAATCGATTCGGTTTCTTTATTGAGCTCTTGAATCAGCTGGTTCGTACCTTGGATGTCCGTGATGAATCGTTCAAAGTCATTGCCGATGTTGCCGATGCGTTTTCCACTCTCGCTAGTGGCTTCTTTGGTCGATTCTACGTACTCATGCATCTCTGTAACAGAGCGGGTCATGTCCTCAACTTGCAGATTCGTGGAGCTCATTTCCCGACGCAGCTCGTCCGTATTGCTAGTCTGGACCGTAAAGGACTCCATAATGTCTTGCAGGGAAGCAACGGTTTCGACAGCGCGAACATTTACACCATCTGTTACCTTGTTCAAATTCTCTTGATAGTCTTGCATAGAGGTGAGAGATTCATTGATTTGATCGAGAACACGTTGCAACGATTCCTTCGAGGCAATCGCTTCTTGCTTTTGTTGCTCACTTTCCTCTTGTAGTTTGTTATTGAATACAGCATGCATCATGCTCGTGATAGAGACGAAGCAGAAGGTGAGCAGGAAGTACATCAGGTCAAGATTGCTTGTCGAATGGAAAATCAATTCTCTCTGTGTCAGGAAGTAGTAAGAGACAATGCCTAATGTCGATACAATGGTCAAAATATTGATGAGTCGGTCTTGATAAATCCCCATGACTGCTACAAAGAACATAATGGTCATGATATTGATCATATGCGGGTCCAGTCCAACAATGATGAACATGAAGATTCCGATTACAGCGAAGTTGAAAAACTTCATGAAAGGCGCTGCTTTTTCACGGAAGCTCGGGCGATTGGAGATGTAAGTAAAAGGTGCCAGCACGCCATACAAAATACCCAGTATTGTGAAAACGAATGTGTACGAAACGCCTAGAAAGAGGTTTAAGACCTGAACAACCGTAATAATACTTGCAAATACGATTACGACCCAATTGTTTCTTCTTCTCAATAAATCAACGTTATCAATGTTATCCATGTTATCCATGTTACCCACCTACCTCGACTTTTACTTGATTGGACGACGACGAATTGTACCAGGAATATTTCGGATCGTGCTTATTGTCATAGACATCTTTTAGATGAAAGAGGGTCGGAATGGCATCGGCCCCTTTGTAAAAGACAATATCTTTGGTCTGAGTCGCCTTTACTTGATACTTCGTGTTAATAAATTTAAAAAAAGTTGGATCTGCTACCCCGATTGCGTGGGTATAGCCATGCTTTTCAGCGTAATCTATCATCAAGCAAATTCCTTTTTGCCCTAGTTGTCCACGGTATTTCGGCAAAACAGCAAGACTGTCTACCTCCATTACTTTCATATCTTCTGTAACAACATCTTGAAATAGTGATTTCATATAAGCACTTGATTTGGAAAAGGGCGTCATTTCAAATGTTCCACCTGCTTCACCATCATCGGCAAGTAGGAGGAATTGTGCGGAGCCTTCTTTCGCGTACTCCATCTCGAAGCCCATGCTTGTCCATACTGTTTCTTTGATTTCATGAAATTTAGCTAACTCTTGTACGGTTTCTACTTGTTTGTACATAACTTCTCCACTCCATCGTTTTCTGATTACCGTGTTGTGTATGTTTGACGTCCCAAAAGTTATGTTTTTCCATTCTGTTGCAAAAATGAGAGTGCTTTCATCCCCCTTTCAAAAAACGAAACACAAAAAAAGGCCGTTCCATCGAAATGGAACAACCGAAGCTACCAACATCAAAAAAATTGTTCCAAGATGATGGCAACCCGGCTATCATGGTCAAAGACTGTAGACCCGTGGTTTTGCGTCGCCACCTTTCGATGACTTTGCCTTTTGCATTTATTAGCAAAACTTGTAAAAGTGTGTCGAATTTTGCTGGACATAATCATGCAAAATATAAGACAAAAGATATACTTTGTCAAGTTTTGGTAGGGTAAAGAAACTAATTGTTCATAAAGTATAGACGAACAAAAAACCATTTGTGATATCAACTAGTCCTTCATTCATAGGCGTTAGGTTAGGGTACGCAGAATGTCTAAAACTTCGGTAGGCTCCATTCGGCTTTGTTGCCTTCCCCAAGGATATCGAATGTGAACTGTTGCCCATCTAAATTTACTTTATATAAACGTACTTTCCCCTGTTTGATGAAAGAGAAACCTTCTGAAAAAGTTTTTGGTGTTTGAATGCACGTAGCCGCTCAGGAGTTGAATGGTATACATAAAAATCACCCGTAACAAAAATTTTCCAACCATCCGATAACTAGAAGGAATAGGAGGGGATATTATGAAGGAAGCAAAAGTGATTCAATTCTACTTTTCCGGAGGCGGTGAAACGATTAGCATCGAATCCACGGAACCGGAAGAGATCATTCAAATGGTCGCTAATCAAAACGACGGATGGCTCCAGTATGATGATGTTGTCATCAACGTGAGAAATGTTTCATATATCAAAGTGTGCAATCAGGCGTAAGGATAGGGAGCGGATGTATATAGCTCCAACACGAAAAAGCTCTCCATTGAATGCGGAGGGCTTTTTCGTGTTGGAGGTAGCGCTGCTAGTCGGTATTTTCCCCAATTATTTGGCGTATATTTCTAAGGTGCTTTTGTTTACTAAAGTATCGACTATTCCCTGCTAATGTGCTATCATGATACCTTGTTAACGTATTACCACTTTATCAGAGTAAAACATAGAGTAGGGAAACGAGGGGGATCATCACGATGAAGAAAATAGCATGGATGTCATTGTTGTTGGGTGCGGTGGTTTCGTTGGTAGTGGGCTGTTCCAGCGCAAAAACTGGCGCTGACGCGAATAAGTTGATTATCGGAATTGATGATAAGTTTGCACCGATGGGTTTCCGGGATGAGAAAAATGAGCTAGTCGGTTTTGATATTGATTATGCACGTGCAGCTGGCGAAAAAATGGGAAAACAAGTTGAGTTTCAAACAATCGACTGGAGTGCAAAAGAGTCTGAACTAAACAGTGGTCGTATTGACTTGATCTGGAATGGATATACGATTACAGATGAGAGAAAAGGGAAGGTTCTCTTTACCAAGCCTTATCTGAAAAACGCACAAGTAGTGGTCACGAAGGCAAATAGCAACTTGACCAAGCTGTCAGACTTAGCCGGTAAAGCAATTGGTTTACAAAAGCTGTCTTCCGCAGCTGACGCGATTAATGCGAGTGAGATCAAAAATCAGGTCCAATCGATTACCGAGTTCCCTGATAACGTACTGGCACTGAGTGATTTGAAGATCGGTCGTGTAGAAGCAGTCGTCATCGACCAGATTGTGGCCGATTACTATATGGCAAAAGAGCCGGGAGCATTTAAGCAATTAGAAGAATCGCTGTCTCCTGAGGAATATGGAATTGGCGTCAAAAAAGGCAACGAGGCATTGCAAAAAGAGCTGCAAAAAGCACTGGATGCAATGAATCAGGATGGTACAGCTGCAAAAATATCGGAAAAATGGTTCGGCGAAAATCGTGTATTGAAATAAGCAGAACAGCGATGGCTTCGCCGCATGATTGGCGAAGCCACGCTTTTATTTTCAGGATTAGGAGCATACCCAGATGAACGTAGACTACATTCTCTCCATTACGAAGCCCATGCTAGAAGGAGCGCAGATGACGGTGCTGTTGTTTCTCATCGCCATTCTGCTTTCCATTCCATTAGGTTTTCTGATCACCTTACTGGCAAAGAGCAGTAATAAGGCGCTGGCCTGGCTCGCGCATACGTATGTATATGTGATGCGTGGGACGCCTCTCTTATTGCAGCTGTTGTTTATTTGCTTCGGGCTGCCTCTCTTGCCCGTAGTGGGAGATTATTTGGTGATGGATCGATTCGTCGCTGCATGTGTCGGTTTCGTGTTGAATTACGCAGCGTATTTCGCGGAGATTTTCCGTGGAGGACTGCTGTCGATCGACAAAGGACAGTACGAAGCGGCGCAGGTACTCGGCTTTAGCAAATGGCAGACAACCAACAAGATTATTATGCCGCAAATGTTTCGCGTGGCTTTACCAGCCGTCGCAAATGAATCAATCACCCTTGTAAAAGACACAGCGCTGCTCTATGCAGTCGCCGTCCCAGAATTGCTTCACTTTGCACAAACGGCTGTGAATCGTGACTTTACCATCGTTCCGTTTTTTATTGCTGGAATCATTTATTTGTTAATGACGCTATTGTTGACGTTGTTCTTTAAGTGGCTGGAAAAAAGGTTCAAATTCGAATAAAGGGCTGGCACAATATGGATATCATTCAAGTATCGAATCTAAAGAAATCGTTTGGCAATCAGGAAGTTTTGCGAGATGTCTCGTTTTCGGTGAAAAAGAACGAAGTCGTGGCAGTAATCGGGCCTTCTGGCTCCGGTAAAAGCACGATGCTGCGCAGCTTGGTCAACCTCGAGCAGGTGAATGGTGGTAGCATTCGTGTGCAGGATGATTATTTGGTGAAGGACGGGGTTTATGCCGGTAACCAGGAAATCAAGCAGATCACGTCGAGAATGGGCATGGTCTTCCAGCATTTTAATCTGTTCCCTCATCTAACGGTGAAGGAAAATCTGGAGATCGCACCACGTGTAGTCAAAGGTGAGGCGTCTTCAGACATCCGGAAAATGAGTGCAGAGCTCTTGGAAAAGGTCGGGCTGTCTGATAAGGCAGACGCGTATCCAGCGAAGCTCTCAGGCGGACAGAAGCAGCGTGTAGCGATCGCCAGAGCACTGATGATGAACCCGCAAATCTTGTTGTTTGACGAGCCTACGTCTGCACTCGATCCCGAACTGACGGGTGAGGTCCTGCAAGTCATTAAGCAGCTTGCCCAGGAGCATATGACGATGATGGTAGTGACGCATGAGATGGGATTCGCACGCGAGGTGGCGAACCAAATCATGTTTATGGACAAAGGGGAATTCGTAGAGTCGGGGACACCGGAGCAATTGTTTACAAACGCTAAATTTGAGCGGACGAAATCTTTTTTGCATCGCGCGTTAAAATAGAGAAGATCAACAACAAATGCCCTCAGTGTCGAGAAGACAGACTGAGGGCATTTTGTATAGACAGGCTACATCACCTGATAGTTCAAGTACCGTTGGCTGATGAACGAATGAAAATGATCGCTGAACGAGTCAGCATTTAAAAACGCATTGTAAGCGTAAGGAGTGACCCGACAGTAAACGAGCTCGCGTCCATCGTGAAAACGGATGTAGAGGTGGCTTGTGGCCAGATCGTAGCGTGCAGCTTTGATCAATTTCGAATCCAGTTCCTTGTAGGTAATTTCTTGAGGTTGATTCTGACGTGGCAGAAATTGGCGAAAAAAAGATCTCAATGTACGTGCAAACTCCTTTATCTAAAAATCGGTTTATCTATTTCTACGAGTCTTCATTTTACGCAAAAATTTGGATTCGGAATACAAAAATAGCACACCGATTGCAAAATAGGCTAAGAGAACCGTATTCAGAACAATCATTGGAAAGTGGGCAAGCATGTAAGTGCCTCCTGTTAGAGAGAATGAAGTCACGAATGAAAAGTAACCTGCTCCAAAAAAGTGAAAATCTTCTTTTTGCTTCGTTCTATGGGCCTATCATCTGGTTAAGTATAGAAAGGAATGATCATCCGAAAGTATGTAGACTCATGAAAAATGTTGTCGAATATAGTCTATATTACCTATTTTATTTTTGTCAATAATTACATAGAACCAAAAGTGATATCCACAAATTTCCTTGATAAACTACCTTGTATCACGAGGTATAGTGTGATAATCTCTAGGCATATCACGGGGAGGAGATGCTTTTGTGAACAAGGAGTTGTTGAAAGGAAGCATCGATCTATTGCTGCTCTCGCTGATCGCACAAAAAGATCAGTACGGCTATGAGTTGGCCAAGAAGATTCGCGATAAAAGCGATGAGCTGTATGAAATCGGTGAAGGCACATTATATCCTGCTCTTAAGAGACTGGAGACGCAAAAGGCAGTGGAGTCTTACTGGGGGGAAGCCAACGAAGGCGGACGCCGCAAATATTATCGGATTACCAAGACGGGCCAAGGGCTTCTGCAAGACAAGATGAAGGATTGGCAGAGCTTGAGTAGACTCATTTTGCTTTGCAATGAGGGAAGTGAGTAACGAATGAAGCTCGAACAATATGCAGAACAGGTTGTCAGTCGCTTGCCATGCTCGAAATGGGAAAAGCAGGATGTCAAAGATGAGCTGATGGATCATTTGAACAGCATGAAAAGTGAGCTGGTCGAAGAAGGCTATGAAGAACAGGAAGCCGTTTTACTGACCATTCAACGATTTGGTTCGACGAAAGCAATCAGTCGGCAACTGTCTGAGTCCATGCCGCTCATTGATAAATACATCCGTAAATGGGTCATGACCTTGTTTTTCTTGTATGTAGCTATCTCTAGTTATCTCTTGTTATTGTCACCGGATCGCTTCCGACGCAGAGCTTTTACCGTGGAATGGAAGCAAAGGATGCTGGAATACGGCGTCCCGCAATATACGCATCTGTTCCAAAATACGAAACCATTTCAAACCTTGGTGGATTACGTTTATCATTATGACAATTACAGCTTTGGCACTGTCATGTATAACCTGATTGGCAATGTCATGTTGTTTGTTCCGCTCGGGCTGTTGCTGCCGTTGATATTTATGTCCTTTCAAAGCGTGCATCGCGTGTTTTTTCTCACGCTTTCGGCCAGTCTCATCATCGAAACCTTGCAGCTATTGTTTTCGTTAGGCAGCTTTGATGTCGATGATTTGCTGCTAAATGTACTCGGCGGTCTAATTGGCTATGGGATGTTTCGAGTAGGGGCGGCGCTGATCCGTAAGCGACGGAACAATAACAAATTTGATGACGATCTGTCTGCCTCCTCTTTTTAGCGGGTCAAAATTTGTAAAAGCTTTTTGAGTGACCGGGGTCGCACGATTGTAAGGCGGCCTTGGCAAAGGCTTTAGCCATTTTTTTTGCATATGTACATCGTAATGCGATATACATAGTGAATCGATTATTTAGGAGGGTTTTTATGAAACGATCACCGATTTTCCTCATAGCATTTGTGCTCCTGCTCCAAGTCGTAGTTGGCTGTGAGAGCAACAAGGCTACCGAACAAGTGCAGTCGAAGCAGCACTCAGAATTTACTTTTGATGCGAATCCGGAGACCTTCGAAGTATTCGTCGAGAGAGACGGGATGAAGGAAAGTGCCTCGGAGCCGATGCCTGCGCGCAAGGTAACGAATGTACAAAAAGGTGAACAAGAGATTGCTTGGAGCTACCCAGACGACCAGCTGGATGTCTCGATTAAAAAGAAAGAGGATCATTTGCAAATCACCCTGACCTCTAAAGGAACAGAGAGCTTTTCCTGGCCGACAGTAAAAGGAGCAAGCTACATGGTGCCCTTGGGAGAAGGGAAATGGATACCTGCGGCTGACAGCAAGTGGCAGTCCTTTTTAAAAGAAGAGAGTCTTAGCTTTGCTGAGTCTTTTTCCATGCGCTTTTTTGCTGTGAACAAGAGCAAGTATGCGCTGATGTACGTCGTAGACAATTTGTTTAACAACACCGTCGATTTTGTCGTTGATCCGACGATTGGATTTACGTTTTCGCACGAGTTCCCCACGATTAATCCGGACAAGACCTACGGGTTCCGCTTGTATGTCACAGACAACGATCCGGTTAGTGTAGCGGGTGTTTACAAGCAATATGTCAAGGAGCAGGGAGGACTGCTGACCCTGGCTGAAAAAGCAAAAGCCAATCCGAATATTGAAAAGCTTTACGGCGCTCCTCATTTTTACTTGTGGAACAAGAGCTTCTTATCGGTCAACGACGTGAAATGGAATGCACTGAAAACGAAACTGAACCCGAGCTTCATCGGAGCACTTGAGAAAATCTTGGCTTCCAATGAAGTGGACGGAAAAGAGAGCATCCAGCAATTCCGCGAGATTCAGAAGCAGGATTACGTCGCGGATTATCAAAAGAAAGCGCTCCTTAGCGGGTTGAATTATGCTTTGCGTTCCCGTGAGTTTTACACTCCGCAGCGATTTCCACATGTCGATGAAGAGGTAAAAAGATCGTTTGGAAAAGGGATCGACACGTTGACAGAATCACAGCTGTACGACATGAACAAAAAGGTGCTGAAAAGTGTGCTCCAAGATGTCGTTCCACCTGTGGAACAGTGGGGGAATGCCGACTCTACTGATCTCTTGAAAGAAATGAAAGCGGCGGGGATTGATCGGGCATGGATCGGTTTGCCTGATTGGACAGCAGCCTATATGAAGCCAGCGTTCATTCAAAAGGCGAATGAGACAGGCTATTTGATCGCCAGCTACGATTCCTACCATTCGATTCATCAGGAGGAAAATCCCGATTGGAACACAGCTATTTTCAAGGATAAGAGCTTGTACGAGAACGCAACGATTTCAAAGAAAAATGGAGAGAAGAAAGCCGGTTTTCTCCAACAGGGGAGATTGCTGAATCCGACTCTATCACTGCCGAGTGTCAAACAGCGCATGGATGAAATCATGAATAACGATGTTGCCTTTAATTCGTGGTTTATTGATGTGGATGCAGCAGGAGATTTCAACGATGATTATTCGCCACAGCACACGACGACTGAGGCAGAGGATATGAAGGCAAAGCTTGCGCGTATGGACTACATTCGCGATGAAAAGAAGTTGGTTATCGGGTCTGAAACTGGAAATGATTTCGCCAGTCAGAGTATCGCCTATGCCCATGGCATTGAGACGCCTGTCATCAAATGGGCCGATCCAGACATGCGAAAAAACAAGCAAAGCCCGTATTATGTAGGAGGCTACTGGTCCCCGGCGGGAGAGGTCCCAGAACGATACGCCAAACAGGTTCCGATCAAGGAAGAGTATCGTCATGTATACATTGATCCTGCCTATTCTTTGCCACTGTACAAGCTCGTGTACAACAATGCAGTGATCACGAGCCATCACTGGGAGTGGGGCAGTCTGAAGATAAAGGATGAAGTCGGCACCCGTATGCTCAAGGAGCTGCTTTACAATGTACCGCCGCTTTATCATTTGGATAAAAAGATGTGGGATGAAAACCAATCATTAATCACGAATTATTTGAAGGTATGGTCTCCTTTCCATAAAAAAGCGGTGCAGCAAGAAATGACCGATTATCGCGTCTTGTCCGAGGACAGGCTCGTGCAGAAGTCGGTTTATGGGGAGGATCTGCAAGTGATCGCCAACTTCTCTGAGCAAGATTTCACGTACGAGGGGCAAGTGGTGAAGGCCAGATCAGCTCTGATTATGAACGGGAACGATAAACAAACCTTCTTTGCTCCAGCGCAGTAAGAACGATTTGAAAAAGGCTGTCCGCGAAAATGAAGCGGCAGCTTTTTTCTGCTAAGGAGTGGGTGGGTATTTCTTGCTTTTCAAATCGTATTGGAGTCGATTAATGAAGTTCATGGAAATACGGGAATAATGCCGTTCCTCCGAGCGTACCCACCCATAATAGACGGGTTGTTGATAAGGAATATCCAAATCAAGCGTAATTGAATCGGAGTCTTGCAAATGAGGCTCATGAACAAAAGAATAGTCCAGCCCGATGGTTACCGCGAGATTTTGCCGGATTGCATTGCGGAGCGCTTCTGTGTTGTTCGACGTAAACAAAATGTCGACAGGACCGTAAGTCGCGGCAAAATCCTCTACGAACCATTTGACGTAGTCGTCGTTGTACAGGACGAAGGAGTGCTTGCGAAGCTCTTCAGGTGTGACGGAATCCTGGTAGGCAAGTGACGAGTTTTTGCCTACACCAACGACCATTTTTCCCTCTAGCAACTGTTCGAACACCAAGCCGAGGCCTTCGCTCTTTTTGAGAAGATTCTCATGGATAATGACCAGACCAATGTCCAGCTTGTCCTGGAGAATATCCTCTAATATTTCCTGTGTGCCTTTTTCGGCAATTTCGGTACGGATGTAAGGATAATCTTTTTTAAAGCTCGCGACGGCATCGACCAGAAGATTCATGGGACCGGGAATGGTCGCCAGTCTGAGCTCTCCGCTCAACGTGTTCGTATAGTTTTGTGCTTCTTCCCAAATCTCCTGGATCTTTCCCAATGCTTCAAACGCTTTTTTGATGATGATGCGTCCTTCAGAGGTCGGTACAGCTCCGAGACGCGAACGTGAAAAAAGAGTAACGCCCAGCTCAGCTTCCAAACTGGAGAGCGACTGGCTGATGGCGGAGAGGGTGATATGCTTGTTCTGAGCGGCTTTGGTCAAGGAGCCTGCCTTCGCTATTTCTACGATATATTCCAGTTGTTCCAGATGCATTTGGTAAGATCACATCCTTTAGTCGTACTTAAGGAAGGGTAAGTATGTTTACATATTTTTAAATATAAAAGAGTCCTATAATGAAAGCAAGGCAAGAGATCAGTTACAAGAGACATAATAGATGGAGGCGTTTACCATGGCGAGACTCGAAGGGAAAGTAGCGATCGTAACAGGTGGAGCAAGTGGAATCGGAGAAACGACCGTCCGTCTCTTCGCAAAAGAAGGGGCGAAAGTCGTGATTGCTGACTTCTCCCCACGTGGAAATGAATTGGCGGAAGAGCTGAATCTAGCGGGCTTCGATGCGTTGTTCGTGAAAACGGACGTAACGAAAGAAGATGAAGTAAAAAATATGGTGAGCGCCACTGTAGTAAAGTACGGAAAGGTAGATATTTTGTTTGCCAATGCGGGTATCGCGAAAGACGCACCTGGTCATCTGTTGAGCTTGGATGACTGGCAAAGAACGATTGATATCAATCTGACTGGCGTATTCTTGTGCGATAAATATGTCATCGAGCAAATGCTGGCACAGGGGACTGGCGGCGCGATTGTCAACTGCGGCTCGATCCATAGCCATGCCGGAAAAGCAGGTGTGACAGCTTACTCTTCCGCCAAAGGTGGCGTGAAGCTCCTGACCCAGACACTGGGACTTACGTATGCCAAGCAAGGGATTCGCGTAAATGCGGTCTGCCCAGGCTATATTGATACACCACTGATTGCTGGGCGCAATGAGGCTTTGAATGAGCACTTGATCGGGTTACATCCGATGGGACGCTTGGGTAAACCGGAAGAAGTCGCTAAGGCCGTTCTGTTCCTTGCCAGCGACGATGCCTCCTTCGTCACTGGGACAAGCCTGCTGGTTGATGGCGGTTATACAGCGCAATAAGATGTTCTTTCTCCTCGCGTAGATTTTTGTCTACTCGGGGAGATTTTTTTTGCTAAGACTTCATCGGACAAATGCCCTACACTATCGTCCAAGCGGGCGCAAAACCGTTCGAATAGGATGGGAATAAGCGATTACGCAAGGGGAGGGAGGAGTTTTGCCAACTTTTATAGGCAAGGTGACCATTACCAATAATGTTGGAAATATCAACTTTGGCGATACGGCAAACAACTCTCCGAAAAGTGTAATCAAATCGTTTTCCGGTTCGGGTGGCAACAATAGCGGCAATGTAGTGAAGGTCATCAATGAAAATAGCCAAACCAATACATGGGTGG
Organism: Brevibacillus brevis NBRC 100599; assembly: GCF_000010165.1. Classification (NCBI taxonomy): domain Bacteria; kingdom Bacillati; phylum Bacillota; class Bacilli; order Caryophanales; family Paenibacillaceae; genus Brevibacillus; species Brevibacillus brevis. Next base: position 1,137,748 of record NC_012491.1, read on the forward strand.
GTTCAGGGGCCGCTGGAATGAAGACAGTGAAGGAAAAGAAACGGGTCCGTCGCGCAGCCCGAAAGTGCAAAAAGAAAAAGTAGCCTTGAAAAAGGCCCCGTGTGAAAGTGGACAAGCTCGGTAATAGCGTTTAGATTAAGACTATTGCGAATTTATGTGAATTGAGATAAAAAAGATGAAAGACGTCGTAGAAAGGAAGCAAACCAGATGACGAAAACAAATGAGGAATCACTCTTATTTACCCGTGTGAACAAGGACACGCAGGCACTGCCGATTTCTATTGAGGATTGGGAGAAACAGGCACGAGAGGTTTTGCCAGATGGGCCATTTGATTATGTTGCCGGGGGATCTGGGGCAGAGGAAACGCTGGTAGAAAACCGGACAGCTTTTTCCCGTTGGGCAATCATTCCACGGATGATGCGGGATGTGACGAATCGTACGCTTGGTATTTCGATGTACAATCAAGCGTTGCGCACACCGATCTTTTTGGCACCTGTAGGCATGCAGACGATTTCACATCCCGATGGAGAGCTGGCGTCTGCAAGGGCGGCAGCAGCAGCTGGAGTGCCGTTCGTAGCCAGTACAGTTTCCGCTCACTCACTCGAGCAGATTGCTGAAGTGATGGGCGATGCCTATCGCTGGTTCCAGCTCTATTGGTCGAACGATCGAGAGGTTTCTGCGAGCATGGTCAGGCGAGCGGAAAAGTCAGGCTATTCTGCTATTGTCCTCACGGTAGATACCGTCATGCTAGGATGGAAGCGCAGAGACTTCCGCAACGGGTATTCGCCACTGCGCGAAGGAAGAGGACTGGCGAATTACTTGACAGACCCTGTGTTTTGCTCGAGACTCCCTGATGTGACGCCGGAGAATGCAGTGGAGGAAGTGTTGAAAAACATTTATCATCCAGCGCTGAATTGGAACGATATCGCCTTTTTGCGTGAGCATACCCATCTGCCGATTTTGGTAAAAGGTATTTTGCATCCGGATGATGCGCGCCTTGCTTTAGAGCATGGTGTAGATGGAATCATCGTCTCCAATCACGGTGGGCGGCAGATGGATGGCGCTATTTCTACGCTGGATGCGTTGCCAGCGATTGCCGAGGTGATAGCTGGAAAAATCCCTCTCTTGCTCGACAGTGGCGTGCGTACAGGAGCAGATGTCGTTAAAGCGATTGCTTTAGGAGCGAATGCCATCCTGATTGGTCGCCCATTCTTGTATGGACTGGCTGTTGCCGGCGAGCAAGGCGTAACGAGTGTGTTAGATACACTTATCCATGAATTTGACGTTGCGATGGCGCTGTCTGGCAGCAATTCTATCGCAGACCTTAATCGCAGCATTCTTGCACGATTGTAAGGGGAAGCAGCCCGTTCATACCCATTGTTGAAAGAAATGAGCCAGTCTACATGCACTGGTTCTTTTTTTTTTATCAAAAAAGTTATTTCTACCAAAGTTGTTCTCGTTGAACTTTCGGAAAAACATGGTAAAATGGAGCGATCTTGTATTCAGAACGTTACGATCCTTCTGTAAGGATTATTTTTTTTGACTATATCCGAAAGTATAAACAGGAGATTGAAATGAAAAACCAAATGATATCTTCACTGACACCCCAAGATTGGGCGGGGCTACTACGTGAAAAAGATGGTGAGCTGAACATGGTTGTGAATGAGCTGGCAGATGTCAAATACGCTTTGGACCAATCCACGATCTTGGCAATTACGGACCATAAGGGGATTATTTTGCGGGCAAATGAGCAATTTTGCCGCATATCGAAATACGAACGAAGCGAACTGATTGGAAATGACCATCGGATTCTTAATTCGGGTTACCATCCGAAAAGCTTTTTTAAAGAAATGTGGTCTTGTATTCGATCTGGCCAGGTCTGGCGGGGAGAAATTCGCAATTGCGCAAAAGATGGCAGCTATTATTGGGTCGATACAACCATTGTCCCATTTAAGAACCAAGCGGGCGAAATCTATCAATACCTTTCCATTCGCAGTGATATCACAGCTCGCAAGCAGATGGAAGACGAGCTCAAACGGAGTGAAGAAAAGTATCGCATCATCGCAGAAAACACGTCGGATATCATCAGCATCATCAACCTGGATGGGGAGTTTCTCTATTTGTCTCCGTCTCACAAGCGTGTGTGGGAGCATACCGTTCCTGATGAAGAAATCCATAACCTGTTCGAGTGGATTGTGGAGGATGACCGAGATATTTTTGCTTATGCGATTCAGCATGCCTTCTCTACGCGTAAGGAGTACATGGTAGAATGCCGAATTAATACCCAAAGAAACGATGTTATCTGGACGGAAAGCAAAATCAATCCGATTATGGACGAAGAAGGAAATGTAACCAAGCTGCTTCTCATTACCCGTGACGTCACAGACCGGAAACAGTCCGAAGAGACGATTCACCACTTGGCTTATCACGATGCGTTGACAGATCTGCCGAATCGACGAATGTATGTCCAACAGCTCAGCAAGGAAATGATGCAGGCCAAGCGTTTCCAATCGAGTCTGGCTGTGCTGTTTTTGGATTTGGATCGCTTCAAGGATGTGAACGATTCATTCGGTCATGATGTAGGGGATATGTTGCTGATCGAAGCATCCAAGCGTCTACAGGCATGTCTCAAGCCAGGAGATGTTGTGGCCAGGTTGGGTGGAGATGAATTTACGATTATGCAGAACCAACTGCTAGATCGCAACGAAGCAACTGAGTTGGCAGAGCAGATCATGTATCAGTTGCAGCGTCCGTTTGAATTGGATGGACATGTATTCAACGTGTCGTGCAGCATCGGCATCGCCTTGTACCCGCAGGATGGGGACAATCCCGAAGATTTGTTGAAACGGGCCGATACAGCCTTGTATACCGTAAAATCGCGCGGGAAGAATGGCTATGACTTTTTCGATCCGTCGATGGAGGCGAAGTCGCTGGAGCGTATCTTGATGGAAAATGAGATGCGGAAAGCCATTGAACAAGAGCAGTTCCAAATTTACTACCAGCCCAAAATCGATATCGCGACAAGTGCGATGACGGGCATGGAGGCGCTCGTCAGATGGGTGCATCCAGAGCTGGGCATCATTCCGCCGAATCGCTTTATTCCAATCGCTGAAGAGACGGGGATGATCCTGGCGCTTGGGGAGTGGATTTTGAAACAGGCGTGCAAACAAAATAAAAACTGGCACGATCAAGGATATACGCTGAAGGTCTCTGTGAATTTGTCAGCGAGACAGATCTATCAAAAAGATCTGGTCGAGATGATCAAGGATATTCTTCAGGAAACAAAGCTGTCTCCTCATTGGCTGGAGCTCGAGATTACGGAGAGCATTTTTGTCAAAATGGAAGAGGCGACGGCAGTTCTGCAACAGATTCGGGACATTGGAATCCAAATTTCGATTGATGACTTTGGGACAGGCTATAGCTCGTTTAGCTATATTAAAAGCTTGCCAGTCGATACGATCAAAATTGACGCCTCGTTTATTCGCGACATTCACCACAACCAAGAGAGTCAGGCGATTGTAAAAGCGATTGTTACCATCGCACAAAGTCTCAATATGAATGTCATCGCTGAGGGAATTGAGCTCCATGATCAAGTAGCGGCTTTGAAGGAAAATGGCTGTGACCACGGTCAAGGCTATTTATTCAGCAAACCGCTTCCGACAGATGATTTCGATCAGTTATTGCGTCAAGAGCTGCAATAATATGGCAGGAAGTAAAGCCGGGTGAGAACATCCGGCTGTTTCTTTTGTGTGGTACTATAGGAGGCGGACAAAAACATAAGTGCAAGTGTGCAGCTAGAAAGGGAGGCCCCTCGTGGGAAAGTTTTCGGGTAAGACTGTTGTCGCTATTGCAAGTTTGGTGTTGATATGGGGATTAAGCTGGTCGATCTACAAAATGTCACTCGCCTATACGCCACCGATTTTATTCGCAGGAATGCGTTCGCTGATTGGCGGACTTCTGCTTGCTTTATTCATTTTACCCAAATGGAAAAAGATCAACTGGCGTGAAAACTGGTTGCGCTATTGTATATCTGCCTTTCTGAATACATTGTGCTTTTATGGTATTCAGACGGTTGGACTCGTGTATTTGCCAGGTGGATTATTCTCTGTGTTGGTGTACTTCCAGCCAATCTTGATTGGACTCTTTGCCTGGTTGTGGCTGGGTGAGAGCATGACAGTGCTCAAAATCATTGGGCTGATCATGGGATTCCTCGGGATACTTGCGGTTAGTGCAGATGGACTGACTGGACAGGTTTCCATCGTGGGCGTCATTTTAGGCTTGTTGACGGCTCTGACATGGGCGATGGGCGTGATCTATGTGAAAAAAGTCAGTGCCAAGGTAGATTCGCTGTGGATGGTTGCCATGCAATGCATCATCGGTGGCGCGGCCTTAACTCTTTTGGGGACAGGCGTAGAAAGCTGGTCCGACATTGTCTGGAATGCTCCATATCTGATCGGTCTTAGTTATGGCGCTACATTTGGTGTGCCGATTGCCATTGTCATTTACTTTGGGCTTGTGAATGCAGGCGAAGCGAGCAAGGTGGCCGCCTTTACGTTTCTCGTGCCGCTCATTGCAGTCATGACTGGCACCATTTTCATGGACGAGCCGGTAACGTATTCCCTCATCGCCGGTCTGGTATTGATCGTGTGCAGTATATGCTTAGTGAACTATCAGAAAAAAATGCGACAACCTGCAATTGCCAATCATCTCAATCGTTGATGGAGACGACAAAGAAAACAGCCGACACTTCACAGGTTCGGCTGTTTTTCTTATGGAGATTATACGGAGGGTTCTTTGTAGATTCCATTTTCATAAATGTACTGAAGGCACGCATCGGGCAACAGGAAGCTGGGATCGCCGCCCTTGCGGATTTCGTCCCGGATGTAGGTAGAGCTGATTCCCATGTTGATGCCCTTGCTCATAATGAGAAAATGCTCGTCATGATTGCGCAGCAGCGCGTCATCCGCAATCAGGTCAGCGGTCGGATAGCCTTCGCGCGACATCACGATGAAGTTGAAGCCTGCGACTAGCTTTTCAGCGTTGCCCCAGTTCGATAGTCCCTCTAACAAATCCGATCCCATGATGAAAAAGAGCTCGTCGTTCGGGTACTTCCTTTTCATGTGCATCATCGTATCGTACGTATAGGTTTCACCTGGCAAGGCATCCATTTCGACTGTTGAAATCTCGAAAAGAGGTTCGCCATCTTTGTTTGTTTTGTGTGTACTGCCAGCTAAAGCCAGTTTGAGCATGTGCAAGCGATGGGCGTCCTCTGTCTGCAATTTTTTATCATGACGCTTTGAAGAGCAGGGTACGAAAATGACTTTGTCCAGTCGTCTCCGGTGAGCGACGGTCGCAGCCGTGAACAAATGGCTGTACGTGATGGGGTCAAAGCTGCTGCCATAAATACCGATTCGCATAAAAATTGCCTCCTATCGTCATGAGCCAGTTACTTTTTTCGAACAGTCATGCCAAGCTGGTTTTGAAAATGACCGAGAGCCCATTTGTGACCTTCGGGAAGAAAGCTCGCTACTGCATCCTCGTGGATGACGACAGAAAAGCCGTTATAGAAGCCTTCGATCGCTGTATGCAGCACGCAAATGTCTGTGCAGACACCTACAAGGTGAATCTCAGTGATACCTCTCGTGCGCAACAATAGTGCAAGGTCGGTGCCTTGAAAAGCACTGTAGCGCGTCTTATCCATCCAGTGAATCGTATCTTCGAATTCCTCGTAAATCTCCTGAATGCTGCCATACAAATTCCGGCCAGCCGTACCGATAATATTGTGCGGAGGGTAGAGTCCAGTCTCAGGGTGGTACGGGTCCTGCTCGCGATGAGCGTCGACTGCCATGACGACAAAGTCGCCTTCTGCGAGGAAGTCGCGGATCAGCTCTCCAATGCGTCCTTCAATAGCCTGACCAGGCTCTCCACAAGTCAATGCACCATCTGTCGCAACAAAATCATTCGTGTAGTCGATCACAATCAAAGCTTTCATAGAAAAAACCTCCTGAATGTGGACTTTTCTAGTAAATCATGGCAGTTGGCGTAAAGCCAGTAAAGCGATAGAGCTTGGCTGGCGAATTCGAAAACTCGGTCGAGTAGACAGGCTGTCCGTCAGCCGATAGAACTGGCTCGAGAAGTCCTTGCCGTCTGGTTGTCGCAAGCAAGCGCCGCTCAAAATTGCCCCGATCTTTTGCCGAAAAGGATGGAACAACGGTCTCGATCACTTGCAGTAATTCACTCAAGGTAAACTCATCTGGCAAAAAAGCTTTGGCGATAGTCGTTTGTAGCATCTGCTCACGAACGCGCTGTAGGGCGTCAGTCAAAATTTCACGATGATCAAAAGCGAGGTTGAGGGCAAAGGCTTCCTCAATCGGAAACAGCTGCGCGTCTGATGCATCGTCGTTTGCCTGTGCGTGCTTCAATAAGTCTTCATGAACGAGGGAGACATAGGCAACGCTTGGGATCCAACCACGAGGATCTCTTCCTGGCTTGTAGTATGTCTTCAGCTGTTCGATGTGTACATCGCGGTCAATGTTCGTCTCTTCTTTTAACTCACGATAGGCGCATTCGTCCAGTGTCTCCGATTCATGGGAAAAACCGCCAGGCAAGGCCCATTGCTCTCCAAATGTATTGCTTTTTCGCTTGATCAGAAGAACGGCCAATTGCTTGAGTGGCAATGATTTGGTTTTCGTTTGGCGCGGGATGGAAAGGAGCGTAAAGAGGCAAATATCTGTAGGAAGTCCATCCGGCGAGCGGTACTTTTTGGTCCGAAAGTGGATGCGTTTGGCTCGAAGGGGAGACGTATTCACAAGATCATCCTTTCCGTTTGCTCGAATCTGTTCTCATACTTTCATGTTATGATATCATTTTAACAATGTCAATATTACAATGTAAAAAACTGTGAAAAAAGACGTCTGTGAAGGCCAGACGTCCCCGTAAGCAGTTCGCGCGAAAAGGACTGATTAAACAGCATCCAGCGCGAGTCGCAGTGTAATCGTAATGTTTTCCTCTGTTTTGGCGACGATCGTATGAGGGCTAGTCAATCCGAAGTCACCAAACGTTACGACGGAAGTTCCCTCCAATTGCAGCTTGCCTTGGGAATAAATCGCGTCAGCATCAATTTTCACATCTTTGGCAATTCCTCTTACAGTCAGGACGCCATTGATGGTGAACGAAGCCTTTTGTCCTTCTGTCCATGTGGATGGCCAGTTCTCAAAGGATTTCGCTTCAAAAGTAGCAGCTGGATGGACGGCTGTATCAAAGTAATCAGGAGATTTGATATGGGTGTCGCGTTTTTCATTACCGGAGTTCAGCTTATTCAAGTCAGCGGAAGCTGTTGCTTTCATTTGGTCGGGTGCAGAGAGGTTCACATCCCAACTGCCAGTAATACCGTCCATTTCAAAGTTTACCGTTTCTTTCGACGTTGTTACGGAGAAATAGACTTTGGACTGGTCATTGATCGTCCATTTTTTATTCAGTTGATCTGCTGTCAAAGGCGTAGAGGAAGCGGTAGATGAGGCTACGGCTACCGCAGCTGCAGGCCGTATCTCCACATGGTTTCCCACAAAATAGTCATAGAGCATGTAACCCCCGATACCAACCACGAGTGTGGCAACTGAGGCAGTCAGGATAACCGAATTCTTTTTCATTATTGAATAACCTCCATGTTTTTGAAGTGTTCAGACTTGGGTCGTATGTATTTGGCTTCGCAGGGATCATTATGAGAGAGGAAGCTGAGTGGGTCTTGAAAGCTGGCTGAAAGTTTGTTGAACGTGCAATGGTTAGAGAATGATCAACGTTTTTCTGTTTAATTTACATTTTTTGGTTTATTATTTTACAAAAAGCTTTCAGCTCGTACTCAGGGGATATTCAGCAAACATTCAGCTACGCCTATCCTGTTCAGGTAAAATAGAGGTGAGGTGAAAGAAATGAGCCTAAACAAAGGCATTAAAATATTGCTTGTCGATGATGAGCCGACCATCCTGCAATTTTTGGAGATGGGTCTTGAGAATGAAGGCTTCCAAGTATTGACGGCACAAGATGGGATGAATGCTGTGACCATGGTGAAGGAGCATCAGCCGCATGTCGTTATTCTCGACGTGATGATGCCTGGCATGGATGGCTTCGAGGTATGCCGGATGCTGAAAAAGATACAGAATGTAGCGACGATTATGCTGACAGCCAGAGAAGACGTGGAGGATCGGGTAAAAGGGCTGACGCTCGGTGCCGATGATTATATGATCAAGCCGTTTAGCTTTGAAGAGCTGCTTGCCCGTATCCATGCGCGCATTCGTAATCATTACCCACATCTGCTCTCTAAGGTACACCTCGGCCCATTTCAGATCGATGACAGGCGAAAAGAAATTACCTACGATGGAACGCTTCTGGAGCTATCGCCAACGGAATACTCTTTGCTGAAATATTTGGTGACAAATCACGGCTTGGTGCTGAGTAAACCAATGATTCTGGATAACGTGTGGGGCTATGATTTCGGTGGGGAGGAGAATATTGTCGAGGTGTACATTCGCTCCCTGCGTGACAAATTGAACGATCGTCAGCATCGGATTATTCGCACATTGCGCGGTGCGGGCTATCGGGTTGATTTTGTATGAAGAAGAATCGAAACAATCAATGGGCCCCTTTTCTAGAACCGAACTCTTTGCGTTATCAACTGCTGTCTCGTTCGTTATTTATCTTATCCGGGTTGCTGCTTCTAATCGGCATGATTCAATACATTTTGATGGAGCAATTCTTGTATCGTAGCAAAGCGGAAAGCTTGTTAAATCTGGCAGTCACTCTTCCGTATCAGGTCTTGGAGGACACGGAAACGCTCCCAAAGAACGATCAGTATGTCAGTGCGTTGCTTTCCTTGCATACACCCGATATCAAGTATGCCTTTATTGACAACGACGCTAACGTGACGGAGTTGTTTGCGAATCCGAGCGAAGGGTATTCCCCGCGCTTTCCGGAGAGTCTATACCGCGAGATCTTGGCTAGTGGCGTATGTACTTTCAAATACAAAATTTTGGAGGGTAGTACTGGTACGGATTATTTGGTCGTACTTGCACCCATCCGTTCACCTGATCAGCTGCAAGGAATTGTACAGCTGAGCACCCCTGTCGGCTCGATGCGAGAAGTGCTGTTTCCACAGTTGATCATTTTCTTTTCTGCATCTGCACTCGCCTTGCTTATCGGTTTGTTAACCTATGTGCCTGTTCTCCGCCGTACGCTGAACCCACTTTCGCGTATTGAGGTTACAGTCGAGCGGATTAATGCAGGTAATTTGGATGAGCGACTGCCGATGGATCAAGGCCAAATGGAGATTGATCAATTATCGGCGGTCTTTAACGGAATGCTGGAACGCTTGGAAACCTCCTTTAAAACTGAGCAGGAAGCTGGGGAGCGGATGAGGCGTTTTGTAGCGGACGCTTCGCACGAGTTGCGAACACCGCTGACATCCATCCATGGTTTTTTGGAGGTGCTGTTGCGCGGTGCGGCGGCAAATCCCGAACATTTACAGAAAGCATTGAAAAGCATGCACGGCGAGACAGAGCGGCTGAACAAACTCGTTAACGATTTGCTGTACCTGGCTCGGATGGATCGGGAACCGGCTTTCCTTTTGCTAGAAGGGCAGTTGGACGCAGTCGTGCACAGTATGGAGTCGCAGCTTTTGGTGCTGGCCGGTGACCGAAGCGTTCATTTCCGCGTAGAACCGAATGTTACGGTTGCTTTCGACTGTGACGGAATGAAGCAAGTTATCCTCAATCTGTTTCAAAATGCGGTGCAGCATACTGACCCTGTGAATGGTGAGATCGAGCTTATAGTAAGCAAGATTGCCAATGGGATTGAACTGACGATCAGAGATAATGGAGCTGGAATCGCACCGGAGCATGTTTCGCATGTATTCGACCGTTTCTATCGGATTGAATCCTCACGGGCACGCAAAAGCGGAGGGGCTGGACTGGGGCTGTCGATCACCCAATCCATCGTAGAAAATCATCATGGAAAAATTGACGTACAAAGCAGCTTGGGAACAGGGACGGTGTTTCGCGTCTGGTTACCTAACGGTTTGAAAGAGGTTCAGCAGACAGAAGTTGTTGGTTGACAATGAGAGAAACCGTCATTTATAATCTGAGACATTCAATAAAACAACCAACACAGCCGTGAAAAGGAAAGTAAAAAAGGGATTTTGACGTCCAGAGAGTTGCCTGTTAGCTGAGAGGGCAGCCGCGAACTCTTTTTGAAAGCCACCTTGGAGCTCTGCTTTTGAAAATGCCAAGTAGAAAGCAGCGGATGGCCCACGTTATGGGGCGCATGTCTACGTAGACAGCACGAGTTTGCCTTTTGTGAGAGAGGCAAAAAAGCTGAGTGGTACCGCGATACCTTCGCCTCAGCAACCGGATTCATGGAAATCATGAGCCTGGTTGCTGGGGCTTTTTGCTTTCTGACGTCGTTCAAAAAGTCGACTACTTGAACACGTACTTATGGAAAAAATAAAGAGAAAACTGGAGTGGTGGGGCATGGATCGCTTGAAGCAAAGAGAGCTGTTACACCTGTTGGAAGAAGACAGTCGCATGAGCGCTGAGCAAATCGGAAAAATGATCGGAGAGCCAACCGAGGTCGTTGAGCAGACGATTGCAGCATTGGAAGCCGAGAAGGTCATTGTCAAATATCCAGCGTTGGTCAACTGGGAGCGTGTGGACGATCATCCGTACGTGAACGCGATGATTGATGTGAAAGTGACGCCGAAGCGCGATGTCGGCTTTGATGAAGTGGCAGAGCGAATTTGCCGTTTCCCAGAAGTGAAGGCTGTTTACTTGATGTCTGGTGCAAGCTATGACTTGTCGATTATTTTGGAAGGCAAAACGATGAAAGAGGTAGCCACTTTTGTTTCGCAAAAGCTGTCCACTCTCGATTCAGTTGTCTCAACAGCTACACATTTTATTTTGAAACGCTACAAGCACGATGGCGTTGAGCTGGAAGATCGTGACGAAGATCACAGAATGGTGGTTACGCCGTGAGTACACAAGTCAAAGTCAAAAACCGTTTATCCAGTACAGTTCAATCGTTGAAGCCATCAGGAATTCGCCGCTTTTTCGATTTGGCAGCCTCGATGGAGGGAGTCATTTCCTTAGGTGTAGGGGAGCCTGATTTCGTCACTCCTTGGCGCATGAGAGAAGCTTCGATTTCTTCGCTGGAGCGTGGACATACAGCTTATACATCCAATGCAGGTATGCTGCCATTGCGTGTGGAAATTCAGAAATACTTGGAAGAACGTTTTTCGGTCAGCTATCATCCAGAGACAGAAATTCTCGTGACGGTTGGCGCCAGCGAAGCGATTGATATCGCACTGCGTGCCATTCTCGATCCAGGTGATGAAGTATTGGTCGTAGAGCCTTGCTATGTCTCCTATGAACCAGTCATTCGCTTGGCTGGCGGGGTGCCGGTTTTCCTGAAAACAACGATGGAAAACCAGTTCAAGCTGACACCGCAAGAGCTGGAGACGCACATCACCGAGCGTACAAAAGCAATCATTTTCTGCTATCCCAATAACCCGACCGGGGGGACGATGACGGCTGAGGAGTGGAAAACACTTTTGCCGATCATTGAAAAGCACGACCTCATGGTGATCTCTGATGAGATTTATGCGGAGCTTACCTACGGTCGCATGCACGATAGTATCGCGGCTCTGCCAGGGATGAAAGATCGGACGATCCTGATCTCCGGTTTTTCCAAAGCATTCGCGATGACTGGCTGGCGTCTGGGATATGTCTGCGCGTCACCTGATTTGCTCGCAGGCATGCTGAAAATCCATCAGTACACCATGCTGTGTGCACCGACAATGGCTCAGATGGCTGCATTGGAAGCACTACGCCATGGACGTTCGGATATGGAACGAATGATCGAGAGCTACCGTCAGCGCCGCAATTATGTGGTAGATGGATTCCGTCATATCGGTTTGACTTGCCATGAGCCGGACGGAGCATTCTACGCATTCCCATCTGTAGCCTCTACAGGTCTCAGCTCTGCTGAGTTTGCGGAGAAGCTGCTGATGGAGGAAAAGGTAGCAGTCGTACCTGGAGATGTGTTCGGCGAAAGCGGAAAGGGACATATTCGTTGTTCTTATGCAACATCGATGGAGCAGTTGAAGAAGGCGCTGGAACGTATGGAGCGCTTGATGGGACGACTGTCCTAAGATTTTCCGGGAAATAAAAGGGGGCGGCTTTCAAGCTGCTCCTTTTTTTACGAGTGGTTGTGGTGGGGAAGAAGCGCATTTCCAGTCTGCACTTCGGCCTACGCCCCGCAAGGGGGGATTCACTGGCCGCTTCGGAAAAAATGGCGGGAGCGCTTCAAACGTAGAAGTTTCGATGGAGTGTTTCATAGGTGAAGCTGAAATTCCCCGCCATTTTTTCCGAAGCTGGGATGGGCTCCAGAGGCGCTTGACTGGAAATGCGCTTCTTCTTACGCGGCTGTGGTAAGGAAACAGCTTGAAAGCTAATGCAAGAGGATAATTGAAGGTAGGGCAAGAAGTTTTAATGTCTCAAGCCTTTTTAGGAGGAGATTCCTAATGATTTCACTGCCAACCCATTTTACCCAAACAATTATGGACGTACATAAAGAAGCGGGGCGTCTCTGGCTCGATTCCTTTCATGAGTTGATTGCCGATTGCGAAGCACGGTGGTTATTAAAAGTGCTTGAGCCGTTTCCACTCTCCTATAACTTTGTAGCACCAGTTGTGTTGCAGGATGGGAGGAGCGCAGTGCTGAAGCTGGGAGTGCCTGGACTGGATTGGCAGAGAGAGCTGGCAGCGATTCGGGCTTTTGCAGGCAGGGGAATGGTGCAGCTACTCGATGCTGACGAGGAAAAAGGGATCATGCTTTTGGAGCGGATCATGCCAGGAGAGACACTGGACAAGCTGAGTAGCGAAGATGAGCGAATAAAATACTTGGCGGACGTGATCAAAAGAATGCATACATCCGTTTCGAAAGGTGGCAAGCTTGCTCCTACGTTTCCAACGATAGCAGACTGGGCTGTGGGACTGAAAAAGATTCGCCCTCATTTCCAAGGGGAGACAGGACCGATTCCTGAGCAAATGGTGGAGCGGGCTATGCAATGGTACAAAAAGCTTCTTCCCACACAAAAAGAATTGTGCCTGCTGCATGGTGATCTTCATCATGAAAATATTTTGCGGGCAGAAAGAGAGCCGTGGTTGGCAATTGATCCAAAAGGGCTGATCGGGGAGACGGAATACGAGGTGATTCCGTTTTTGCTGAACCATTTGCCAGAGGATGGAGTAGAAGAGGTAATGAAGCAGCGGGTCGATGGGCTGACGAAGGCGCTGTCTTTGCAAAAAGAGAGAGTGTTGGCGTGGGCGTATTGTCATAGTGTGCTATCGGCTTGGTGGTTCATAGAGGATTTTGGGGTAGACGGTGGTCGTCTGGTGATGCCGGGAGTTTTTGAGAGACTGTTAAATGAGTAAGGGCTTCACCCTTTGGGATGAAGCCTTCTTTATTTTATATGAATAAATGAGATCCTTCGTAATGCGGAATATTAATAGCCAGTTGACTGGTTCAAGGTGGTAGCAGCGAGATTGTATTGGTAAACCGATTCAATTGCTTTTGTTTCAGAGTCAAACAGGCTTGCTTCGTCTTCCATCAATTCTTTCATCGATGCCTTCCCCAATCTATATTGATCGATTGTTGCCTGATAGCGCTCCAATGCGGTTTCTTTCTTTGTTGTACTTTCTTCTAATGCCTTTTTCGCTGCCAGTACCTTCGTATAGTTGTCACTTACTTCTTGACCGATTTTCTTTTGCGTTTTTTGTTTTTGCAGTTCCGCTTTTTTGTGCTCATTTTTTGCAATTATTCCTTTATGTGTGCTTAGTGCGGAATACTCTGCCGTGTAATCAATTCTTACTTGGGTAAAATCTATTTCTGCTTGCGCTTTGATCATCTCAGGACGCTTTTCAAAAGCCTTTGCTTGCAATTGCTCCAGGGAAAGCAGCTCGTGCTGGGTCAGATCAGTCGCGATCATTCTCCATTGTCTGTCTGCTTTTTCATTCAATAAATCGTTGAGCTTGGCCAACGCTTGCTTATAGCTGGCTTCAAGGGCAGCAAGATTTTTGTGAGCTTCTGTTTCTTGGGAGTTCAACCAGTACTGTCTTTGCAAGCTCTTCTTTTGCGCTTTGATCTTGGCGTCTAATGATTGGACTTCGAAGAAAGCTTTATGTACTTGCAATTGAACGGTGTTTTTTTGCGTATTCAGGGCGACTTCATCGGCAACCACTTCTTTGATCGCTTTGGCGGCGTCTTCGAATTTCTTTTTTGCATCAGCCAGAGTTATGACGTCGGATTTTTTGATTTCTTCCTTTTCTCTTAGTGTGATGGATGTTTCGTACTTCGTTATATCTAATTCAATTCGAAGCAGCTCCAGATCAACGCTGTTCTTTATTGCCTGTTCGACTGCGAAATCTAGCGACAAAGGGGAAACATCCGTCTGTTCCGCAGTGGCCACGAGTGGAGCAGCCAGAGCAAAATGGGCACCACCTGTAAGGAGAGAAGTGACTAAAGTTGTACTATAAATGTGTTTGAAGAGCCTGGATTTCATGGGGCAACCTCCTGATTATATATAAAAGAATTTGATAACGATTCTCATTATCAAATCCATGAAAAGTATATATTTCCAATACAATTTCGTCAATAAAAAAATGTTTTTCACCACGTTCTTGGCCAGAACCCCAAAAGAAATCCCCTTCCGGAAAAAGGCAAAGTGAGCAACTGCCAGTTTCCCCAAAGGGGATTTGTTTTTCATAATGGGAAAAGTACTATTCTTTGTCCCTGTTTTCTTTGTTTTCCGTAGCCGACTTGGCAGTTTGGTTCAATGTCCCTTCCTTTGGCGTAAGGGAGTAACCATGCATATTGCTTCCGTTATAACCCATGTCGGGCTTTTCCTGTGAGGTACGATCAGTCATTTGCTTCCCCCTTATTTTGTCCAGTGGACGTAGAGTCTTGCTGCACATACGGATTGTCGACGTCATTTGGTTCCTTGTCCAGATTGGTACGGATTGCGAGCATTGGACTCGTGGGAGGTTGAGCGATCAGTCTGTCATCCAGTTGCTTGAAATCAGGCAGGTCGTTTTCGCGATTGTCAACCATGTTCGTCTCCTCCTTTACGGGTTAGTATATCCACCACCTGCCTGTACATTTCCTTAAATGGAAAAGCAACGGGACCCGGACTACACCAGAAAAAAACAGCCCAAGTCCCAGAAAGTTCGGGAGGGGCTGTGCCGATCATCTTTGTGCAGTTAACTCGTTTTCTTGGCCAGGCTCTTCATAAAAGAAGCAAGATTCGTTTGTAGCAATGGTGTGATCGCTGAAAAGGAAGCATTTTCAGTGAGCGTATTCATTTGACGAACAAATTCAGTGGTGTCCTTTGTATTTACATTCTCGAAGCGGTTAGTGATTTTTGTGTTTTTTAAATCGGAGAGAAGCGTAGCTTGTTCGTTCCGGTATTGTGTGATCCAGTCTGGACGATGTTGCAGCTTTTTGACGAATTGAATCAGCATGCTTACTTTCTCTGTTGGATTGGTTGTGGCCGCTTGCATTTTTTTGTAGGCTTCTGGGTCATACCGCTCCATCAGCTTGGATGGATTAACATAGTCGTTCGGCGCCCCTTGTGGTTTCTGCGGAAGCTCTACGTAACTGACACTGCCAGTTGCAGGGTCAACCTTTCGTGTTTTGGCAACGCCTGCGAGCAGATGGAGGGTATCCAAAAATTCAGCAGCATTTTTCTCATCAGCCATGTATTGGTCTGCCAAATATTTGCCTTGGGTTAAACCGACTTCTACCAAAGCAGCTCTTTCTTCATCGGTGTAGGTGGATTGGGAGTTGAAAAAGTTTTGCTCCAGGATGTGGTCAAAGGCTTTGCGAGCCTCGGGTGGCTTATCTGCGAAAATTTTATCCAAACGCTCATTAATCTCAGTGCTAAAGAAAAATTGGACGCTGTGATGTTCGATGGCATCAGCAGGTAGCTCGCGTGCTTTGTGTGAACGAAGGTCTACCGTATCGGGCTTGGGCAATCCCAGACTAGTTCCCGTCACCATTTTAGGTGCAGTTTGGCTAGTTGGGAGCTGGGGGGTTAGGTAGCGGGAATACGATTGGATTTGCATGTTCTACTCTCCTCACATGGATTCATGTTCAGTCGTGAAGGCAGGAGATCATGTTTACCTTTTATCAGATGACTAGTATGAGTTGTGAGAACGGAAGGAAACGGATCTCAATTGCTTCTTTTCTATACTATCGGCTATTGTGGGGCGGTTTTTAATAGGTTGGCAAATATGAAAAAGGACTCCCGTTCAGATAACGGAAGTCCGTATTTTTCTTCGATTATTTCGTGTGCTCATCCATGCTGAAGTCTACTTGTTCAAGAGGGACGACCTTGGTCTTTTGCGTGATTTTATAAGCGAGCCAAATGAATAGGAAGAGTGGCAGGCCAATGTAAGAGACCAGGACGCCATACCAGTCGACCGTTCCCCCGATGAATGCGGAGTAGTTTTGCCCAAAAATAACGATACAGCAAATGATGAAGGCAAAAATCGGTCCAAACGGGAACCACTTTGCCCGATAAGGCAATTCGCTTAAGTCTCGGCCCTGAGCGATAAACGCTTTGCGGAAGCGGTAGTGACTAATGGCAATTCCCAGCCAAGCGATGAAGCCTGACATACCGGACGCATTCAAAAGCCATACATACACTTCGCCATCCCCAAACAGAGAGGACAGAAAAGCAAGGGCGCCGATGAGCGCAGTCAAGATCAAGGCATTGATTGGTACACCGTTACTTGTTACTTTTGCGAACCATTTTGGTGCTTTTCCTTCCTTCGCCAAGTTCCACAGCATGCGTGTAGAGGCGTACATGCCAGAGTTACCAGCAGACAATACAGACGTGAGAATAACCGCGTTCATGACGGATGCTGCAAAAGCAAAACCGGCATTTTCAAATACTATCGTAAACGGACTGATCGCAATATCCGTAAGGTCGCCACTGATCAGATTTGGATTATCGTATGGAACCAGCAACCCGATGATCAAAATAGCGAGGATGTAGAAGAGCAGGATGCGCCAAAAAATTTGACGGATGGCCTTTGGAATATTGCGGGCAGGGTCTTCGCTTTCCCCAGCTGCTACACCAACCAGCTCTGTTCCTTGGAAAGAGAATCCGGCAATCATAAAGACACCGAGCAGGGCCATGAAGCCGCCATTGAATGGCGCGTCGCCTTTGGTGAAGTTTTGGAAGCCAACTGCTTGACCACCCATAATGCCAAAAATCATCAACACACCGACAATAATAAAGATGATAACCGTTACTACTTTAATCAAGGCGAACCAATATTCAGATTCTCCATAGGCTTTCACAGACAGGAGATTCAAGGCAAACAGCAATCCGAGGAACAAAGCGCTCCACACTATCGCTGGGGTATCCGGGAACCAATATTTCATAATGAGTGCAGAAGCTGACAGCTCGACGGCAATGGTAATCGCCCAGTTGTACCAGTAGTTCCAACCGAGAGCAAAGCCGAGAGATGGATCGACGAACCGTGTGGCATACGTCGAAAACGAACCGGAAACAGGCATAAAGGCTGCCATTTCACCCAAGCTGGTCATTAAAAAGTAAACCATGATACTAATAGCGAGATAGGCGACTAAAGCTCCACCTGGTCCGGCGGAATGAATCGAGCCTCCACTCGCGAGAAACAATCCCGTCCCAATCGAGCCGCCGATGGCGATCATCGTCAGGTGTCGGGCTTTCAAACCACGTTGCAATTGATTTTGTGACATAAGCTACTTGCACGACCTTTCTTGATTTTTGAGAAGGAAGGTCGGAAATTAAAAAACCGCCATAGCCAAAAAAATGGCATAGGGCGGTATCATCCAATCCCCACCAAGCCTTCACTGAAGATAGCTCACCACGTTTGCTTGGCATGCAAACGTGACAGTTCTGCCCCTTTCGAGTACAGCCCCAACCCAATCGCACAGAGACGCGATATGAGCTTCGGCGGATTTTCCTTACCTGGAGTCATTGATTTTCTCTGAATCTCGTACAGGATGATATAAAAGCCGCGACCTCTATCCCCACCGTGAAAGATGAGGATAACATGTATGAAATTATGTGATTTAACAACTATAAAGGATTGTTCGGGATTAATCAATGTGAAATTTTGTTATTCAAATGAGCGTCTGGTGGGCCAGGAGCCTTGCAGCTTGCGAACTTGGACGATTTGTCCCGTATGAAACGCATCATGCAAGACAAGACTCATTACGTTTTGGTAAATGGGTGTATAGGTAGCCATCTGGTTTAACTCTTCATCCGTCAGCAAGGAAAGCTGTTCATGAATGTGGCGGTGGACGCTTTCCATTTTCAAGAGGGTAGCTTGCCAAGCGTCTTCGTCAGCGGGACCACCGGATGGGGTGAAGGTATCATCGTTCGTCTCCGCGGAGCCAGGGAATTCGGTGCCCAAAAGACGATGCAAGAGGCGTTCTTTGTAATAAAGAAGGTGGCTGACGTTTTCCCAGATGGTGTTGGCTGCTTCTCCCACAGGGCGCCAGCTAGCCTCCGCTGCTGATATCCCGGAAAGCGCTTCTTTTAGGGGTGGATACCAGTCTTCCTTGTCATACGCACATTCCCATCCGTGCAAAAGCAATTCCTTCCGATTCATACGCTTCCTCCTCGTCTGTGAAACAGATTGATGAAACGCTATAATAGCAATAAGAAATGAAATTGTAACTGGTTAATCTAGTTACGGTGGTTACGAATAAAGATTACCATATCCTGTATGGTCATACAAGAGGGAAAAATGAAGGGTTTCGTCAGGAGAGTGGATGACATGGACTGGCTTTGTATCGATTTTTTAAATAGTGATTGGCGGGATTGGCGCGGTTCTGGTCGTTGGGAAAATCGCCTAGAGAACCAGGAATGGCTGTCATCCTTTTTGCAAACATACAACCTAACCGCTCCGCTGCCGATGAATGAGGCGTATGCCGCGTCTCTTTTGCAATTGCGGGAGCGTTTGAGACGTATGCTGGAAGCCGTTGTCCGTGGAGACCGATTCCAAGAGGAGGACCTTGCGGAATTGAACAAAGTGTTGGCTCTCGCCCCTTTTCATATACAGGTGTTGTATGTGGATGAGGAGGGCGGCTACAGGCAAAAGCAATCCAGTCAAGCAGAGGGATGGCCCCTCGTCATGGCACAAATTGCGGCTTCTTTCGCGGAGCTGCTTGCCCCGCAGCATCTGGAGCGAATCAAAATATGTGACAACGAGGATTGCCGCTGGGTGTTTTATGATGAAAGCCGCAACCGGGTGCGCCGCTGGTGCGATGACAAAATGTGCGGAAACCTGATGAAGGTGCGCCGTTTTCGTGAGCGGAAAAAGGAGAAAGGGTGATGCGCATAGGCTCACCCTTTTTATCTGTTCGTTATGAAGCTGGGGTCAATTGGATCAGCTGAGGGTAGATGGTCGAGCCCGCTGCTACGATGCCTGTGCTTTTCCAGCAAAAATCATTCCCCTGTGTATCCGTAATTTTGCCTCCGGCTTCCTGGACCAGAAGGGCACCAGCCAGCCAATCATACACCCCTTCACCGTATTCCCAGTAACCGTCGAGTCGTCCGCACGCCACATAGGCCAGATGGAGTGATACCGCGCCTTGCATGCGGATGGCAAAAGCTTCTGGCATCACTCGCGTCAAGGAATTCGCTGTATACTTTCCGACCAAGAGGTTCATCGGCTCAGAGGAAGCAAAGAGCGTCCCTAGAATGCACTCACTCAGAAGCGATTTGGATGAGGTACTAATTTTTTGTCCGTTTAAAAAAGCTCCACGCCCGTCAATTGCTGTAAATAGTTCATCACGGCATGGATCATAGACAAAAGAAACAACCGTGCGTCCTCCGTCAATCAGGCAGAGGGAAGTAGCCCACATCGGCATTTTTTGTAGAAAGTGAACGGCTCCATCGATTGCATCTATCACCCAATAAGGACTTGTGAATTCAGGCTTTTCCTGTGCACCCAGATCGAATTCGGCGTCAGAGAATTGATAGGTGGGGAACCGCTCGGATAATGAGCGCTTTAATCGAGCTTCAACCACGGGATTCACCTCTTCAAAGCGTTTAGCCATTGCTTCCTTGCTGTGGCAGGGCGCGCCTTTTTCAAATTCCACTAGCAGCTCCATTCCAGCACTTCTTACCAGTTCCTCGCAAAATTGCACATCTTGTAGATTCATAACAATTCCCATCCCTTCTCTTTTTTGGTGAAAATTAGGTAGTATGTTTGAATACTACTATATAAAAATCAGCTCGTCAACACCACGGAAATATCGAGATTCACAATTTATGCACATGTGCAGCGTGTTTGAGACATAATAAGTAGCATCATACATAGGGGCGGAAACGAGGTGGGCAGGATGAGTCAAGCGCGTAAAAAATGGTTCCAGGCACTCGTATTGGTGACACTTGCAGCGATTTGTCTGGCTATATGGTATTTGCAGCCATATCAGCCCGATCAGGCAGCACTAACGGCCATGCAAGGCGGTGAAGGGATAACAGTCATGGATACGAATGACTGGATTATCTTCCAAGGCGGGGAGTCACGCGAACCGGGACTCATCTTATATCCGGGAGCACTCGTCAAACCGGAGAGCTATGCACCGATTGCCCGTTCCTTGGCAGGCTCCGGCTACCATGTTTTTCTCGCACGAATGCCGCTGAATTTGGCTGTAAGTGATATGACGAGAGCGACACAAGTATTAAAGGCGTATCCGAATAAAACGTTTGTCATCGGAGGACATTCACTCGGTGGTACTATGGCAGCTCAATTCGCAGCAAACCACCCGGACAGAATCAACGGCGTGTTTTTACTGGGAGCGTATCCAAACAGTCAGGGGAACCTAAAGAAGGTGAATTTGCCTGTGCTGTCTTTGCTCGGGTCTCGCGACGGTGTGATTAATATGGAAAGGTTTGAGGAGAGCAAGCAATATTTGCCGGAGCGTACGGTGTACATGACGATAGAAGGGGGAAACCACTCCCAGTTCGGAAGCTATGGATCGCAGGAGGGTGACAAGCCCGCTGCCATTACTCCGCAAGAGCAGTGGCAGCAAACGGTGGCAGCAATCAAGGATTGGCTGCTTAATGATGTCACGATGATGAACGTGGAATAATCCCGGATACAACACCTGTAATGCGAATATTTTCCGAGGGGAGTAGCATGGGCGTGTCTTGCTCGCGTGTGGTTGTAAACAGACATTCCAATGGATTGACGTCTGCTGCGATGCGCACAAGGAACTGTCCCTCCTGTCGGATCAACACAGGTCTGTCTTTTACAGGCTCCATCGAAAAGTCTGAGATCAAGAGGGCGTCTCCAGGAAAAATACCGAGACCACTAAGGCCGTCATCCCGCATGATGAGAGCAAAGCGGGCCACATGATAGCTGGCTACCTGCAAAGAGGGTAACAGCGACAGCTCCTCGTCTTGTTCCAAGGCGAGATCAAAAAAATGAGTCGTGTATGCATCACCAGCAATAAAGACTCGTTTCATCAGGTATCGCCTCCTGCATAAAAATAATGTCGTCATTTACCCATAGACAGGAAAACCTTTGGCATACATACGGCTCAGTATGCGCTCAAAACGGGCACGGGCAAGAGGCATCGGCACCTGAAAGCGCTGAGCCAACACAGCCGGTGCGTTGTATCGCGAGCAATCGACCAAAAGGGGGCTCATCATGTAAATGGGAAGCAGCAAATGCTCGGCAAAATGATTTGCCTGCGATTCTTGCCAGTCAATCATCCATTCGCTGCTCTGGGGCTGAATGCCTTCGTGAAGAAGCAAATGTCCCAGTTCATGCGCGATTTTTACCCGCTGGGTTGCCAGATCGAGTCGCTCGTCCACCGCAATGACATAACGTCCCGGCGAAAAGGGGTGCGCGTGTGTACGACTCCTGCCGCAAATGCGATGGATCTCGATGCCATACGTCTCGCATAGCAGATGCAGATCGATTTGTTCGGGCGAATCGATGCCGTGATGTTGAAGCAACAAGTACACGCGACTCTCGAGCCATGTTTGCGGTTCGCAGATTTCTTGCAAAAGGGAGTGAAGCATCAAGGACCTCCTAGATGAATGGTAAAGAACGTACGTTCTGTCTTGGGTTGAAAAGAAAACCCCGCACTGGGGTTATTTTTTTTTGATGTCTTCCGTGATGTCAAACAAAGAAGGAGGGCGTTCCTCACGTACTTTACGGACTTTCCACTGTTTCTTCAAGTCGTACCAGTAGCGGCGAATTTCTTTTTTTTCCTCTTCTGAGGCGTCCAGATACCCGTCTAGGAAATAGTAGTCGTCGGGGTCATCGATCTTTTCCTGCAAGAGCTCGTCCAACGAACGATGATTTGTTTCTCCTGTTGCTGGGAGAATATAAGCCGTGACTTCATCTGTGCGGCCCAACAACCAATCGGTCGTGACGTCCAGCACATCAGCCAATTGCCGCAGCATGTCATTCGGTGGTGTGCTGTGGTTATTCTCGTAGTTACTGATCGTCCCCTTGGTCGTGCAGACATGCTCTGCCAACTCTTCCTGGGTCAGACCTTTTGTCTTACGAGCTGTGCGTAAGCGCTGAGATAGCATGAGCGTGCCAGTCCTTCCTGTGAGGATGTACAAGCCTATTGTACTAAATGAGAGGGAAAAAGAAAAGTATGGATAAAAATTTTGCCCCCAACGAATTATGTACAAGCCCTTTGTACAAAATACAGATAAGAACGATGCGGGGACACTCGTTCTGTACTGTGACAAAAGGGGAGATCAAACATGGAAGATCAAGTAACAACCGTATTACTTCAGCAAGGGCCATTTGCTGCTTTGTTTGTCTGGTTGTTGTTTTATATTATGAAGGCAAATCGCGAGCGCGAGGGGCGACTACAGGATTTGCTGGACAAATACAGCGACAAGTACGATCTGATCCTCGAAGAATTGCGAGAGATCAAGGGAAAAGTGAGGAAATAGCTTTTTTTGACAGCAAGCCTTCTGATGAGCGTGACCAATACAAATCCATTACTTATGTTGCCCGATTCCTGGAAGAGCTTATTCAGCAAGGGGGACAAATCGTTGCAGCCTGTACCAGACCTTGATCGGCCATTAGCCCTTCAAGGTCTTTTTTGTTGTGCCCTTTTCCCGATTCACACGTCTTCTATAATAACTCACCAATACTTGGTAAAAAAGGAGCAGCATGACTATGCATGTACCCGTCGTCTACTCAACCATCTGTGAAAAAGCATTACAGAAAGTACTTCAGGAAGCATATCCAACCGAACAAATACAATCCGTTCACTACATGCTTCGAGGCATGAACGATACGTATCTCGTGAAGACGATCGATCAAAAACGAATTTTCAGACTGTATCGCAGTGATTGGCGAACAGAGGAAGCAGCAGTTGCGTTCGAGATGGAGCTGTTGCTCCATTTGAATAGACAAGGAGTACCTGTATCTGTGCCAATTGCAGACGGCTCAGGAAAGCATGTCTTGAGACTGCAAGCAGCAGAGGGCAATCGCTTTGGTGCGTTGTTCACTTTTGCTGCGGGCAAGGAGCAAGAAATGGATACCGAGGAACTGAGCGAACGATTCGGCAGAGCCGTTGCGGAGCTGCATGTCAAAGCAGAAGGCTTTTCCACACAGCAAGCTCGCGAGGTGTGGGACGCCAAGACGCTGATTCATCGCCCGTTAGCCATCATCGAGACACGTCTGCAGCATCGGAAGGAAGATTTTCAATTTCTCCAAAGGCTGGCGATGGAGCTGGAAGCCAAGCTAAACGAGCACATCCGTGCCGGACTCGACTGGGGGATTTGCCACGGAGACCTTCAAGGGAATTTTAATACGAACTTTTGTGAGGACAACACCTATACCCACTTTGATTTCGACCTGTGCGGATATGGCTGGCGGGCGTATGATCTGGCTGCTTTCAAGCTGAGCCGAATATTGATCGAGGAAGATGACGAACTGGTGGAGTCGCTATGGAATGCTTTTCTAAAAGGATATACCGAGGTTCGTCCCTTATCTGAAAACGATCAGGAAGCGGTGTCGCTCATGACAGGCATTCGCCAATTGTGGCTAATGGGTCTGTGCATGCATGATCCTCATATCATGGGGAGCAGCGATTCGGATGATGCTTTCGTGAGTGAGAAGATGGAGTTTTTCAAAAAATATTTCGCGTAAGAGAGAGTTTTTCCAAACATGCGCATTGAACAGCAGGTGGTCCAGTATTGTCGGTCGGCATACGGAGTCGAGAAAAGGTCACAACTAGAAGCGTTTTGCAAAGCGTTGTCAGAAAAGCATGTGTCCCGAAGTCAATGATAGGTAAGTCATACATTGACGAGAAAGAGGGAGAAAAGCATGTTACCGTACATCGGAAGTGGCGCGTACTGCTACGCAAATTCTTCAGCTATGCTTTTGGAGACAATTGGGGAGAAGGTATCGCCTGCTGTACTTGAAGTACTCTCTGGCGTAGGTATCGGGGCGATGTGGCATGAGGAGCAGAAAGTCATTTATTTCGGACAAGAGATTCCAGATCGTGGTGTAAGTCATGCGTTGGAGCTACTAGGATTTCGCTGGACGGAAAAGTCAGCGGATGCTGAGGGAGAGCCACCATTGGAAGAATTACGGCGTGATGTGGAGCATGGGCCCGTTTTGCTCGGACCACTTGATATGGGCTATTTGACGTATAATCCCAATGCTGCTTATTTGGGAGGTGCTGACCATTTTGTTCTCGCGTACAGGATGGATGAGCGAGAAATCTACCTGCATGATCCGGCAGGATTTCCTTTTGTGAGCTTGCCATTGTCCCAGTTTGTCTTGGCATGGAAAGCCGAAAAAATCTTCGATCGCCTCTTTTCTTATCACTACTGGACAGCACCGAAGCGTGTAGGCAGTCCGTCAGAGGAGGAACAAGCTGCGAATGCCCTTCGTTTATTCCAAGGGATTTATCAGGAAAGTGCATCGGCAAAACCAAACGCTTCGGTCTTATACGGAAAGGAAGCGATCTTGCGGGTAGTGAAACGGATCGAAGAGGAGGGCGGGCTCTCCCCAGCAGAAACTGGTCATCTCTCCTATTTTGCTTTCCAATTAGGGGCGAGGCGAGCCATGGATTTCGCTGTGTTTTTCTCGAAGCATGCGCCAGAGCTTGCAGCAATTAAAGAGAGGCAGGCGAAGCAATTTGGACGTTGTCACACACTGATCGTGGAAAAGAATGAGCAGGAGCTAGCGAATGCTATGCGCGTATTGGCAGACATCGAAGAAGAATTTCGCCAGGTGCTTTGCGCCAAATAAAATCGTTCCCCCAAGTGAGTAAGCAACGCTCATTGGGGGTTTTTCTTTCGTTTGAATATTATTACTTTTTTATGATTCATGACAATCTCATCCCGAATGTGTTACCTTGTTATTCATTAGTCCGCGTAAAAGAGACAAAGTCCATTCCGTGTGGACGTGATTTATTAATACTTAACGGAGGTTCAATATTAATGAAAAATCTAGGTTTACTACCCAAAATCCTTGTCGCCATTGTCCTTGGGGTCGGGATTGGCTCTATTTCGCCGATTTGGGTCGTGAAAGGATTGGCTACATTTAGTGGCCTGTTTGGAAATTTCCTCGGATTTGCGATTCCGTTGATTATCATTGGATTTATCGCGCCAGGCATCGGTGAGCTGGGCAAAGGGGCAGGGCGGTTGCTTGGGGTAACCACAGGGGTTGCTTACCTCTCGACGATCCTTGCAGGAACGCTTGCTTATTGGGTCAGTGTGAGTATTTTTCCACACATTCTTGAGGTAGGTGGGCTGGTGAATCAGTATGCCAACCCGGAGGAAGCACTGGTGAAGCCATTCTTTACCGTGGACATGCCGCCGATTGTAGGTGTGATGACAGCATTGTTGCTCGCCTTTACCCTTGGTCTTGGAGCGACTGTCATCAAAGGGAATGCCTTGCAAAATGTGATGGTAGACTTGAGAGATATCGTCGAGAAGCTGATCGCTTCCGTCATTATCCCGTTGCTTCCCTTACATATTCTATCTGTATTTTCCAATCTGACCTATGGTGGACAAGTCACCATGATTTTGTCCGTATTCGTGAAAGTTTTCGTCATGATTATCGTCTTGCATCTATTCTATTTGTTCGTGCAGTACATGATAGCAGGCCAGATGGGACGCAAAAACCCATTCACGCTGATAAAAAATATGCTTCCCGCTTACTTCACAGCGATTGGAACACAATCATCTGCGGCCACCATTCCTGTGACACTCAATCAGACCAAGAAAAACGGTGTGAGCGAAAAAATCGCGGACTTCGTCGTTCCACTCTGTGCAACGATCCATCTTTCCGGAAGCACGATTACGCTTGTCAGTTGTTCCATGGCAGTCATGATGCTAAATGACATGACGACATCCTTTAGTATGATGTTTCCATTTATCTTGATGCTGGGCGTAACAATGATCGCCGCACCAGGTGTGCCGGGCGGGGCTGTGATGGCAGCACTCGGATTGATGGAGACCATGCTTGGATTTACTACCACATTGACTTCGTTGATGATTGCTCTGTACATCGCGCAGGATAGCTTTGGTACCGCTTGTAACGTAACGGGTGACGGTGCGATTGCAGTGATTACGGATCGATTGAGTGAGGAAAAGGCAGCTTAAAATCGGCTGGAAAGATGAATGGGAAAATAGTCCCGTCTTTACGTGAGGATTTTGCCACTTAAATTCCCCCGTTTCCAATTAGTGAGAATTATATTATCATTGGGTATAATTCCATCATTCTACTTTTTGCGAAAAGGGGAATACATAACGCAATGTTTAACGAACGGAAAGCGTTACAAATGACATTGCAGGCCATGCTAGAGCAGCGTATGGCACTGCGTCGACAGTATGTCGATCAGGACAAGCAGTTGGGAGCTGACATCAAGCAGCTTTTGAGCCGCATTCGCGAGCTGGATAACGAAGTCGGGATCGGAGACGAAGAAAATCCAGACGATGTAGCTATATCAACAGAGGAATTTTCAGATGACTTGATGAAGCGAATGAAAGTGAGAAAGGCGCACATTCGTCATGATTATGTGGAAGTTGCGAAGCACATCGAAAACCTGTTACGGGAAGCAATGTCTCCAATGTCATTGGCTGATCTCTGCTCCGTGTTGAAAGCACGGCACCAGGTAGAGTTTGCTAGTCCCTACATTGGTGTACAGAAGTCATTAAAGTATTTGCCCCAAGTAAAAGTAGAAAAGGACGGGCGGAAACTGATTTTTTCACTCTAGCTCTAGGTAACTAGGGGGCAAAAGGCAGTTTCACGGGAAGACCCAAAAAGAGGCGATGTGCCTATGCACAATCGCCTTTTGGTGTCTATTGATTTACATGCTTATTGTAAGAAGGACTTGAGCATCCAAATGTGTTTTTCCAGGCTGCTACGGATTCCCAACAGCATATCGGCTGTCCCTTCATCGTCGGCTTGGTCTGCCGTTTCCATAGCTAGCTTCAGTTCATCTACGAGAATGGAGAAGTCTCTCGCGATCGTTTCTACCATTTGCTCAGCTGTTTCGGTTCCTTCTGCTTCAGTGATGCTTGCTGTGTTCAGACATGCAGCCAAAGTCGCTACAGGCTTTCCACCGATGGAGAGGACTCGTTCAGCGAGGGTATCGAGATTCGCTGCTGCTTCGTTATACAATTCCTCAAATTTTGCGTGGAGTGTGAAGAAGTGCGGTCCTTTTACATTCCAGTGAAAATTGTGTAGTTTCGTATAGAGGACTGTCCAGTTCGCCACCTGTTTATTTAGAACGCTGTAGAGTGTGTTTTCCATCGAGAATCTCTCCTTATTTATAATTATTATTTGTTTAAACTTATTATAAACTAATAGGGATTATTGTCAACACCCGGGAGGAAATTTATGCAGCAGCTGCGTATCGGTGCGGTTATTTTAGCGGGCGGAAAGAGCAGCAGAATGGGCTCGCCAAAGCAAAAATTGCCGTGGAGGGACGGAACCTTTTTAACAGAACTGATAAAGGAAGTACAGGCGGTTGGCTTGTCTTGCTTCATTGTAACGAACGATTTTTCGGGCACTCAAGTGACACAAAAGGAACAAATTGATGAACAGCCCGTCATAATCACACCTGATCTGGTACCATCCTGCGGTCCTGTAAGTGGGCTGGTTACTGCTTTTCGCGTAAGTTCAGAGGATGCTTTGCTGGTGTTGTCCTGCGACCTGCCTTTTATGGATCGTGTACAAATAGCCAAACTTATCGAATTTGCCAGGGAGAGTAACGATTGGGATGTGATTGTCGCCCAATCAGAGGGACGAATCCACCCATTATGTGCAGTGTACCATCGGAGAACACAGAGAAATTGGGAGCAGGCGCTATTGAATGGACAGCGAAGAGTGATGCGGACTTTAGATGAACTGCGTGTGTTGCCCTTGCCTGATGAATGGTTGGACCCTTGGGCTGTATTTAATGTCAACACACCTGAAGAATACGAACAGGCAAAAAGTGAAGAAAAACGCAGAAAGACAGGACATGCTTGAGACGTGTCCTGTTTTTTGTTTGGAAAAAAGGGGCTTTTCATAGAGGGCTATCATACAAGCGTTTCTCTGGACAAACCGTATGAATAGTAGTGATGGCGAATGAAAGGAGGGAGCGCAATGACAAGAAAGTGCAAAGAACAGGGCAAACACCACGGTCACCACTGTTGTTGCAAAAAACCCGACAAACACGATCACCACGGCTGCTGCAAAAAACACGACAAGCATCACGACCATCATGGCTGCTGCAAAAAACACGACAAGCATCACGACCATCATGGCTGCTGCAAAAAACACGACAAGCATCACGACCACCATTGCTGCTGCAAAAAACACGACAAATATCACGACCACCACTGTTGCTGCAAGAAACATGACGATTACTCCGTGCCCCACTGCTGCAAAAAGCATGAAAATTGTCACGATCACTGCTGTTGCTGTAAACACCATGATTGCAAATGCTTTGAAAAACATGACCATCACTGTTGCAGGAAGTATGAAATAGATGATGAAGACGAAGAAGAGGATGACGACGAAGACGAAGACGAAGATGATGACGACCACCACTGCAAGCATCACAGTAAGAAGCATTGCTGCTGCAAATAACAGATTCCCACGTACAAAGAACAAAAGCCCGAGAGGTTAACTCGGGCTTTGAGATTACCAACAGCCTGTCCCGCTTTTGCTTGATTCCTCCTTTAAGATAGGAGGATTCTCTCTGCTTGTGTATACACGTTCATTTTATCATTGCGGATAAAACCTACTGCGGTGAGCTTCAGCTCATCTGCCAATTGAAGGGCGAGGTCAGTTGGAGCGGACTTGGACAAAATGATGCCAGCACCAATCTTGGCAGCCTTGAGCAGCACTTCAGACGAGATGCGTCCACTAAAGACAAGAATTTTGTCCGTCGTGGAAATGTTATCTCGCAAGCATTTCCCATAGATCTTGTCGAGAGCATTGTGACGCCCGATATCGGAGAACTGAAGCAAAACTTCATCCGGTGTACAAAGGGCTGCATTGTGTACGCCACCTGTTTGGCGGTGGATCTCAGACGACGCTTGCAATTCCTTCATCAGGCGCATGCATTGAGCAGGGGTGACAGTTGTTGTGCTTTCTACGGGCTTTGCTGTGCGCGCATCGCTAAAAAAGTAAAAGGATTGTCTGCTTTTTCCGCAGCAGGAAGTAATTCTGCGTTTAGAGTAAAAGCTCTGCGACAAAATCGTTTCTTTATGCAAATCAACGTAAGCAAACCCTTGGGTCTCATTAATCGTAAGCTGTTTGATTTCCGAGTAGCCCTTGATGACGCCTTCGGCTGCGAGAAAACCGATGACCATTTCTTCCAGGTCGGCCGGGGTGCATACGATTGTAGCGAATTCCTCATCATTGAGGAAAATAGTGAGGGGGTACTCTGTAACGATGTCGTCGTCTTCCCAGCCATGTTGTTCAGCAGAAATTTTCAACACGGGCAATCGAGTAGTGATGGTTAGCTCAGACATACGGGCCTCCTTTTTGTCGAAATTATGAAGTTTTCATGGCTATTTTGTGAGGAAAATATTGTCGAGTGAACGCTTACATGGTAGTATACTATGTGAGATGAAAAGTGTCATAAAATTTTCGTCTTTCCATGTATTCATAGCGTAAGGACAGATTGACACGGAGCAGCGAACCTGCCACCGATTATTTTGTAGCCTTGCAGCGAATTACATAGTGAACACAATGCTTGTTGATGCTGATGTAGCGTTCCTGCTGATGATTAACTGCTGTGTTTCATCGTAGCTCTTGTTTCCATTTATTAGGAGACCTGGGTGAGTCGGTGAAATCAGCAGTTTTTCTTTTTTTCGAGAAGGCTGCTGATGGATCCACAGTATGCTAAAGACCACTACAAAGGAGATGAATGATTTGGAACAAAAAGTGAAAAACCGCTGGCTCATCGCGTTGGCTGCGGTAGGCATCCACATCTCGATTGGGTCGGTATACGCCTGGAGTGTATTCACCAAGCCAATTACCGAGCAGTTTGGCTGGGACTTGCCAGACGTTCAATTTACGTTCAGTATTGCGATCTTGTTTTTGGGACTGTCTGCTGCCTTTCTCGGTCATTATGTCGAAAAGCACGGCCCGCGTAAAGCTGGTATTCTCGCATCTATCTTTTTCGGAATAGGAACTGTCGGGGCTGGCTTGGCGATTCAATTGAGCAGCTTGCCTCTGCTGTACTTATGTTATGGAGTGCTGGGTGGTATCGGACTTGGTGTAGGCTATATTACGCCAGTATCGACCCTAGTCAAATGGTTTCCGGATCGCCGTGGTTTAGCAACGGGACTTGCCATTATGGGCTTCGGCTTTGCTTCCATGATTGCCAGTCCGATTATGAACGCTTTGATTGCCAATGTAGGAATCGCGAACACCTTTTATATTTTGGGCATTATTTATTTTGTTGTGATGTTGGCTTCGGCTCAATATTTAGCTCCACCTCCAAAAGGCTGGGTGCCGGCTGGATTTTCCGCTGAGGGAACAGTTGGCAGCAAGCAAATCAAAAAAGATTTGTGCCAATTGACTGCCAACGAAGCGATCAAGACACGCCGTTTTTACCTGCTATGGCTGATGCTGTTTATCAATGTGACATGTGGAATCGCTGTTATTTCGGTAGCATCGCCGATGGCGCAAGAAATGGTAGGGATGTCTGTCGGAACAGCAGCTCTGATGGTAGGGCTAAACGGTTTGTTCAACGGTGGGGGACGAATCGGCTGGGCGTCTCTGTCTGATTTCATTGGACGACCAAATACGTACACAGCTTTCTTTGCTATCCAAATGGTACTGTTCTTCCTGTTGCCGAATTTGTCCAATCCGATCCTGTTCATGGTTGCGATGTTCATCATTATGACCTGTTACGGCGGTGGCTTTGCATCCATTCCGGCTTACATTGGTGACTTGTTTGGGACGAAGCAATTGGGCGCGATTCACGGCTATATTCTGACAGCATGGGCTGCTGCCGGCTTGGCAGGACCGATCTTTGCAGCATGGGTTCGCAAGACGACAGAAAGCTATACAGGAACGATGAGTGTTTTCGCAGGAATGTTCGTTGTCGCTCTGGTGATCTCGCTATTAGTCCGTCTGGATATCAAAAAACTGAAGGAAGAAGCCATACAAAGAGAAAAGTCTGTTGAATTGGCTAGTTAATCAATGGTAAAGTTTAAGAAGAGAATGATTTGAAGTAAAGGTGATTTTCCTCGATGAATAAGTTCGAAGCAGAATTCAGTAATTTGGTCAGGGCTTTCCGAAAGCGCCATATGGGAAAGGGACCGAGCAAGATCAGCACCACGTTCTGCAAGAACTGGGCGATCTGCGAGATGGAAGGCAACCTTTCTCCGGTGGAAAAGTTCATCGCCACTTCGGAAGACGGAAAGCAGACATTACGAGCTGCCCGAACCGAAATGGTCAAAGAGATCTATCGGAAACACCAGCCAGTTGACATGGAAGCGTTTCTTGGAGCAAAACTCGTTGATCTATTCGTCGATATTGACATTGAACGGGATTTTGGAATGTCGATCTTTGTTTTTGATCAAGACATCGAAAAGAAAATGAAAAACGAACCGTAAGTCTAAACGAAGCAGCGTTCCTGTTCACCGGCTTAGACGTAACGGAATTCGCGAAAGCAAACACGAAGTTGAGACTAGGTAGCGAACCTGCCGCAGACAACCACCGTGAACACGCTCTTTTCCTATAGGACAAGGGACGGTTTCATGGTGGTTTTTTCGTCTCAATGGAGTTTATTAGAGGGGAGATAAAAGAAATGGGCAAGACCAAGCATGGCGGACCAATTAAGCTGGATACTTCGTGGAAGCCTTCCTTATGGGCTTCACTGATGCCGATGGGACTCGGAAAAATCAAGCCGCATCACATTCGCGATACGATGAAGGTGGCGTATGACAATCGCGATAATTTGGGTTATGCCTATCGCATTTTGACCCAAGGGGTATGTGATGGCTGCGCTCTCGGCGTATCCGGTCTCTACGATCAGACGTTGACTGGTCCGCATTTGTGCACCACGAGACTAAACGTACTGCGTCTCAATACCATGCCTGCCATGGATGCCAAATGGTTTGAAGATGTAAATGCACTACGTAAGCTGTCCAGCGAGGAATTGCGTAAGCTGGGAAGAATTCCGTATCCGCTTTCAAGAAAGCCTGGCGAAAACAAGTTCACTCGCATTAGTTGGGATGAAGCGTTAAACCGCATCGCGAGAAAAATCAAAAACATCAGTCCGAAACAACTGGCCTTTTTCTTGACCGCTCGCGGGATTACGAACGAGGTATACTACACGGCAGCTAAAATGGCTCGTTTCCTCGGAACCAACAACATCGACAATGCATCACGTATTTGCCACTCGCCGAGTAAGACAGCACTGAAGCGTTCGGTTGGGATTGGTGCATCGAGCTGTAACTATCAGGATTGGATTGGTACTGATGTGCTCGTATTCTGGGGCTCTGTACCAGGTAACAACCAGCCTGTATCGACGAAATACATGTATGCTGCGAAAAAAGCAGGAACGAAAATCATCCTGATCAACCCGTACAGAGAGCCAGCGATGGAGAAGTACTGGATTCCATCTGTACCAGATAGTGCTTTGTTCGGAACGAAAATTGCGGATGATTTCTATCAAGTGAATATTGGCGGCGACATCGCATTCATGAACGGCGTGATGAAGATTTGGTTCGAGATGGAGGAAGCCAAACCAGGTTCTGCGATCAATCATGAATTCATCAAGGAGCATGCGAACGGAATCGAGGAGCTGCGCAAGCATGTGATGAATGAATCGTGGGACAAGATCGTAGAATCCTCCGGTCTCAGCCGCGAGCGTATCAAGGAATTCGCAGAGTTGCTCGCTAACTCTAAAAATGGTGTATTCGTATGGAGTATGGGTCTGACCCAGCACAAATTCGGTACGGACAATATTTCTCAAGTAGCCAATCTGGCCGTCCTCCGTGGATTCTTGGGTCGCAAGCACACGGGTCTCATGCCGATTCGCGGACACTCCGGCGTACAAGGCTCTGGTGAAATGGGTGCCGATCCGTTCAGTCTGCCAGGTGGAGATTTTGAAGAGAAATCCTGGAACCGCATTGAAAAGCTCTGGAACTTCCCGATCCCGAAATGGCAAGGAGATATCGTCGGTATTTCTTTGGAAAATGCAGTGTTGCCAGATGGACATGAGCGCAAGACCAGATTGTTCTATACGAGTGGCGGCAACTTCCTGGAGACGATGCCAGATCCGGACTTCATGCAAAAATGCTTGGAGAGCATAGAAGTTCGTGTACATCAGGACATCATTTTCAATACATCTACGTTGGTGGATGCGAAGGAAGAAGTCATCGTACTGCCAGCAATGACTCGCTACGAGCAGCCGGGTGGTGGTACTTCGACAAGTACAGAGCGTATGGTTTACTTCAGTGCCGAAGTGGAAGGGCCACGAATTGAAGAAGCTCGTTCGGAATGGGAGATTTACGTTGATCTGGCGGCACGGGTAAATCCGGAGAAAAAGCATCTGATGCATTTCTCAAGCGCAGCTGATATTCGTGCAGAGATTGCTCTGGCGAATCCGAACTACGATGGTATCCAGCATCTGAAAAACCGTGGGGATGTTTTCCAATGGGGCGGTGCATGGTTGTGTGAAGGCGGCGTATGCCCAACACCGGATGGCCGAGCGAATCTGATTCCGATTGAGATTCCGGATTTGAACAAGCCAGAGGGACACTTCTATGTAACGACTCGTCGCGGTAAGCAGTTCAACTCGATGATTTATAGCAAGAAAGACCCGTTCAACAATGCGGACCGTTATGATATCCTGATCAATGCAGAGGATGCAAAAGAACTGCGCATTGCAGAAGGCGAAAATATCGTCGTTTACAATAAATATGGAACGTTCCAAGGACGTGCCAAATTCGAGGACACCAGACGCGGAAATATTCAAGTACACTGGCCGGAAGGGAACGTACTCATTCCGAAGGGTGTATACGAGACATACGCAGGTATTCCCGAATACAATACAGCCGTGAAGGTTGAAAAAGCGGACACTTTCCACGCCAATAAAGATTTGAAATACGTGGAGAGAGAAGTAGAAGATTTGGAAGTAAACGTCGGCTGACGAGCTGCAGCAATGGGTGGTCAAGATTAGGGGGAACAAGCCATGCGTTTTTCGCGACAAACAATCTCGGTTGAGGAAGCGATGAGCAAGCTTTTGGCAAAATTAGTGACAGGGAGAACGGAACAAGTGCAGATCGGGGAGGCATATGGGCGGATACTGGCCTCTGATCTACGTGCAACATACGATTTGCCGCACTTTGACCGCTCGCCGCTGGATGGGTTTGCCGTGAGAGCTGCGGATACGGTTGGGGCCTCCGTTGACCACCCGATTACACTAACAGTGCTAGAGACGGTTGCGGCCGGGCAAGTACCTACTAGAGAACTGAAAAAGGGCTACGCGACGCGGATCATGACAGGTGCGATGATGCCTGCGGATGCAGATGCGGTCATCATGTTTGAGCAAACGCATAACCCAGCCGAAGAGGCGGATACTGTACGGATCAAGCGAGAGATGAAGCCTGGGGAAAATGTATCCCGTCGTGGTGAAGAGATGGCTAAAGGAACGATCATTGCCAAAACGGGTGAACGGATTAACGCAGGTACTCTCGCCAGCTTGGCTACGTTTGGCTTTTCGCAGGTCGAGGTGTTCTGCAAGCCGCGTGTCGGTCTGATTTCGACTGGAAGCGAGCTACTGGAGATTGATCAGCCGCTTGCTCCAGGCAAAATTCGCAACAGTAATACGGTGATGCTAACTGCCTTGATTGCCGAGGCAGGGGGCATCCCTGTTTCGTTTTCGAGATTGCCGGATGATCTGGCGGTGGCGAAAGCGAAAATTAGTGAATGCTTGCGGGGCGTGGATCTGGTCATTTCAAGCGGTGGTGTGTCCGTTGGGGATTTTGATGTGATCGCGGCTTTAGTAGATGAGCCTGAGGTGGAGCTTTTGTTCAACCGGATCGCAATACGTCCGGGAAGTCCGACGACAGCCATGCTCATGGAGGGCAAGCCTTTGATTGCCCTATCAGGGAATCCGGGTGCCTGTTTTCTCGGGTTTGAGTTGTTTGCGCGAGCAGCCATACGTCGCATCTCGGGAGAAGCCCATGTCGTGCAACAGGTCATTAAGGCTAGACTCGGGGTCGATTATACGAAGCCTTGCCCATACCCGCGTTACCTGCGAGGGAAGCTGCTCGAAAAAGACGGGGTTTTGCACGCAATCCCTGATTTCAATGAAAAGGCAGGGAATCTGGGGACGTTGAAGGACAGCGAATGCTTTATGATCATACCAGCCGGGGGAAGCGGGAAAAAAGCAGGAGAGCTGGTTGATGTGCTCACGCATGCAACCCCAACCTGGCGAAGAGAGGGATAGCGAATGATCAAGCCACCTTGTGTTTTGCAGATTGTCGGTTATTCGAACAGTGGCAAGACGACGCTGCTCACCAAGCTCATTCCAATTCTCGAAAAAGCAGGGATAAGGGTCGGGGTCATCAAGCATGATGGCGGCCACGATTTTGAGTGGGATCAGCCAGGGAAGGACACTTGGCGTTATCGTGAAGCCGGAGCCTCGCTGGTTGCGATCACATCTAAAACAAAAACGGCCATCGTGGAGCAAAAGCCGCAGGAGTTATCCGTCCTGATCCAGCGCTTGGCAGATGCCGGGGCCCAGCTCGTTTTGGTAGAAGGCTTCAAGCGTGAAGGCTATCCTAAGCTCGCTTTGCTTCGTAGGCCAGAAGATGAGGAGCTTTTATCGATTGTTACTAATTTGGTAGGGATCGTAGGTTGGTCAGACAAGCATCAGCAGGGGTTGCCCTTTTTCGATATTAATGACATCGACAACGTAGCCAATTTTGTAAGGGAACGGGTTTCCGTTTGGCATTGTCAAAACTGATTAGAAACATTGAGATCATTCCAGCTAAATTGGGGATGATCTTTTTTTGTAGCATGGGAGATGATCCATGTCATGAAATATATGGTAATGTAAATAAAAAATCGGCGAGAAACGATAAGGAGCTAATAACATGAACTGCCCTCACTGTCACAACGAATTAAATGAAATTCCTTTCTGTTACGGAATAGAAGCGCCACATTATTTTTACATAGTACCAGAAGAGAAACGAACAGAATTAATAAAAGACTTTTGTGTCATTGATGAACAGCATTTCTTTATGAGAGGACATATTGAAATACCAATCATAGATAGTAATGAGAAATTTATATGGAGTGTATGGGTTTCTCTTAGTGAAGAAAACTTTTTGAGATCGAATGAATTGCTACACGTAGAAGGAAGAGAAAATGAAGAACCTTATTTTGGCTGGCTATCGACTGAACTTTCCATCTATCCAGAAACCACCCTATCCTTAAAGACATGGGTACATACACAAAAAGTTGGTGCGGTTCCCTTAATAGAATTAGAACAAACGAATCATCCACTTGCAGTTGAGCAAAGAGAAGGAATTACAATGGAGAGAGTGAAAGAAATTGCCCATTTAATCAATCATACGGAGTAATAAGAAAATGCCTGCTGCCGGGATGTTCCGGCAGCTTTTTCGTTTTATGGATTGCTTTAATCAGATAGTTTTGGACGTATATATTCACTCCAATGGCTGATAAACTTGCAGCATATTTCAAAAAAATAGGAGTGATAGTAATGGATGGAGTGCGTTACAAAATGAGAGAAGTATTGGATAAGAGCAAGATTGAGACATTTTTGCAGCAAGCTAGAATCGGACATCTTGGAATGGTCGATGGTCATTTGCCGTATGTTGTTCCGCTCAATTTTGTTTGGACAAATGGGAAGCTTTATTTCCATGGTGCCACCGGCGGGAGAAGAAATCAGGTTGTGGATGCTAATCCAGAGGTCTGTTTTACGGTTTGTGAAGAGTATGGAACGATTACTGATCCGGTGCCGGCTAAGACGGACACAGCGTATATGAGTGTAATGATTTTTGGCAAAGCTGAGCCTATCGTTGATCTGGATGAGGCTACACACATGTTACAAGAAATGATGAATAAGTATGTGCCAGGCTACTATAATCGGCCTTTGCCCAAGCAGCATGTAGAAAAATACCGTTCAGCAGTATTCGGTGGTCCGGTTCAGGTGTACCGAATAGATCCACAGCATATCACTGCGAAAGAAAACCCAATAGAAGAAGAAAAAATGTTCAATCCTGGTAAAACCGTGTAATCTCTGCAAGACGAAAAATGCCTTCTTCAATGGTGGATTCATCTACTTTAGCAAAACCCAGCACCCATCCTTTTCGATCGCTTTTCAAACAATACTTGCTAAGTGGATAAACACGGATTCCATTTTCGAGTGCGAGGATCGTCGCGGCTTCTTCATCAAAAGATTGATCAGCTTCAAGAAGGATATGCAATCCCGTTTCTACGCCGCTTAGTGTGAAGTGTTCGCCGAGTCCTGTCGTGATGATGGCCTTCGTCATGGCTTCATGTCTGCGCCGATATACATTCCGAACCCGCCTCATATGGCGCATGAAATGACCATGCTCAATAAAATGAGTAAGCGTTAATTGCTCCATAATCGGAAGATGCCGATAGGTTAATTCATGGACGTGGGCGAGCTGGCGAATGGCCTCTTTGGGGCCAACGATTGCTGATATTCGTATACCAGGTGCAATCATTTTGGAAAAACTCATCATATACAATGTGTTCTGAGGTCGCTGACTGAACAAGGTTGGAAGTGGGTCGCCGCGATATCGAAATTCGCTATCGTAATCATCCTCAACAATCCAAAACTGCTGCTCGGCAGCCATGTGTAACAATTGTTGCCTGCGAGGTTCCGACATAATGACTCCAACCGCACACTGGTGCGATGGCGTGACATAGACAAGCTTGGAGCACGGATGAATCTGGTCTACGCATAACCCGTACTCGTCAACTGGAACGGAGACAACTTGCATACGCCGATACTTCATTGCCATCCAGGCAGCAGGGAAGCCAGGATCTTCTACAGAAACGGTATCCCCTTCCTGTAAAAGGGCTTGGGCGATCAAATCGATGCTATGCTGTGCACCTGAGGTTAACATGATTTGATCGATATTTACATGAACGCCCCGTTCAAGTGACAAATAACGTTGAATCTGTTCTCGTAGCGGTTGGTATCCATAGGCATTGCCATAAGCCCAACTGTCCAGATTCGTTTCTGTAGAAGCCTGTAAAAATGAACGTCTCCAAATCTTTTGAAAATGCTCGTCCAAATATGGCTCATGGGGACTGAAATCGACCTCAACCTTTTGACTATCTTTGTCCCCGAACCAACCGTGCAAATGACCGATTGTAGCGTTTAATAAAGGCAATTCTGGAGGGACAGGTCCTTCGGCCGCAGCATCCTCTGAAGGACGAGTTGCATAAATCCATTCGCTAACTCGCGTTCCACCGCGGCGAGAGGTGACAGTGTAGCCGCGGCTGAATAACTCCTCATAAACAATCTGTATGGTTGAACGGGAAACGCCAATTAAAGAAGCGAGTTCGCGGGAGGGTAGTAGCAATTCACCTGGCTGCCATTTTCCTGAGGTAATATTATGGATCGCTTGGTCCAGCAGTTGCTGCCAGATTGGACGTTTGTCATCTCGGTTTACGGTTAGCATTCATTCACCTTCACTGTTTTTGGTGGAATTTAATAACAATCCATTGGTTGCTATGCTATCATGGCCATCATTTTTTTTGCAACAAGACGGTTGGAGGACGACTTTTTCTTAGGGGGTTTTGAAATTGTCACAAATCGTTTCGATTTCCTGTGACCAGAATCACATGTGTATCTGTGAACCTCCCGTACACTTGAAATAGAGAAAGAACGAAGCACTTCAAGGAGGTTCTACGATGTTAAGTCAAAAAACTATTGAAATCATAAAATCAACCGTTCCTGTGCTAGAGGTACACGGAACTGCCATTACAAAACGTTTTTATCAAATGATGTTTGCTAAGCACCCTGAGCTTCTCCATATTTTCAACCACGCCAATCAAAAGCAGGGAAGACAGCAAGCAGCTCTGGCAAATACGGTGTATGCTGCGGCTTTGTATATTGATAAGCTGGAAACGCTTTTGCCTGTTGTGAAGCAAATTGGACACAAGCACCGCAGCTTGGGAGTGAAGGCCGAACACTACCCGATCGTCGGGGAAAATCTCCTAGCTGCAATCAAAGACGTACTTGGGGATGCAGCTACGGACGAGATTTTACAGGCGTGGGCGGAAGCGTACGGGGTCATTGCGGATGCCTTCATCGGTGTAGAGCACGAAATGTATGAAGAGGCGAGCGGACAGCCTGGAGGATGGGTAGATTTCAGAGAGTTTATCGTCCAACGCAAGGTGAAGGAAAGCGACGTAATCACTTCCTTTTATCTGGTTCCGGCGGATGGTCAACCGATCTCCAGCTATGAGCCAGGACAGTATGTCAGCATCAAGGTAGAATTACCGGGCGAGCAATTTACGCATATTCGCCAATACAGTCTCTCTGATGCACCAGGGAATGCGTACTACCGCATTTCTGTCAAACGCGAGGACGCGATGCAGGATAAGCCAGCAGGAAAAGTATCCGTTTATTTGTCAGAGGAAGTGAAGGAAGGAGATAGTCTGCAGTTGTCTGCTCCGGCTGGAGATTTTACCTTGCAGCAAGAGGACAGCCGTCCGGTTGTACTGCTCAGTGGTGGTGTAGGATTGACCCCAATGATCAGCATGCTGAACACACTGATCAAATCGGGAACAGCCCGTCCGATCACCTTCATTCACGCAGCCAAAAACGGAAATGTGCATGCCATGAAGCAAGCAGTAGAGGAGTTGGCCGCAAAACATCCGCAGCTTTCTGTTCACTGGTGCTATACACAGCCGACCGAACAGGATCGATTGAACGGTGCTTTCCAGAAAGAAGGATATATCGACTTGCCATGGCTGCAAAAGGTCATTGATACAAAAGAGGCGAGCTACTATTTCTGTGGTCCAATTCCATTCATGAAGACGATCAACGGTGCTCTGTTGGAATGGGGAGTGCCAGCAGAAGATATTCATTTTGAGTTTTTTGGTCCGGCAGCGACCTTGGCATAAAGGCAACTACGAAAAAAGCGTATGCTTACTCGCGATTCGCAGCTTGAGCGCGCAGGAGTCGATTTACCGTTTCGCGGCGAAGTCCGATGAGTTGACCGATTTCATCCTGAGTCAGCAACTCCGAAAGCGAGGCGACAGGAATGAATGTCTGAAGCCAAAGCTGGAGCTTGCGAAGCTTTTCAGCAGGAGAGACTTCGGTCAATTGGTCGATACGCTGCTGCATCATCCTCAGCTTCCCTTGCAGCTGTAGTGCGATATCACGACACTTTTCAGGATGGTCATCCAGATGGCGATACCAATCCGGGGCAGACAGCACTTCGATCTCACAGGTCACGAGAGCGATTGCTGTCCCGTAATAGGGATTCGGGCTCATCAACGAATGATGCGGAATGATCTCATCTGGCACGATGATGTTGACCAGCGTCAATGCTCCGTCTGCATGTACCCGAACGATTTTTAACAGACCGCTCTTCAGATGGTAGAGCGGTCCAGCTTCGCCTTGTCGAAACAGGACTTCTCCCTTGTGCAGGATCATGGGTTTCTCCTCGATTCTCTACGTTTTTCTCTAGCAATTATAGCAAGCCCGGCAGGAGGAAGTAAGCAATCGTAAAAAGCAGTTTGCCGCTTTTTTAGGCTTGCTACAGCAATGATGCCTTTTGCTATAATGGGGAAATCACAGTTAGATAAGGGAGTTGTCTGATGCTCAACTTTTTTACATGGGTAGGCTCCATAGTGGGGGTACTCACACTCGGATTGATTGGCTATGTGGCTTACCGCTACTGGTACCATATGGGACAGCTTCCGAAGCCGGAGTTTCGTCATCTGGATACGAAAAAACCAATGCCTGCCGACTGGAGTCACGATGAGGTTACATTTACATGGATCGGCCACTCGACGATTCTGTTGAATATGTTTGGTACGAAAATACTGACAGATCCGGTTTTGGGCGAGAAGCTGGGGATTAAGCTAGCAGGTGTCCATTTTGGTCCCAAGCGCTTTACACCTCCTGCCCTCGACTTTTCTGAACTTGGCGAGGTAGATATCATTTTGCTATCGCATGCCCATTTGGATCATGTTGATCTGCCAACCTTGCAGAAAATAGCGAATCGATCCACACATGTCATTACAGCGCACCAGACGAGCAAACTGTTCAAGCATATGCCTTTTGGTTCGTATGAGGAAATGCAGCCAGGTGAAGCCGTTACAACCAAAGAAGGACTGACGATTACGGCGATTCCTGTCCGACATTGGGGCAACCGTTTTCCATGGAATCATGAGTATGGCTACAACGGCTATATGATTGAGAAAAATGGTGTGCGCATCCTCTATCCAGGCGATACCGCATATATCTCCATGGAAAATTTGCCGAAGCAATTCGGGCCGATCGATCTGGTATTCATGCCGATTGGCGCCTACAAGCCAGACTCGTATCAGGCGGCGCATTGTACGCCTGAGCAAGCGTGGCAAATGTTCAAGGAGACCAAAGCCAAGTGGCTGGTGCCTATTCATTGGAATACGTTTGTGCTCTCGCGTGAGCCAGTTGATGAGCCGTTCGAGCGTCTATTGGCAGCAGCGGGGGACGAGAGGAACAGGATCGTTGTTGAAAAACAAGGGGAGACGTTTTCGATCCCTGTTCAATAGGTGTGAAAAGCTAGCGACTGCTTACATGGCAGTCGCTTTTCTAACGATATGAATAAATGGGGAGGGAATAGCTACCTTATTATAGAAATATTTTTATCGAAGGAGTTTTTTGAGGAGGGGTACATATGACAAAAGCATTGCCGCAACGCTGGGATATGGATGTGATTTTTCCTGGTGGCAGTGAATCAGAGGATTTTCGGGCGTTTTTAGTGACAGTGGAAGGGGATATTGCGAACCTGAAAGCGCGTTTCGAGCAATCTGGCGCTGGTTTGCATGAAACAGCCGCTTTCAAAGAAGTTGTCGCTCAAGTTCAAAGCATTGCCGTGCGAGTGAGACAAGCAGGTGCATTCATTTCCTGCCTGACTGCTCAAAATGTAAAGGATGAGCCTGCCAAGCTGATGGGTGGGCGTGTAAAAAGCATCTCGGCTGCGTTTGGTGCAGTGTTGACGCGATGGGAAGAACAGCTGCTGGCTATCGACGAGGCTGCATGGGAGAATTTGTTGGCAGACGAAGAATTGCAATCGCTTGCTTTTGTGCTGAATGAGCGCCGTCGCCGTGCACAGGAAAAGCTGTCGCCTGAACAAGAAGTGCTGGCAAACGATTTAGCTGTAGACGGCTATCATGCTTGGCAAGACTTGTACAATGCGGTCGTTGGACGTATGAGCATTGAGGTTGAGGTCAATGGAGAGACGAAGCAGCTGTCCGTGGGGCAAGCTTCTAACCTGATGAGCAGTCCTGACCGTGCTGTGCGTTCCCATGTTTTTGAAAAGTGGAATGAAGCTTGGGGCAAGGAAACGGAGCTGTGCGCACAAGCGCTGAATCACTTGGGTGGTTTCCGTCTCTCTCTGTACCGTCATCGTGGCTGGGATTCCGTCCTGCGCGAGCCACTGGATATTGGACGGATGCAGGAAAAAACGCTCGACGCGATGTGGCAGGCCATCGACAATCGCAAAGATCGTCTGGTTGCCTACCTGGAGCGCAAGGCAAAGCTGCTCGGTGTAGACAAGCTGAGCTGGTACGATGTAGGAGCTCCGGTCGGGAATGTACATAAAGAAGTGTCCTACGATGAAGCAGCTGCCCTGATCGTTGAGCACTTCAACCGTTTCAATCCGAGCATGGCTGAGTTTGCGCAAAAGGCATTCGATGAGGGCTGGATCGAGGCAGAGGATCGTCCTGGCAAGCGCCCAGGCGGATTCTGCACGAGCTTCCCAGTCAGCAAGCAGTCGCGCGTGTTCATGACGTATGCGGGAAGCGCAAGTAATGTATCCACACTGGCACATGAGCTGGGGCATGCGTATCATCAGCAAGTCATGTGGGATTTGCCAGCCCTTAACCAAAACTACGCGATGAACGTAGCGGAAACAGCATCGACCTTCGCAGAGATGATCCTCGCTGACGCTGCTGTGAAAAATGCAGCCAATGATGATGAAAAACTGGTGCTCTTGGAAGATAAGCTGCAATCCATCGTCGCGTTTTTCATGAACATCCACGCTCGCTTTATTTTCGAGAAAAACTTCTATGAGAAGCGCAAAGAAGGTCTCGTGAGCGCGGCTGATCTCGACCGACTCATGGAAGACGCGCAAAAGCAAGCGTACAACGGCGCTTTGGCAGATTACGAGCCGCATTTCTGGGCATCCAAGCTGCATTTCTATATCACGTCGTACCCGTTCTACAACTTCCCGTACACATTCGGGTACTTGTTCAGCATGAGTGTCTATGCACGTGCGCTTGAA
This sequence comes from Brevibacillus brevis NBRC 100599, assembly GCF_000010165.1. Taxonomy (NCBI): domain Bacteria; kingdom Bacillati; phylum Bacillota; class Bacilli; order Caryophanales; family Paenibacillaceae; genus Brevibacillus; species Brevibacillus brevis. Next base: position 1,181,824 of record NC_012491.1, read on the forward strand.
GAAGGGGAGAGCTTCGCGCCGAAATACGATGCACTGCTCCAAGATACAGGCCGCCTGATGGTGGAAGACTTGGCGAAGAAGCATCTCGGCGAGGATATGACAACAGTTGAGTTCTGGCAAAAAGCTGTTGACCTGGCTGTGGCAGACATCGACGAATTCCTGCGCCTGACAGAAGAAGCATAAATGTACGAATAAATTAGTTCCAAGCAGTCTGTCACTATTCTGACAGGCTGCTTTTTTCGTGGAGAGATTGTTAACATTGCAGAAGAAATCTTCGGATAACATTTACCTGCGGTTTATCGAATCCTCGCTATTTTTTCGTACAGTAAAAGGGAAGGGAGTACTTGTAAAGGGAGGCATCGTAATGGACACTGGCAGTCATCTTTTGTTGGGTGTCACACTGGCGGGGTTAGCTCATATCACGCCGGCAGTGGCGAATGATCCGGCGCTTGCACAGGCGCTGATGATCGCAACGGTAGTGGGTTCTCATGCCCCGGATTTCGACACTGTGGCCAGACTTCGCGGTATTTCTTTTTACATTCGCTTTCATCGAGGAATTACGCATTCGATTCCCGCCTTATTTCTGTGGCCCCTCATCATCAGCCTTTCTCTTTCCTGGGGGTTTGGGCTCATGGGGCAGTTCGGTATTTTGTACGGTTGGACGCTGTTAGCTGTTGTGCTGCATGTTTTTCTCGATATGCTAAACGCCTATGGAGTCCAATGTATTCGTCCTATTAGCAAGCGTTGGGTGCATTTGGATGTGCTCGCGATTTTTGAGCCACTGGTGTTCGCGGTTCATCTGGCAGCCGCGATCTGGTGGATTGCTTTTAGAGGAGATCCTAGCGTGTTATTTCCGGTTGCATATGCCATGACGCTCGTGTATATTGGCGTGCGGGCTTGGCAGCATCACCGTAACGTCAAACGGGTAGTAAGGGCATTGGAAACAAGGGGCATATCCCATGTGTTCCCGAGCATACATCCATTTCACTGGAGATTCGTCGTTGAGACGGAGGAACTGTTTTACACAGGGAGAATCGAGTATACGCGTGTGATACTGGAGGATGTATATCCGAAGCAACAGCGTGATGCGATCATCCAGGCTACTGTCGGTGTGGATGGCGTTCGTGCTTTTCTCGGATTTGCTCAACGAATCCACGTCACGTGGAAGGAAATTGCCGACGGTTATGAAGTCACGTGGAGCGATGTGCGCTTTTGGTACAACCGCAAGCTGCCATTTGGCGTAGATGTTGTCTTGGATCGTGATTTGAACGTCGTTGATCATCGGTTAGGTTGGCGAAAAAAAGCGTGGGACCCACCGTTTGTATAAGGGAAGCTAGTATAGGTAAGCCTCGTCAGTTAGTGAAACTGGGGGCTTACTTTTTTTGTGTGAACAAGGAGCCTCAGCGTCTGCTTCTTGCATTGTTTCAGTAAAACTTTCTGCTCCCCCCTTGAAAATGCCTAGATAGCGTTTTTTTTTTGCCAAAGGTTTAAGTGGTATCGATAAACCAACAAAGCTGGTAAGAAGAAAAAGCACAGGGATCGTAGACCTTGACAACGCCTCCCCAGTTGGAACTTTCAAAAGGGGACCACGCTTGTCGAACACTTCTTCCATGAGATACATCCGCCCGTAGGGTGGCTTTGGCTCGACGGTCCCCTTTTGAAAGTGGAGACGGACAGTGAATCCCCCCTGCAGGCGTGTCAGAGTCGAAGAGAACTGTGCTTTTTCTTCTCCTCCACTATGTTGACCCCATTAAGGACCTTTAAAGCTATTCTAACGAAATGGCGCTATGCAAAATCCAACAAGAATGATACACTGAAAAAAACTAAACGTTCGATGGTGATAGAATGAATAACTTATATTCGATCAGAGTGGAATGGTCTCCTGCGTATGAATGTATCATTAGCCTCTACACTTACATTTACGAGAAAGACCGCAAGCATAGTTTGCTTGGTACGGCTTGGTTAGAGGAAACAAAACAAAAGCTCCCGGCGTCTTTTGCAGATGAACTCGCAGACGAACGTTGGGAGGTACTCCACCGCTTGGTGCTGCTTGTAGCGCAATCGCCCCAGACCAAATCCGTCGAAAAATTTCTTGGGTGGCTGGAAAGCATTCCTCCCGGTGAAATTTATGAGCGCCTCGCGCCGTGGGTGGAGACAATCCCGCTGAACTTGGGAGAAATCCGTGATCGCAGCCTATCGTTGCTTACCCGGTGGAATGAGCATTATTTTTCGAAGATGGACCCACGCATTTTGGAGAGTCTGCAACGGAGCGCCGATGAGCTGACGGCCCGCGCCAAAGAAACGCCTCCAATCGACTTGGTCGATCATGTTACAAACGGTATCTGGATTGAGCCGATGGCAGATTTGCGGGAGGTTGTACTGATCCCGCAATATCATTGTGCCCATTCTTCTGTTCTCGACTTTTATCGGGGGCTTGCCACTTGCATGTACCCTGTCAAAGATGCGGCAACGACCAAACCACAGCCACTCTTGGAGCTGTTGCCTATCACACAGTGTCTGGCAGATGAAAAGCGCCTGCAAATTTTGCGCTGTCTGGCAAAAAAGACGTGCACGCTCGGTGAATTACAGAAGCAAGTATCTTTGGCAAAAAGCACCGTCCATCATCATGTAACGGCGTTGCGCAGAGCGGGGCTGATTCGTGCTCACTACACAGGAAGTACGACGATTTCCTACTACAGTCTGCGAGAAGCCTTTGTCGAGCGTCTCCCGGTCTTGCTTCGTTCCTTCTTCCATGCATCAGAGTGATTTTGCTTACGGAAATAGCATGATTTTGTTGAGAGGGTAGGTTGAATCAGTATGAGCAAAATGAGGCAAGTGTTGGAGGCGTATCATCCGATTGTTCATCTGTTGATGGCAGGGACGGTGTTCGTTCAGCTCACCCAATCGATGAGTATCCCTTTTTTGGCTATCTATCTCGGTGAAACGACGAAGCTCTCCCACGCCTATATTGGACTGATTATCGGGGCAGGTCCTTTGGCTGGAACAGTAGGGGGATTTGTTGGTGGGATTCTCTCAGATTTGTTTGGCAGACAAAAGCTGATGTTTTTTTCTTTGCTTGCTATGGCGTGCTCGATGATCGGCTTCATTACACTAGCACATCCGATCGGTTTATTGGTAATCAGCATGGTTATGGGATTGGCGGCATCGATTTTTGCGACGGTTTCAAAAGCGTTGATGGGCGACTTGACGCCCGAGCAAAAACGTTTTCGTGTGTTCTCGAATCGCTATCTTGCGAGCAATCTGGGCTTCGCGATTGGTCCTATGCTCGGTGCTTTTTGGGGGATTTCCGGCAGCAATCTGGCGTTTGTTCTGACTGGGGTATCCTTGGTGAGCTTTGCCGTCATTTTAGTAGTGGCATGTCGGAGATGTGGCGTCACCGATAACAGTGGGGAGAACGGAGAGGTGGAGCGAGCCAGTTTAGGTGAGATCTGGCAAGTGCTCAGAAGGGATGTCGTCCTTCTTACCTTTGTCACAGGCGGAATCCTGTTAGTGACGGTGTACGGTCAGATGTCTGTTACACTCTCCCAATACTTGCGGGAAAACTTTTCGGAGGGTGTCGCCTTGTTTGGAACCTTGATGAGCGTCAACGGATTTACCGTCTTGCTTTTGCAAATTCCAGTAACGAGGCTGGTTGAGCGTTATTCCTTGTTTGCGAGGATAGCAGGCGGTGCTGTATTGATGGCCATAGGAGAAGTTGGTTTTGCTTTTTCGTCAAATTGGGTTTGGTTTATTACAGCGATGATCGTTTTTACGCTCGGGGAAATCTTGATCATACCAGCGGAGTATGCGCAAATCGATGAGATCAGTCCCGCGAATATGAGAGGGACTTACTATGGGGCACAAAGCGCAACCATGCTCGGCAGCTTCCTTGGTCCATGGGCAGGTGGTATGGTGCTCACAGCATATGGTGGCCCCGTGATGTTTGGGGTCATGGGAGTATTGGCGCTGGTTAGCTTGATCTTTTATTGGCTGGGACGCAGAATGCATGAACAGCGGAAGCAGCCTAGAAATGCGATTGTAGAGACTGCCATGTAGCTTCTTGCCGATTGATTGATATTGCCGTATAATGGAAAGTATCTTTTTCAAAAGGGGACGTTTTGATGTCGGTGTGTGTTCTTAACTAAGCAACTGGATAGGGTACTCCCATTGTTTTTGGCAAAAATCTCATGTCATGTGAGTTTATTTGCTATGGAACAGAGGAGGCCTTGATTAGTTAAGAACTTACGGTCATCCATCTACCCATTTGCTCGACTACGGGAACCGTGCTCTTACGCACGGTTTTTTTTGCGGGACTATCCACGCGCACGTAGCGAACGTATGCCCTCAAGGCGGAGATGAACGAATGTTCATGCTCTGCCTTTTTGCATGCATCGATGGGTCCATCCCTTTTGAAAAGAGGTATTCTACTTGAAAAATTATATCGAAGACACCTATAAACAAGTGCGTTTACAAGAAGGACAACAAGTGATCGAACAGTTTCTGCTTGCATGTTATTTTCATCCGGATTTGCCTACGAAAGAGTTGGCAAGAAAAGTACTCTTGCCTGTACCTGTGGCGACTGCGATCAAAAAAGAGCTGATTAAGGCAGGTGCCATACAGCAGGGGAGCGGGGTGAGATGCACCGCAGAAGGGGAAGCGTTCATTGAGCAAAAGCTTGGGTATGGTGGACTGGATCGAGAGCTGTACGAAAAGCTGATGAGAGACGACGAAGCTTGGAAAACCGAGCTGGCTGACCTGCAGGCGGAGATGGAGATGATTTTTGCTGGGCGTCCGCAAGTCGATGTACAGATCGATCAGTCCAAATGCACAGTCGAGACGAGCCTGCGCAGGGCAATCTTATGCTTGCGGCATCAGAGCTTGGTGGGCAAAAAAATATTATGTGTCGGGGATGATGATTTGGTCAGCATCTCGCTGGGACTTTTGCTCAAGCGCTTGTTTCCAGGGAATCAACAACGTCCAGAGCAAATTGACGTAGTCGATATCGATGAACGTTTTCTTCAGTACATTACGGAGGTGTCCAAGCAAAAAGCATTGACCGTTGCCTGCCATCAGGCTGATTTGCGGCAGCCGCTGCCGAAGAAGCTACAGGGTGGGTACGATTGCTTTTTTACTGATCCACCTTACACGCTGCAAGGAATGGCTCTGTTTTTATCCCGCGGAATCAGTGGGCTGCAAAAGCAAAAAGGACTGTCCATCTTCCTGTCCTTCGCGCATAAATCACCTGATTTTACGCTAAATATGCAACGGGAGTTCGTGCTGGCAGGCTTGACCGTACGAGAGGTGCTCAGTCATTTCAATGAATACGAAGCGGCGCAAATGATTGGAAACAAGGGACAGATGATCGTGCTTACCACAACAGAGCTGACGACTCCGACGATCAAACATCCATTTCTGGAGTCGCTGTACACAGGTGAAAAGACTCCTTCCAAGCGTGAGTATCAATGCAAACGTTGCAAAAGATCGATCCAGGTAGGGGCACAGGCAAAAATAGTGACGATCGAACAATTGAAAAAACGCGGCTGCCCTCGTTGCAAGCACCAAAGCTTTGAGCTGTTGTCCCGTCGAAGAGCACAAGACTGATTGTACGCAAGTGGGCATATGGTAGTGGTGGAGGGGAGGGAGAATAAGAGAAGATGGCTTACGAAAAAGCGTTTTCTTTATTACGAATCGTGACGGGAATCTTGTTTTTCATCCATGGCATAGCCAAACTGCAAAAAGGGATGGTTAATGTTGTGACGACGTTTGGTGATCTCGGCTTGCCGGGGTGGCTGGCGTATCTGGTGTTGATCGTAGAACTACTCGGCGGCCTCGCGCTGATCATTGGAGTTGGGGCGAGATATGCCGCATGGGGATTAGCTGCGATCATGGCAGGTGCGATTGTGACAGTGAAATGGGCGAAAGGCTTTGTGGGCGGTTATGAGATGGATTTGATCCTGTTGCTTGTCACAATTTGTGTAGGTCTAAAAAGGTGAAAAAAAGATCCGGCTGAACAAGTAAGCGGTCAGCTGGATCTCTTTTTTTAAACAAACAGCTCGTAATACTCAGGAGAAACGTTATCTATAAATGGACTTTTTTCATCCGAATAGTAAAGGTGCAGCTCATGCATGGCACGTGTACATGCCGTGTAAAAAAGCTTGCGTTCACTTTCTTCGCCATAGCATGTAGCGGAAGCATCATAAAGGATGACCGCATCGAACTCGACTCCTTTTGCCAAGTAAGAGGGAATGATCAAGATTCCTTTCTCAAAGGAAAGAGTAGCGGGCTTGATCAAGCGAATCGGCAATCTCTCTTGCAAAGCGTCATGAACGATTTGAGCTTCCTCTAGCGTTTTTGTGATAACAGCGATCGTCTGATGACCACGATCAGTGAGCTCACGTATGCGTGCTTCGATTTGATCGGTATGAGCCTGAGGGGATGTCACTTTGGTTAGAGTTGGCAAGCGACCATCGCGCATAAAAGGCTCAATCATCTTCCCGTTTCGCAATAGTTGCCGCGTAAACAAGACGATGGGATAGGTGGAGCGGTAGCTTTTGGTCAGGACGAAGGTCTCCGTCTCTTCGTGCTCAAACAGGGATGTGACAGCATCAAAGCTATTTTGGTGATACGCATGGGCGTAAATCGCCTGATTCCAGTCTCCCAGCACGGTCATTTTGGCACGGGGAAACAAGCTCTTGATGAGAGCGAACTGAAAGGCGGAGTAGTCTTGGGCTTCATCGAGAAAGACATGACGGACGAGGTTGTTCGTCTGCTTGCCCTCCAATCGTTCCTGCAAATACAAATAAGGAGGGATGTCTTCACATGCCAAATACTGTTGCTCTAAACGCTCTGCTGTCTGTTCGCACACTGCTGGCCACTTGTCTAATACATCGTGTTGGAGAGTGCTTGGCGCAAGCGTCCCGAGCAAGTCAGGTGATAAAAAGAGCTGGCGGTAAATAGCGCGAGTATCAATAAATTGGAGCTCCCGGATAAAATCGCGCAGAGGCTGAAACTGTTTTTTGACGATCCATGTGGCTAAGAGCTCCTGCTCGCGTTCGAAGTCATCGAAGGTATCCTCCCGAAACTGCTTTTTGCGGCGCAGCGATTGATAGGCAGCTACATACGAATCTCGGTCAAGCAGCTCCATTTCATCTTCTACCCATGGCTTTGATCGTTCGCGCTGTTCCATTTTTTTTAGCTCTGTCAGAAGTGATTTTGCAACGAGTACCATCCGATTGGGGATAGGCAGATTCGTATCGAGAGAATAAAACAATTCATGGATGTGAGCCGCACTGATTAGTGTCTGGTCCCTAAATGTAACAGGGAGAAACATAATTCCAGCTTGTTTCAAGCTATTCGCGTATTCATCCATGGCCTGCAAAAACAAGGAGCTTGATTTGAAACGGATCCCTTCCAGCCGCGCCTCATATCCAGACTGATCACTTGCTGTCAGTACATACTCCATCTGTTCAAGCGGATTTTCCAGTTGGAAGTCGTCACCGAGACGATGCTCCGCGTATTCCTGAAAAGTCGTTTGCTGCATATTTTCCTCGCCGAGCTCAGGAAGAACGGTCGAGACGTAGCTGTTAAACAAAGAGTTGGGCGAAAACAAGACGATTTGCTCTGCGGTCAATGTTTTGCGATAACGGTATAACAAATAAGCGATTCGTTGCAGTGCCGCAGACGTTTTTCCGCTACCGGCGGCTCCAGAGACGATGACGAGTCGGCTGCGTTCATTGCGGATGATGCGGTTTTGGTCCCGTTGGATCGTGGCAACGATGCTTTTCATCTGCGAGTCAGCCTGTTTGCCGAGTACCTCCTGAAGCAGCTCGTCGCCAATCGTCACGCCCGTATCGAACAGGTGCAGCAATTTGCCGTCGCGAATGATGTATTGTCTTTTGCACGTAATCTCTCCATTTACGCTACCGCCTGGAGTATTGTACTCGGCTGGCCCCGGCGAGTAGTCATAATACAGACTGGAGATCGGAGCGCGCCAGTCGTAAACGAGAAATTCCTCGTCGTTTTTATCCAGCAAAGAAGCAATGCCAAGGTAGATGGCTTCTGGCTTCGATTCCAGCTCTTCTTGAAAATCAATCCTGCCAAAATAGGGAGATTGCAACAATCGCTGTAGCGTACGCAACTGATTTTGGGCATGGCGATGGATGCGTTCACGCTCGGACAGGACCTCCGCTTGCTGCTTGATACTGGCGTAAGTCTCGACAGCTTCAATGGCATCCTCGAAGTTGACTGTCACGTCGTCCCAAAAATGCTTGCGAATGCCGATGATATCCTCGCTCACGACATTCACATGCTCTTTCAGGTCATCTATTCGGTTCTTTATCTCTGAGATGACTTGTTCAACACGTTGTTGTTCGTTTTGCCGATCTTGATCAGTCACGCTCATGGTACCGCTCCTTTTTCGTTCCCCATTTTTGGCCTGAAGGTTTGACAATCGAAAGTGAATGTGATACTATTATATTGGAGATAAAATAGTTACATATGATCGATTAACCAACAGACCAATTCTCATTTTAACACGTGAAAATTGGCTTTTCAACATGGTATAGGAAAAATACAAAGTGAAATGACAGGGAACTCCTTTGGGGGTTCCCTTTTTTGTTGCGGTTAGACTTGTCCGCCAAGGATTCCGGCGAGAGCTACCCATATACGGGTTGTTCCCACCAGTCTATTGAAAAGGAGAAGGATGTCTTCTCACCTGCGTTTGGAACGCGAACGATGAGTGACATGCCAGGTCCGAGAATCCACTGTCCGCTAGGGGTCGCCTCAACGGTAGAGGACGCCGGAATGATTCGTGTGGCAGTATGAATGTGATCAGAAAAGGTATCTGTCATACCAGTGCCATGTAAAATTTGCCCTTGGGCGGCTGGACAAGCAGGGAGTTGAACATAACCAGAAGTCACTTGACGTGAGAGAGTCGTACCTGTGATTGAGGAGGCTTTGCCAAACAAGAAATGTGCTTCTATCGGGTGCGGGGATGGATTGGTGATCATCCAGTGATGGACAAATAAATGAACACTGGAGCGTAAGGGATTCGACAAGGCAGCAATCCCGATAGCCCCATCGCCCACGATTATTTTTTCCGACTGTCCCATGAAGTATTTACATTGATCCGCCATCGACATCGCATACGGAATGTGAACACTCCGACTCAGCTGTTCCGTAGCAGAAGGAGTGGGAAACGGATAGTACCCCATCTGCATGTAGACATCTGGTATTCCGCCAAAAAAGTACGAGGGGCGGGTATAGGAGGGCTTTGTCATGATTTCCTCTCCTTGTGAGTGGGGTAATTGCTAACTCTACAGCATATGGCGATCGTCCATGGAGGGTGTCAGGAAGAAAAAACAGACACCATTGTAGCTGGTGTCTGAACGAGTTTTGGATTACTTTTTCTGGGGAGAAAGACGAACGCGATGGTATTGCTCCAGGCGGCCGTCTGAGTCAATGGTTAGTTCAATTTGCTCTTTCTCGGCTTTAAAAGTAATCCCGCCTAGCTCTCGTGTAAATCCGTTCGTATCTCCTGTTTCAATGAATTGGTTGCTAACGGTTTTAAACTGCTTCGTATTTTCGCTGCCAAGTATTTGGTTCATAAGCTCTTGACCACGTTTTAGGTAGTAATCCTTTTGGCGGGTCGCTACTTTCGCTACGGGAAAGGGACCACCGTGATAGTGCAGCAAAATGCCTGTCGTACTGTCGAATTGCATTTCGGCAAAACGTTTCCCTTTATCCGTTGCATTCCCTGTCTCGTGCAAGGTAAACGTCCATACTCCCCGAATGTCTCCTGATATTGATATGGGAGACTTATGCATCCCCATGAGTTTCCACGTTTTCAGTGAGGGCTCCACTTCAAGTAGCTTTTGAAAACTGGCTTCTACAAGAGTAGGTATTGATTCCTGCTTACTTGCATCACTTGGCTGCGCGGCGGGAGTATGCCCCGAACTTACAGTCGCGACTCCTGTCAAACCGATAACAGCTGCCAACAATAAACTGCCGATTGCTTGAAAAGGTTGTATTTTCATGGTCGATCTCCTTTACTGTAACGAAATTTTTACTGCTTTATCCGGTTCTGCTTCTCCGCTCATATGCGGGATTAATTGGATGTACGCGGGTTTTTCCTTGAAGGAAACGATAAATTTTCGCGAAATCCCATTCTCGTCGTAATCAGTGCTTTCCTCCTCAATACGAATTTCCTTTCCATTGGGATCGAGGAGAGTATACGAAGGCTCATATAGCTTGTCGTCAGGCGGAATTTCTTTTAGTACAACCGTTGTGGATACCGGCGTGAGTGTAACCTCTTTGACTTGAAATGCAAAATTACTCCGCAAGGTTTGGCTGATGTTAGGCGTGAGGGTCTTGCTGTCAATCTTCGCAAACTGCTTTACAACAGGAAGTTTCAGGTTCCATGTGCTTTGTGCATTTTGATAGTCATATAACTGCGCCTGCATCGTAAACTGATCGGGCCAAGTTCCATTGAGGGTAATGGTAGTAACACCTGCGAACAAATAATCCTCCATCTGTTTGACCTCACTGCTCCAGCCTGCTCCGGTGCTATCGATGGGCTCAGCCGAGGTAAAATCCTTTAGTACGATTCTTTCTGCGATTTCCTTGGCGGCTGCTTTTTTGGTCGATTCGGGCATCTGAATCAAATAGCCAATACCCAATTGTATCCCATCGTAAAATACTTCGTTGACCGTGATCGTAATGCCATTGACCACTGTGCTTTGGTTGACTGCGGTAATTAGCCCTTTTTCGTTGGCGATTTGTAGAGCATCTTCTTGAAACAGTTCAAAGACAGAGCTGATGACCGGTATATGCTTCAGCTTTTCTGCCCATGTGGGTGAGGAAAATCCGAGCGTCAGGAGGGTGAAAAGCAGGAAAGACGCAACGCTTGCAGAGGCCATGAAAATCCTTTTCATGCGGATACGGGGACCCGATGACTGCTCTTGTGGCATGGTTACGAATAAATTGCTTCTGATCCGTGCTACGGTTTCTTCGTCCGGGGTGTGCATTCCGTTTTCTCGTTCAAGCTGTTGGACGATGTCAATAAGCTCAGATGCGTCATAGGCCAGAGCCCCGCTGCTCAACTCCGAGTGAGGCGCCTCCAGCCACTTGGAAAAGCTCTCGATTTGTTCAGAAACAATCTCGTCTGAATTGCGCTTCATAAGAATCCTCCGATCCTCGTAGATTTCCTTTTACCTTTTCTAAGGCGCGATACATGCGATTTTTTACGGCACTTTCGCCCATTTGCATGATTTGTGCGATCTCGGCAAAGGTACATTCACCGAAAAATCTAAGCATGATAATTTCCCGTTCGATCTCATTGATTTGCTGTAGGGCAGAGGTTAAATCGAGTTGAGTGGTTGCTTGCTCTGCATAGCAGGCAGACGAATTGGCAGATAGAGAACCGAGCTCCCATTCTCTCGGACGTCGCTTTTGCTTGCGTTGTTCGTCCATGAGCGTGTACTTGGCAATTTGAAACAGCCAGGTGGAAAAAAGCGACTCTTCCCGAAAGCTATCGAGCCGACTCATTGCTTTTAAAAAGGTTTGCTGTGTCAGATCCTCCACTAGCGTTTTCCCCACTTTGAATGAAAAATAACGGTAAATTCGCTTTACATAATGATCATAAATAGGAGCAAAGTCCTCTCGATTTTCTTTGGCACGCGAAATCCAGTACTTCTCATCAAAAGATGTGGATTCCATTTTCTCCCTCCCTTCTTCAACAGAATTAGACGCCAGGCATTAGAGAATCGACACAACTGGTTTTCGATTTTTTGCATAGAAAAAAGGCTGGGCAATATCCCAACCTTTTGCAAGCATATGAACTCTTTCGTTTACGATACGGTTTTCCATGCATGAATCGCAAGCAACGCCCAGCCAGCAAGGAACAAAACTCCGCCAATCGGCGTAATCGCACCGAGAACCTTAATACCGGTCATCGCCAGCGTGTAGAGACTGCCGGAGAAGATCAACGTTCCGGCTGTAAAGCACCAGCCTGCCCAAACGAGGCCAGAAGAATCCGGGTACCATTTGAGCAACAGAGCAACCAGCACCAGAGCCAGTGCATGTGTTGTCTGATAGGTCACGCCCGTATGGAAAATGCCCAGCGAATATTCGTCCAATTTTTCCTTCAGTGCATGTGCTCCGAATGCTCCCAACGCAACCGAAAGGAATCCACTGATACTGCCAAGCATCAAAAACAGCTTCATGAGTGCGTCACTCCTTTTTTCGCATATCCTTACATCTGTTCGACCTCTATTTTAGCGTAAAAAGATAGACATTGCCCAATTTTGAGACTCCCACGGCTAAAGCCGCAAGCTGACACCTTCGGTATCAGTGGGATTCTTGGGTGGTAGTCGAAAGTGCATTTCTGCTATCCGTAGTTCCCCCAAGTTTAGGACTGTCTCATCAGCCCATCCTAAGACAGTGCGTATAGCATCTTAGGCTGACAGACTGTTACCATCTGCCACAGGTTGGCGCATGATATTGATGGCTCCAACCCGATCACGATGCCCATGGAATCCGCATGAACATTCGTACATTCTGTCTTTCGCTTTGTTCTTCTCTCTACAGGCAGGACAAGATTGAGAAGTGTAGGCGGGATTGACCTCCACAACTTGTATGCCAGCAAGATTTGCTTTGTAGGAGATAAATTGTTGAAGTTGATAGAAAGTCCAACTATGCAGGTTCTTTGCGTTTTTACGGCTTGTTCTTGCCGTCTTGCGAATATTCTCTAGTCGTTCAAGCTTTATGATTGATACACCTTCCTGAATAGCTGTATTGACAATTTGACGACTGATCTTGTGGTTTTGATCTTTCATCCAACGTTGCTCTTTATTGCCTAGCCTCCGAATGGTAGACAGTTTTTTGAGTTTGCCTAATTTGCGTCTACGCTGTTGGTGCTTTCTTCGTATGTACTTGTTCTGTCTTCCTTTCCCAAAGAAACAAGTCTTACCCGTAGAAGTTACTGCAACAGCAGGAACTTTCAAACCAAGATCTATACCCATGACGTTTTTGTTGATTGTTACGCTTGTAGGCACTTCTACGGAAATTTGAGCGTACCATTTCCCTGACTTTTCAATGATACGCATCAATCCAAATTTTCCTTTGCTTAACAATTCCCTGTCTCGGCTAGTCATCGCAGCACGAAACGCAGTTTTCTTCGTCTTTCCATCTACAACGATAGGGAAAGCAACTGTATTTTCAGATACCGTGTAGTTTTGATTATTGACGAAATATACAGGTTTCTTAAGAATTGGACGACCACCAAGTTTCTTACTTTTACGAAAAACACTCTTAGCATCACGTATGGATTGGTTACAGACGGCTGATGGTAGAATCGTTTCAACATTTTTTGTCGTTGTCTTTGGAAACGAACTAAGTTGTTCAGCTTGTTCCGTGAGCAGATTGACTACACGAATATATTCCTTTCCTAAATGACGAAGAATATCTGGTTGAGCAGGAAATATACGAATCTTAACGGTTAACGCTTGCATGTATTCACCCCCTTGTCTTTTGCTGTTCAACATATCTTTTAATCGTTTCGCTGGAAACATTCCCTGCCGTACTTACAAAATAGGAACGTGTCCAAAGAGAAGGCAAATGCGCTAGATGTTTAAACTCCTCTCTTAATTTTTTAGATGTGACCCCTTTGATTTTTGCCATAATATCAGCAGGACTGAATGTTGGCAAAGCATTTAAAAAAAGATGAGTATGGTCTTTGTCTGTTTCGATTGCGATAATCTCTATTTTTAATTCATCGCAAACATCCTTAACTAATTCCTTAAACCTGATTTCTACATCTGATTGGAGGAATATCTTTTTTCTGTATCGCGGACAAAAAACAAAATGATAGTGAATGAATGATACGGTAGTGGCTGTTCTTCTATAATTATCCATATACTGATTGTATCAGTTTGAATCATTCACTACAACAAAAACACAAGAGACGTTGGAACATTAACGTGTCTAAAGACACCCCTGTTCCAATCTCGCTATCATCCCACACCTAAAAGGAGTGGGCTTTCTCGCTCGAAAAATTCTGTAATTTGGTGAACACGCCTTGGACTACCATACAAGCCGCTTGTCAACCTCCGACATAGAGTAAAGTATCGCAGTGGCAACGCTTACAGGCCGCTGCGACGGGAGGTGACGTAATATGAACAAATGGATTTCCAACGTAGGAGGGCTTCTTGGTGGCTACGCATTGTTGAAAGCGCCGTTGGACGGTTCCTTCCTAAGTGGGGTGGACCCGGTGGTGGATGGATTGGGTCTGATCACGGTGGTCGTATTCGCAGGAGCTCTTATTTATTCTGGTGTACGCGGCTGGTTCAAGGGTTAAGTAGCAAGATGAAAAACAAACCAAGGGTGTCTCCAGTTGGGGATGCCTTTTTTCTTCTTGAGGCAAGCGTCTTTAACTAATATCTTTATTTGTGCTTTACTTGATTGCTCTTTTTATTCGTAATGAAATCCATGATAACGATTAAGGCCACGATAAAAATAGACTGTAATAGAGGTTTTACATAGCTGGATTGATCGTATATAAAGTAAGCTACTATCAAGTTCAGTATGAAAGTAATGAAGTACCCAAAAGTTTTCATTATCTCACCTCATCTCAGAACCAATGTCTATTATAGTAGATTTTCTTACATCTACGCCAAGATTACCACCAGTATAACTGATAATTCGCAATATCGTTTCTAAATGCTGGCGTCTTTTAGCGCGGTTCCCCATAGGCACATCCCTCCCAGTTAAATCCATTAGCTGCGTCTCAATTAACTCCTGTTCTTTTTCAAAATTTGAAATCCGATCGCTTACAGTTTAGTTGAAGTTTAAATCACATTTTTGAAAGGAATAAGCAATTTAACACAGTGTGTACGTTGTATTATTGGTCTTCGCCAACATAACGATTTTCTCCAGACATGAATTTATTTAATGAGATCCACCATTTTAGGGAAATGGGCATCAGAAAAGATTGAATTGAGCTTGAAATTTCACAACCTAGCAATGATTCCAGAAACCCAATTGTAGCTAATTCTTTAACATAGTCGTCACCGTTGATATGGAGCATTTCTAAAACCTCAAATATCATTGGGAACTCGGTTAACTTTTGCTGTTGGTAAAGCTCATCTACATGTTGGGCGAAATCTGAGACATCAATATACGGAAGATGCTCTTCGCTATCGTCGTAAGTTTCACTAACAAAATGGAGCCATCTTTCTTTATAGGATGGACAAGCAGATAAGAATAAGTCGATAACCTCATGTTTTTGTATCATTTCAAAGTTCACTCCATAAAAGGTATATCGAAATTTTATCACATGGAAAAATCGTTATTTAACACTTTAGTTACTGTGTACCCAGATACTCAATGCTCATTATATAAAAAAGCCCATCCTATCTAAGGATGGACAAGGTTGAAGGAGAATTATTCAAACACCGGACGCAAGAAACTTCGCTCGTAACTGATGATGCACTTTGTTTGCTCTGCGAGTGAGAAGGCAAGTTGGCAATCTACATCGACCAGTATTTTCTTTCGATAATCTTCATATTCTGCCAAACTAGGAAAACTAAATAAGGCATAAGCAATATTATTAGCACCTTCATGAGGAAGGAAATAGCCATGATGATGTCCGCCAAACTTGTTGACAAGAGGTATCCACATCTTTGCATATTCTTCAAAAACACTTACCTGATATGGATCAATAACATATTTCAAGTAACAAGTGACCATTTTTCCACTCCCTAAGGGTTTTTCCTAAATCTTACTGTACATCAGCATTAGGAACAAGACGGGATATGGTTCTACACAATGTGTATTAAAAAAAGACTTTTACTAAAAGTCTCGTGGATTCGAATCACATTCTATTTTTAAAGGCTTAAACCAATTTTTCAGGAATGTTCGTGTATCTGAGATTGTTGTAGCAACATCGCCTTTTTGAATATCGATGTATAGGCTAAAGCCTCCATCAGATTTAGACTCAATTGGAATCAAGTCTATGAATTCGTTAAATTCTTTAACTACTTCGGTGACCCTATCCATTTGTGGTTTGGTTACATCGCTTACTATCATCAAAAATTGTCTCTTCAATAATACACCCCATAGTTTTTAGTTGTAATTCATTATAACACACAGGGAGTATCAGGGGGAAAAGGCCAGCAGGCAGCTTGTTGACCAGAGTTGAAACGAAAGAGATAGGTGTCGATGGGTTTATCAAAATAGTTATTTAGAGAAACAGAGGGGCATTAGATGAGCGGTAGACACAAATTTGAGTGCGAGGATTGCCAAGTGGTCGTAATACTGCGAGGAACTACAATACATGCATCGTTGGTGGTTTTAGAATGCCCTGATTGCGGAGAGGATTTGAGCTGGAAAGGACAGGAGGTGCAGCCAAATGACCGAGTAGCAGATCATTGAAACGCTGGCAACGAAGGTTATGGGATGGGAAAAGCATGAAGTAGAGCTTGACCTAACCGATGGAGGGAAGCAGAAGTTCTTCGACTCTTGGCGGAAGAATGGAATAGAGGTTGCAACTCACTGGTGCCCACTCCACAACATAGCCGATGCGTGGATGATAGCAGAAAATCTCTACATCGGGGTGCTTCCACAGTCTCCAGGAGCTCCAGAGGATATGAGGTTCCTTGCGGTATTTGAAACTCATCCATATGACAGAAATATCGAAATTTATGCAAAGACAGCACAAGAAGCGATATGCAAGGCAGCTCTTGAGGCAGTCGCTTAACAAATCGGTAATTATGTAATACTCCCACACCTTAATAAAGGGTAGGAGTCGGGTAACATACAACGGCATCGATAAATCTTGGATCAATACCATAAAACATCCAGGACCTGCCGTTCCACCGATAGCCCGTAACCCCGTTGTACTCAACGGTAGTTGGATAAAACCAAAATTGTTCTCCATTTACGAGCCAAACATAAGTGTTTTCGTACACACAATCGACAAGATAGGTAGATGGTTGCGGAGGGACGTAAGTTGGCCTGGGAGGGATGAAGCTTGGGGGTGGAGATGTTGGAGCCTGAGCAGGATACACCATTCGCTTTCCACTCCTTCCTAATCTAATCAGCATAATATTCCTGGTCATTTCGAGGAGTGCAGAGTGTTTCTAAAAACAATATTCGAATCGCAAATATTGGTAAGTCAATTCTTAATAGTGTGGATACAACCCACACGATTTGTTAAATAGGAGCGATACCTTTGTGCTACTTGATGTAATGCAACATAGTCATTTGCAAATAAAAAAGAAGTGTCCCAAAGGACACCCTAATTGAACAGCATTATTTATGCTCTTGAAAGTGCATAGATTTCAACCAAAAAGTTTTCTTGTGCACCCTTGGGACTCCCAATGTAAAGAGAGCGAGTAGAAACAACATCTGTGATTTTCTCGCTAACTACTCCAGTAAGATGAGTAGGATCATTGCCTCCACTAACATCTTGACTGACAGAAAAACTAATTTGATTAGGATTAGAAACTCCACTTATTACCCATTGAAAATTAACTGTGTCTGGCGGAAGGACTTCTGTACCAATATTTGAGCTAGAACGATGCGATTGACCAGGCAATGGGGAAGGAGCGGAATAAATAGCGCCGATAAACGTCGACTTAAGTGCACTCATGAAAAAACACCCTCTCAGGAAAGTAACTACATGAAGAATGTGTTTCAAGAAAATGGTAAATATGCAATCGATTATAGCCAACTTACGGGGGCGCGCGTTTTACAAAACATTACGTTTGCACCCAGGGAGGGGAACAGGATAGATGGGTTGTGCTGCCCAACGTGTGGGTGTTAGAAACTAGCTCATTACCTTGGTGGCGTATATGAATGCAAACTATGCGGGCGGAATGTGGACCAGTTCGAATTAATACCAACCGAGCAGTTCTTGGAACAGGATATGTCGGTGGAGCAACTCAAGGGTTTAATCGATATCAAACTGGATATGATGCTGCTCTTTCCGGAAGACAAGGCAGCGCAGAGCCTTTCCGTAGCGTACTGGAGAAACACGGGTATACGGCAGACAACTTACCGACGGGGGCAGTGATTGCTGTCGCAAACATCACTGAATGTTGGTCTGTCGGAGAGAATCATCAGGGCGGCATGCCAGTGCTCTTTAACGGGGATGAAGGACAAATGAAACGGATTTGTCTTCAAGAGGATTCCTTCGGATGGTTTGAACACGGACGGTTTGTATGGGAAATGACGGATGTGAAGCCGTTTGATCCGGTGCCAGCAAAAGGGCAGCAGGGACTTTGGAATTGGGGAGGGGAACGGGATGCAAGCAGGACGTGAGTTGGATGCCTTGGTTGCGGGAGCGCTAAAAGGATGGGAGCCCGGATTCATCGGCATTTGAAAGAAAACGATGGATGGATACTTATTCCTCAATATTCTACCGATTGGAGACGAATGGGTGAATTGGTGTAAGAAGCAAGGAAACAAGATATCTACCTCGATATTTTACCAAATGAGACATGCTACATCAGTGAGGCAAAGACAATGTCAAACGCCACAATCGGAAAAGCAATAAAGAGTGAAGCGCCTCATGCAGCATGCTTGGCATTCCTTGAGTCGAAGGGAATCGCTATTTAACAAAAGAGAAATTGTGATTTTGTCCATGTAAACTTGTACCTTTCTCTCTTATAGGAGTTTGAATAAAGTATACAAACTTTCGAAAAAGGGGGAGTGAGCGATGAGAAAAAATAAAAACAGCATTCGGGGCGGAGTTTCCGTTATAACTTGCACTAACCGACCACGTTTTTTTAATAACATCATCGCTAATTATAAGACCCAGTTGTTTCGGGTAAAAGAGTTGGTAATTGTGATAAATAAAGATAGCATGAGCTTGGCAAAATACCGCAAAAAAGTGCGGGGCTATAAAAATATTTCTGTCTTCAAAGTTCCAGAAAGGGTCTCTTTGGGCAGATGCTTAAATTATGCGATCAGCAAAACGAAATATCAATTTATCGCAAAGTTCGATGATGATGATTACTACTCACCACATTATTTAAAGCAGCAAATGAATGATCTTCATCGTACAGGAGCTGACATTGTTGGAAAGCGGGCATTTATGACTTATCTCCAATCAAGGAAGCAATTAATTTTACGTTTCCCTAGACAGCACAATAGGTTCGTAAGGGCGCTCGCAGGGGGAACTTTATTATTTAGAAAACGTGTATGTAGCCGCGTACGTTTTGCTAACATTTCGCTTGGGGAAGATGGAAAATTTATAAGGGCCTGTCTAGCAAGAGGCTATAAACTTTACGCTTCTGCTCCCCGTAATTACATTGCAGTTCGTAGAACGAACAAAAAGAGTCACACATGGAAAGCCTCAGACAGTTATGTAAAGTCGGGAAGTCGGATTCTGGCAAAGTCGATTCATTTGCGTAAACTCGCTTCTCGAAAATTGATCTAACGTGAAGCGGATGAACAAGAATTGGAATGTAACATAATATTTTGGGAGTACAAAAAAATAAGCCCCCAAACAGGGAGCCCTAATAATTTCCTTCGTCAAGAAAATTATAACATGGGCTACCGCGAGGGGGAATCTGGAAATGAGCGCACAGGTACAAGAACAACTGTCATTTCTGCAACCAGTGAATGAGACAGAAGTCAGAAAGGCCGTTGTGAAAGAACTGAAAGAGTATAAAACCCTCCGTGTTGCTCTACAGAATAGGCAGGAACTAAGAGAGAAGGGCATAGGTCAACTGTTCCCAAGGCTACAGCCAACAGAGACAATAAACGAGCTGAAGGCCAACCAGATTGATCGAGCATTGCAATACTCGCTAGACGAGATCGAGCGTCGGATTGTCGAAGAGAAGTATCTCAGCACTTCACGCGTAAAAGACATCAATGTATACCTTGATTTAGGGTTAACAAAAGACCAATACTACACAAAAAAGAAAGATGCAATCAGGCAAATTGCTACGGCACTCGGGATGATCTGAGTGCCCTTTTTTGTGCGGAAAAGCCCAATAAAATCGCGATTTACTCTGCTGGGATTTACCGGACAGGGGATTACATGCGAGACCTACGGCTTCGGCTTCTCGTCCCTTGTCCGGTATCTCTCATATTCGAATAAGCCGATCCTATCTCAATTGTGCAGAAGCGTAGCATTGGCTATAATTCGGAATGATTTAAATAATACAGTTGTATTGTTTTTTGGCGCGTGCTATGATGTCTTTAAAAATGTAAAGAGGTGGAAAATATGGATTATTTTAATTTCTAACTCGTTTCGTACATACCACGTTAGTCGACGAAACAATTCAGTAGATAAGAAATTTGAAAAAGGCATGTTCGAAAAAATTAAGTGGAAATAGGAGTGTGGATTATGATTAAAAAATTTATGACTTTGGGTGCAGTTGTTTCTGTATTAACTTTCGGTTCGCAAGCCGCTTTTGCCAGTGATGGGTGGGCGGATTCAAAAGAAACTGCTCATGCTATCAACGATGGTGGTAGTTTCTTTCAAACAATCTCGGATAGTACAGATGTTGATTGGTATGTTTATAGAAATAACTCAGACAAATCGAATTGGGTATTCGAACTTCAATCCCCTGCTGGTATTAACTATGACTATGACTGGATAGCTTTTGGACCTAATGGCGAGTATATAATGTCTGGTACTGCTGGTGATTTAGGGCCTGGCCAAATTGACGCTGCATCGGCAGGTGGCATAGGATTTGGTAAGGGAGTGACAGTATACTTTAAGGTTCGTGGACATTCCTCCCAAGATTTTGATTCGAGGCATGCTTACGCTGTTTACTTATCGGCTTGGTAATTGAGAGGAAAGTATTAATGAAAAGCACCCTAGTGGTGCTTTTTTCTGTTCCAATCAAATTTAATAGGGGACTATTTCGGTCTTTGCCCATTGCTCTGTATCGCTCATAACCGATACGCCGATCCTGTCTCAAGTGTACAGAATTACCTGCTGCACCGCCTCCTATAGCCTGTGACCGCAGTTAGGCGTAAGGATTGGCTCGCGCCGGATGCCCCTGCCGAAAGAGTGGGGCTTTTGATATAGACAAGCTCCTGCCATTACCTCAGAATGGAAGTATAGGGGGTGATATTTTGCCAGAAATGTATCTAGGAATTTCGATACCTGATATTGTCGTTAGTTCGAAAACTATTCTTCCAAGTATCGCAGGGGTTCTTGTCACAGTGATACTAATAAGAAATAATTTAAATTAAGCACCCACGCGGTGCTTTTTTCATGGAGGTGGGTGAAATGTAGTGCGCCAGTATGTCGACTCAGCGACAGGAGAAATATACTACACCGAGGAAGTACTGCTCCGGTCGGACGAGACGTAAAGGTTTTTCGTCCTGTAGGCCACAGCACAAAATTCGTGAAGATCGTACCTTATGCCAGCAAGGGAACTAATCTCCTGCAAGGCGACAATGAGCGCGGACAAAAGGGGACGCCGCTTACCGTCAAAGACCTTACCCGCATTGTCTCTAAAATCAATCCAGCCTCTTATAATCCGCGAATAGATTTGCAGCCGGGCGACATCGAATACGAGAAGCTGAAACGATCCATTCAAGAGTTTGGATACGTCGAGCCACTAATTTGGAATGAGCAAATAGGTAATCTCGTCGGCGGACATCAGCGTTTTAAAATTCTTGTAGAACAAGGAACTACTGAAATAGAGGTTTCTATTGTGTCCTTGGATGAAATCCAAGAGAAGGCGCTCAATATCGCAGCCTAATGGGTAGTGGTCGCGGAGAACGTTAGGGGAATGATCATTGGATTAGCGAAAGGTTATGTGTCTTTGGTAGCCAAGCGGTTCCGTGAAATGGGGGATGAAACTCAATTATTTTGACTAACTTCAGCAACAATGGGTGTGCCTCAGAAGAGAGCGCATCTTTTTTATTGCTCGGAGAAATGACTTGGAGCTTTCTGATCTGGCACTTGAATTCCAAAGAACGACCGACTCTCTACAAGGAGATACGATCAGGAAGAGGAAGACCGCTTGAACCAAATACCAGGACGTCAAAACGCGCCATATGAAGAACGACATCTTTTCTAAAAGGTGGCGTCTTTTGGCTGTTTCCCCCATATACATAAAGTAGACCGACGGCAAAAGGGGGAGGCGAAACGATTTGACCAACGACGAGCGCAAAGAACTGGAGCGATCCATTGACGAAATTACCGAGATCGCCAAAGGGTTCAATCTCGATTTTTACCCGATGCGATACGAGATATGCCCGTCTGACATCATTTATACATTTGGCGCATATGGAATGCCCACACGATTTTCGCACTGGAGTTTTGGAAAGTCCTTTTACCGGATGAAACTGCAATATGATCTGAATCTGAGCAAAATCTACGAGCTCGTCATCAACTCCAATCCATGTTACGCGTTTCTTTTGGACGGCAATTCCTTGATCCAAAACAAGCTCATTGTGGCTCACGTCCTTGCTCACTGCGACTTTTTTAAAAACAATGTGCGCTTCTCCAACACCAATCGGGATATGGTCGAAAGCATGGCGGCCAGCGGAGAGCGGATTCGCCAGTATGAGATCGAGTATGGCAAGGAAGCTGTGGAGAATTTGCTCGACGCGAGCTTGGCGATTCAGGAGCACATCGATCCGAGCTTGCTGCGTCCGAAGCTGCGCTGGAAACGAGAGCCAGAGGAAGCTAACAAAAAGACGAGGAACGAACGGAACTCCCCTTATGACGATCTCTGGGGATTGGACCGTAAAGCAAAAGAGGAAGCCGAGCCGGTAAAAGCACCACGCAAATTCCCGCCGGAGCCGGAAAAAGACCTATTGCTGTTCATTATGGAATACAGCAATATCCTAGACGATTGGCAGCGGGATGTGCTGACGATCATCCGGGATGAGATGCTGTATTTCTGGCCGCAGATGGAAACGAAGATCATGAACGAAGGCTGGGCCACCTACTGGCATATGCGCATCCTGCGCGAAATGGAGCTGACAGAATCGGAGACGATCGAGTTTGCCAAGCTGCATTCCTCCGTTATTCAGCCTTCGACGACGAGTATCAATCCGTATCATTTGGGTCTGAAAATTTTGGAGGACATTGAAAAGCGCTGGGATAATCCTACGAAGGAGGAGCAGGAGCGTTTCGGACGCAAACCAGGAGAGGGACGCGCAAAAATATTCGAGGTGCGCGAGCTGGAGTCTGACATCAGCTTCATTCGCAACTTCCTGACCAAGGACCTCGTCAGTGATCTGGATTTGTATATGTTCGGCAAGCAGGGCAACGATTGGGTCGTCGCGGAAAAGCAGTGGGAGAAGGTACGCGATGGTCTTGCGGGTACACGGGTTAACGGGGGATTCCCTTATGTACTCGTACACGATGGGGATTACTTACGCTCCGGCGAGATGTATTTGAAGCATCATTTCGAGGGCCTGGAGCTGGATGTCAAATACGTAGAAAAAACATTGCCTTACATCTATGACTTGTGGGGAAAATCCATCCACCTTGAATCGATGGTGGAGGATCGACAAGTGTTGTTTACGTACGATGGCAAGAAGGTACATCGCCGCTTTTTATAGGGGGAAAAAGGCCGCGTGCCGGGTGGAAGCTGACCGAGCGTGCGGCCCTTTTCTACGTGCCCGAACGAGGACAACTGAACCGTCATTTTCATGTGACTGCTGATCCCGTCGTCCATGGGGATGCTCGTCCCGTTGATGGAAGAGAGCTGGCAAAGAAGCGAGCGCGTTCGTGTTTTTGAGGAGTTTCAAGGTAAACTGCTAGTTTTTTTCTCAAGCTCCATCGCTTCTTCCAAAAAGGCTTGCCTTGCTTCTTTTACTAGGAAAACAATCAGGATGAAAACAAAGATGTAGGCAAAGTCGAGAAACCAGATAAGCCCCAAGGGATGGGAAAGCATGGCCCCTAGCATAGGTGACATCAACCCACCCATAACTCCAGCCATTACTCCTTCAATAGAAGCGGTAAGAGAGACCAATTTCCCCGAGATAAACCCAACCACCATACCAATTGCGATAGCAATGATCGTCGCAGATTGTAAATCGCTCACCAGATATACTTGAATGTTCAACCCCAAGGAAATACTAGACATAGCACCTAACACCATAGCGATGATCATGCCATCCATACAGGCAAGCTCGGACCGATTTTTATAGGTATAAAGGATACAGCTAACCGTCACCAAACTGAGAAAAATCATGTTTAGGAATAGCATATAATCCTCTTTAGTTCGCTGCTATTTTCCTTCTTCGCCTGCATCCACACCTGCAAAAGATATTGCATCTACTACCTCGACAAAGACATCTGTTAGCCACTTTGACCACCTCCTGCAATAACATATGAGGTGGTCAAAGAAAGTTGCTTGACTGTGGATCGGTATTTTCACTAATTATTCTAAAATGGGTTGAATGTTTTTGTTAAAATTTCAAACGATTACCATTAATATAAGGAAGAAGACTGATGAATGAGGTGATCCTATCAGAATAATTCTCTTGGTTATACTTCTTGGGCTGTTAGCATTGAGATTTTTCGATCTAGACGTTAGCATGGGAATCAATAGAAAGGTTTTAGTAGTCATCACAGTTGCGGTGGCTTTCTGGATGTTTTATTTGGACTATAAGGGTAGAGGAAAGAAAGGCCGCACGACCGGTGGAAACTGACCGAGCGTGCGGCTTTTTCTGTGTGTAACGAACTAGGACAACTGATCCGTAATTCCAATGTGACTGCTGATCCCGCCGTCCATGGTGATACTCGTCCCGTTGATGTATCCGCTATGCGGTCCAACGAGATGATCAATCATCTGGGCGATTTCCACCGGTTGAGCTACGCGTTTGACCGGGCTTTTGGCGATGACCCGATTCATGTAATCCGAAATATCCTCCGGACGTACGCCCATCGCGGTATCCACATATCCGGGACAGATGGCATTGCAAGTAATCCCGTGCTCACCCCATTCCGCAGCAATTGTTTTCGTATAGCCGATCATGCCGTGCTTGGAAGCGACGTAGGTGGACGAATGTGCTGAGCCGAGCAAGCCCTGAATAGAAGCGATGTTGACGATCCGCCCGTAGTTCCTTTCTTTCATCTTGGGTAACAGGTTTCTGCAAAATAGGAATACACTTTTCAAGTTGGTATTCATGATCCAATCCCACTCTTCATCGGAGACTTCGTCAACTCGGTGGAATGGACCACCAACTCCGGCGTTGTTGACCAAGATGGTGATATCTCCGAAATGCGATTCTACTAGCTGGATGGCTTCTTCTACTTGTGCTCGTTGACCGACATCACAGCGAATGGACAAGGCTTGACCGCCTGCCTGACTGATTGCTTGGGCGACTAACTGAGCCTTTTCTTCATGTACATCAAGAACAGCGACACGTACCCCATGTTGAGCCAAAAGCTTTGCGGCTGCTGCCCCGATTCCATTGCCTGCTCCTGTGATGATTGCTACTTGCTGCATTTGAAAACTCTCCTTATTCATCTGTGATTTAGAGAACGCCTTTAGGCGGAAGGATTTTGACTTCATCGATTCGAACGTGGAGGGGACGGGAGGCGATATCTAACACGGTATCTGCCACATCTTTTGGTACGAGCATCGCACTCGGATCAAAAAAATGTCGGTCCTCCGTCATATTTGTATGAACGGCGCCGGGAAAAATGGTGGAGACTCTTACATTGTCGTCTTTCCATTCTTCATTGCAAATTTGGGAAAAGCCTTGGACGGCAAATTTCGAAGCACCATAAACGCCGTTTTCCGCAATGGGAATATATCCTGAGACACTAGAGATATTGATGATACGGCCTCCGTGAGCTTTCATTACCTTGTATCCTTCGCGGCTGCAAAGAAAGAGTCCGGTTACATTGGTGCGAAAAACATTCTCCCATTCATCTAAGCTTGTTTGTTCAACAGGCTTAAACACGCCGACGCCTGCATTGTTCACGAGGACATCTAGACGTCCGTATAACCTTTGTACTTGCGCAAATAAGGCAAGGACACTTTGCTCGTCAGTCACGTCTAGCTGTACATTCGTCACACTTCCCGGTTCAGCATGTGCAATTTCGCTCGGATGAGGCGCGGTTCGAGAGGTTGCCCAAACGATCGCTCCTTCTTTTGCCAGAACATTTGCCATCTCAAAGCCCAATCCCCGACTGGCTCCTGTGATGACCACGACTTTATTCAGTAGTTTCATGCGTACCTCCGTATATAAAACGTCCATTCCAATAATTGGTTTTACTAAACGTTTTTTAATGGTACAAAACTTTGACCCTTCCAACAAGCGCCATACAAATGAATTTCGGTAAAAGGAGTAGGAACTTGTGGGCAGGAACTAGGTATTTCATCGTGGAAAGCTTTGCTAGTAAACCGAATTCACCCTAGGAGGATCTTTCTATGGAAAAGCATGTGGCTGTTATCGGATCAGGTGTTATGGGACATGGAATCGCGCAGTTATTCGCATTGGCTGGATTTCGTGTTTCTCTTTACGATTTGCAGGAAGAGTTTTTGCTGAAAGCGAGAGCTAGCATCGAGCACAGCCTTTCTCTTTTGGTTGCAGAGGGAGTGATTGCAGACCAGTCTAGAGTAGCGGCGCTCGAGCATATCGTCCTGACCACGGATTTGCAAGCGGCAGTATCTTCAGCTGAAATCATCACAGAAGCAATCCCAGAAGTCGTCGAGCTAAAGTGGGAGCTGTTTGAAAAGCTGGAGCATTACGCGAAGCCAGATGCGATTATTGCTTCCAATACGTCTACGTTTTCGATTGCGCGACTGATTGAAAAAGCTACGACTCCCCAACGCTTTATCATTACACATTTTTTCAATCCAGCCCAATTGGTTCCGTTGGTAGAGGTAGTCAAGCATGAGAAAACCGCGCTGGAAGTGATTCAAAAAACCATGCAGCTGATGGAAGAGATCGGGAAGTGCCCTGTTCTGTTGAAAAAGGATGTACCGGGCTTTATCGCCAATCGGCTACAAACAGCCTTAGTGAGAGAAGCTTTTCATTTGCTTGCAGAAGGTGTTGCAGATGCAGCCCAGATCGACACGGTGATGAAGAACGGAATTGGCTTTCGCTGGGCTTTTGTCGGGCCTATTGAGACGGCGGATTTTGGTGGACTCGATACGTGGAAGCGCGTGATGGATAACCTGGCGCCAGAGCTGAATGGTTCGACAAAAGCACCCGCCATCATGGAGGAACGGGTAGCAGAAGGCAATCTCGGCACCAAGACCGGTGCAGGTATTTACTCGTATACGGATACGGCTGTTTCAGAAAAGCTGCGTGTACGTGACGAACAGTTTATCCGCTTGGGGAAAATGAAGCGCAGTTGAAGTGACTTACAAATTCGCTCAACAAAGCAACTGTTGCAGCTTGCATCGATCCAATACCGACCGTCCTGTCTATCATTCATAAGCAGGGCGGCTTTTCTATGGCCGCGAGGGCGGTATAATCCCCACTTTTTTATACCTATTACAGTTCTATATATTTTTTGCTTAATTAACACTCCTTCGTTACCGATATAAAAAAATTAGGACTCCACCTACAGGAAACGTTTTTCCAAATACAACTTAGAAAGAAGATGAAATGAAGTGAAAGTTAACCTCAGGAATTGGCTTCGAAGCTATCGAACCAAACTCATCATCACATTTCTCTTGATTCTGTTAGTTCCTTCCCTTGTCGTTGGAAGCTTGGCTTACAATCAAGCGAGACAAGAAATTGAAAAACAGATCATGGACAGCGCCGACGAAAACGTCGATTTGGTCAACTCCATCGTAAGCAGTACGTTTGAGGGCAAAAAGAAGGATGCTGACTATTTGGCAAAAGATATCACACCTGGCGTGAAATCAGCTGATGTTCAAGAAGAAATCATGCATCACTTGGATATGTATATGGGCATGCATGCGGATGTGTCCAGTATCAGTTTGGGAACGGCTGACGGTCAGTATTTCCGCGCTCCCAAGCAAGAAATACAGGCAGGGTTTGATCCCCGGACGAGAGACTGGTACAAGAGAGCAATGGAAAACAAGGGGACGGTCGTCGTTACAGAGCCATATATTTCGGCGGTATCAGGTCAGGTTTTAGTAGCGGTAGCAAGAACGACAGAGGATGGCGCTGGGGTTATCTGCATTACAGTTGGGATTGAACAGATCAAGCAACTGGCAAACTCAGTCAGCATCGGTTCGGATGGAGATGTCATCGTAGTGGACAGCAATAAGAAGTATGTCGTCCACCCGGAAAATCAGGCAGGAACAGTGGCACAAGAGAGTTTTTACGACAACTTGTTCCAAGGAGAAACAGGACAATTCACTTACGAGGAGCAAAGCATCCCGAAACAGATTTACTATGCGACGAATCCAGCTACTGGCTGGAAAATTGCCGGTTCGATGTACTTGTCAGAGGTTGAGGATGCTGCAGAGCCGATTTTCGAGCAAACGTTTTGGACGATTGCGATCTGCTTGGTGTTGGGAGGACTCATTGTAGCAGCTGTTCTGCGTTCCCTTCTCCAGTCCATC
This sequence comes from Brevibacillus brevis NBRC 100599, assembly GCF_000010165.1. NCBI lineage: Bacteria > Bacillati > Bacillota > Bacilli > Caryophanales > Paenibacillaceae > Brevibacillus > Brevibacillus brevis. The sequence goes on from NC_012491.1 coordinate 1,210,305, forward strand.
CAGGAAGTGAAGGTACATGCCGTTAGAGTGAGCCAAGGGAATTTGACTGACCCGATTCAAGTACGGTCAACCGATGAAATCGGTGAGCTTGGCCATGCGTTTAATACGATGCAGGATAACCTGCGGGCGCTCATTTCAGATGTCGAGACTAGAGCGGAGCAAGTAGCAGCGTCTTCGGAGCAATTGACCGCGAGTGCGCAGCAGACGAGCATTGCAACCGAGCATGTAACGACTGCGGTTCAAGAGGTAGCTGGCAGTGCGGAACAACAAACGAGCGGAATCGACCAAAATGTTCGCTCCTTGCAGGAGATTGCGGAAGGGGTCACACGGATTGTAGAGAGTGTCAATGTGTTGTCGGATACGGCTCAGCAAACGACGGTTCAGGCAGAAGAAGGGGGCAACTTTGTCGCTCAGGTCATGAGTCAAATGAAGTCGATTCATGAATCGGTAGAACAGTCTGATCGCATGACCAAATCGCTCTATGACCGTTCGAAAGAAATCGGCACGATCTCGGATGTCATCAGCGGGATTGCCCAGCAGACGAATTTGCTGGCATTGAATGCAGCGATTGAAGCGGCGCGGGCTGGTGAGCATGGCAAAGGCTTTGCGGTTGTAGCTACAGAGGTGCGACTGTTGGCTGAGCAATCACAAATGTCGGCTAAGCAAATTTCTGAATTGATCACAGAGATTCAACGGGAAACCAAGCAATCCGTCGACAACATGGAAACAGTCAGACTGGATGTTGAAGCAGGCTTGGAAGTTTCGGAGGAGACGATTCACAAGTTTGAAGGCATTATGGAAAGCACCAGAATGACCAATCCACATATCGCAGAGGTTTCCATGATCGCACAGCAAATCTTGGCTGCTGTTCAGGAAGTAACCGCGACTGCCAATGTGCTCGTCACCATCGCGAAAAGCAATGCCGAAACAGCCGAGGAAGTAGCAGCCTCTACGGAGGAGCAACTCGCCTCCATGCAAGAGATCTCATCCTCCGCTCAATCCTTGTCGTCATTGGCGGAAGAGCTGAAAGTAATGCTCAATAAGTTTACCTATTAGCATACGAGCAGGGCGCTTTGAAGCACAACAGATCGTTTACAGAATCTGTTGTGTTTTTCATTTGTACATATAGGTTCCTAATTATGGTAATATGAATTGCCTACCAATTCGAGAAAAAACGGAATCGCATGTCGGAGGGGAAAAGGAAGCAATGAAACTCAAGCGAAACGAATCGATCGTGCAAGAGAATATAGCGGCAAACCTATTCAGAGGAAGGGAAGGAGTAGGTGGGAAGTTAACGATTACGAGTGAAAGACTCTATTTTCAACCACACAGTCACAATAATCAAACACAACCTCTCGAATTGCACTTGAATGATATTACGGCAGTTGAAAAGCGGAATACGCTATTCGTGATCCCAAATGGAATGAAAATCAAGATGCATAACGGGCAAGAGCACAAATTTGTTGTATGGAAACGGGCGGAGATCATTGGAATGATTCAAGATACAAAAATGAAGCAAAAAATGACGGTGATTATTAAGACGAGGTAGTCATCCGTTCAATGAAAAGCGCCCTGCCACAAGCAATACTGAGCAGGGCGCTTCCCACATTTTACAAATTCCTTGCAATGTGTGGTTTGCTATAATGACTGGTACCCCCACCGCCAACCAATACTCTTCCACCTTGTCTGAAGATGAGCAATTTCCTGGATCCATCTGAGAGCAGTACAGTGACTTTTGCCCGATTCGTTTTTGCAATATAAATAACGTAACCACTTCTGGAGATTATCGTACGCCAGTTGCGGTCGAATTCAGAGCGCAGAACGCGATTGGAATACACTTGGTTTTCCACACGTCTCGCGGTGATTCTTTTGTTTTTCATCGAGTCTCAACACCTCCTGTCAATCTATCCTATTCATGGGAGAGAAAAAGGAGTGGACAAGAGTTGTAGGCAATTTTACTATTTTCGTTGCAACAACGCAGGAAGCGTTCTATGATAACACCAAGGACGGTATTCAAGTTAAAAAGGAGTGAAAGACAATGGCAAAAAGCGTAGCACGCAAGCAACGGGAAAAACTGGCTCGTGAAGGCAAAAGAAACCCAGAGCTCAACAGAAGCATCTTTGCATTCGCTGACATGAGACAACGGACGACGAAGACGAGAGCAGAAAAACTGAATCAACAGAAGCACAAAAGGTCGTTATCCTACCAAAGTGATGATGGCCTTTTTTATTTGCGTGCGAAGCTTGCTGCAATCGTTTAACATAAAATCATCCCGTACCAAAGTGAGGCATGACATCATGAATAATACTATTCACCCCGAATGCGCGAGAGCCATTCAGCATCTCCTCCAACTGAAGGACCCAAAACGCGAAGACTTTTTGGCGTTGAAAACGTACGGAAATGATCGCTATTCAGCAATGGGGTGGGAGGAGCTACAGACGTACATCAATGAAAAGACCGTCATCATTGTCGAGCAGTTTGAAAATGAACAAAATATTATGTCCGCCCTGCGTTGGGTAGCGAGAGGATTGCCGGCTTGGCTAGCGATTCGAAAAGTGCGGGCGGATTATTCAGTGTATGGATACAAGAAGTAGCCTGTCTTCGAATGACAGGTTTTTTCTATTCCAAAAAAATATATGCAAATAATAGAAATAATACTGCACGAATGAAAAGATAGGTCTATTATTGTCAGTATCAGAAATTTTGGAGGAGACATCATGACAGATTACTTACTTAGCTTACTTCAAATTATTATGATCAACCTGGTCTTGAGCGGAGACAATGCAGTCGTGATTGCTCTTGCCTGTCGGAACCTGAGTCCAGAGCTGCAGAAGAAAGCTACTTTTTGGGGGAGCTTCGGTGCAATCGGACTTCGGATCATCCTGACCTTCATTGCTATCTGGCTGTTGAAAATTCCGTTTGTCCAAGTCGTCGGAGGGCTTTTGCTCATCTGGATTGCGGTCAAGCTGTTAAAAGGTGAAGATGAGGACAGTCACATTGGTGGGGGAGCGAGTTTTGTTGAGGCACTCAAAACCATTATTTTTGCCGATTTGATTATGAGTCTGGACAATGTCATCGCCGTAGCTGGAGCAGCGAACGGGAACCTGATTTTGGTCATCATCGGTCTTACCATCAGCATTCCGCTCATCATTTGGGGAAGCCAGTTACTGATGAAGCTGATGAACCGTTTTCCCATCATCGTATTGTTGGGGGCGGCTTTGCTCGGATATACAGCAGGAGAAATGATTGTAGGAGACAAAGCAGTTGGCAGTTTCCTGGAGGGGGTAATGCCTTCGCTGCATATGATATTGCCAGTAGCATTGGCAATTCTGGTCATTGTGATTGGAAACTATTTGAAAAGGAAGGAGAAAAATGCGTTAAATAAAGAAGTGACAAATAACCATGCGGAGACACTATAGCTATGGAATATCGCGATTGGTACATTCTCCAAACCTTGTACCAGGAACAAAACATTACAAAGACAGCCGAAAGCTTGTATTTATCCCAGCCTGCGCTGACGAAAAGACTGCGGCAGATTGAGAAAGAATTTGGCGTACAGATCGTGCAACGGGGGAGTAGAGGCGTTCATTTCACTCCTCAAGGCGAGTACTTGGCCAAATGTGCAGATGAAATGCTCCTCAGACTGCGCAATATCAAGGAGCATGTCTTGAACATGGGCGGCGAGGTCAATGGTACGCTCCGGCTGGGGGTTTCCAACTATTTTGCACGGTACAAGCTCCCGATGATCTTGAAAAAGTTTAAAGAAGCCTATCCAAACGTCGAGTACAAGGTAATGACCGGATGGAGCAAAGACGTCTACAGGTCTGTGTATAATCAGGACGTGCACGTAGGCTTCGTCCGGGGAAGCTACAACTGGTCCGACCAAAAGCACTTATTGTTCGAGGAATCGGTCTATGTCGTTTCCACGGAACCCATTCAGATCGACGACCTGCCCACTCTGCCGCGAATCGACTATGAGACGGATCCCATGCTGCTGGCATTAGTGGACAGCTGGTGGACGGAACGATTTTCCCAACCACCGTTGATCGGCATGGAGGTCGACAAGGCGGATACATGCAGTGAAATGGTAGCAAACGGTTTGGGGTACGCCATCCTTCCGCGAGGCGTGCTGAATGGCAAAGATGATCTGCACATGATTGAGCTGACCACAGCCGAGGGAGAGCCGATCAAGCGAAGTACCTGGATGTTTTATCATGCCGACTCGATGGAATTGCAAATGGTCAAGGCATTTGTGGGCTTCATAGAGCAGGGTGAGATTGCATTCATCGATTAAGCAAGGAAAAAGGAACTGCTGCGAATTCCCTGAATGGGGAGCCAGCAGTTTTTTATTATTCACACAAGGAATCGCTAACGATAACCATTTTGTATTTTTTCTGCGAGAACAATTGATTTACACTAGGTGTACCCCCACCCTAGAAGCTTCATACAACGTCGGATAGTAGGAGAGGGAACGCTTATGCTGCTACGCATTCTGTTTACATTGCTGCTCGGATCACTGGGAGGCTGGCTGTTTGCTACCATTCATAGCCCACTTCCTTGGCTACTCGGAGCGCTAGTTACGACAGTTATCTGTAATATGCTTGGGGTCAAAAATCTCTGGATTCCCCGCTGGTTTCGTCAAGCAGGATTGACAGTGATCGGGATTACCCTTGGTCTGCGAATGACATCTGAAATCGTCGATACGATGACGGGGCACGTCGGTTTGATGCTTATCACCACGATTTTGACCATCTTGATCAGTTTGGTGAACGCGTGGATCTTTTATAAGATTTGCAGAGTAGACGGGATAACGGCGATATTCAGCAATATTCCCGGTGGATTATCGGAAATGGTGTCGGTGGGGCAAATGGCGGGGGGAAATCAACAAGTCATTACGATTTTTCACTCGATCCGTGCAATCAGCGTCGTGCTTTGTACCCCTTATCTCGTGGCATTTCTACCTACGCATGCTGCCATACAGACGGCTACGACAGAACACGTGCTGGGGATTGGGCAGACAGTCATGATCCTAGTGGCTGGTCTCATTGGAGCGCTGATTGCGTCACGCTGTTATATACCCGCTCCGTTCTTGCTAGGTGCCTTGCTCGTGACCGCTTTGATTTCGATGAATACATCGCTTGTGGGAGAGAGTCCTGCGTTGCCAAGCATCTTGGTCCAAGGGGCCCAAATATTCATCGGGGTCAGCATCGGTCTTGGCTTCAAACGAGAGGACATCGTGAAAAATCGCCGATTCTTTCTGTTTGGTCTCATGCATTCCTTGTTCTTGTTCGTCATGGTAATTGTGCTTGCCATCGGCATTTCTTACGTCACTGCAACTGATATCGTGACAGCGATTCTGGCTACGGTGCCAGGTGGACTTGCCGAAATGAGCTTAACTGCCTTGGCGACAGGAGCCGATCCGCTCCTAGTGACGGCGTTTCATCTGTTTCGCTTGGTCCTTGTCCTTACACTGTTTTCCTTCGGCGCACGTGCATGGACCAACTACCACAGCAGGATCAAACAGCCAAAGGAGACCAGCGCTTGACGGAGTTTTACAGTCAAATATATGGCAAGGCCTGCACGTTCCCAGATCGGAACGGCAGGTCTTTTTGGCGTGAAAAGAATGAAAATAATCGTAAATATGGTTTTTATCCAAATTATCTGAATAAACTAGGAAGCGTTTTCATCGGATGATATGATCTCCTTACCTTAATTGAAAACGCTATCAACAGAGGGGGTCATAAGGATGAAAAAATCAAACAAATGGACAAAGTGGAGCGGAGTACTCCTCACTACAGCAATGGCACTTAGCCTCGCAGCCTGTGGGGGCGGCGGTGGGCAGACGGCTTCCTCTGGAGGAGCTTCTACTTACCCGGAAAAGCCTATCTCGGTTACCGCACCATCGGGCGCAGGCGGAGGCTTGGATAAAACAGCGCGTTCCCTCGCAAAGGTGATGTCAGCAACGAAGCTGGTAGACAAGACCATTTCGGTCGAAAACAAGCCAGGTGGCGGACAGGCAGTAGGCTTGGCTGATTTCGTAACGCAGGACAAGAAAAACAACTATAAGCTCCTGCTACCCTCTACACCAATCGTGATTAACAATGTGAAAAAAGAAGGAAACAGCCCGCATTCCTACAAGGATATGACTCCGTTGGCACAATTGACGAAAGATTACGGCGCGATTGTCGTAGCAGCCGATTCTCCATACAAGGATCTGAAATCGTTACTAGATGCAATCAAAGCTGATCCAACCAAAGTAACAGTTGCAGGCGGCTCTGCTCCTGGCTCGCTTGATCACTTGACCTTCTTGATGCCAGCTGTCAAAGCGGGAATTGATCCGAAATCAGTGAAATACATCTCTTACGATGGTGGCGGGGAAGCGATCGCCTCTCTCTTGGGTGGCAATGCTGACGTACTGGCAACAGATGTATCCGGTTCGGGTGAATACTTGAAATCCGGCAAGGTCAGAATTCTGGGTGTTTCTTCCCCTGAGCGCTTGAAAGGAATGTTCAAGGATATCCCGACGTACAAAGAATCCGGTTATGACACGGAGCTGATCAACTGGCGCGGTGTATTTGGGCCAAAAGATATGACGCCAGATGCTGTTGCTTACTGGGAGCAAAAATTGAAAGCGATGACAGAGACTCCTGAGTGGAAAGCAGAGCTGGAAGCAAACGGCTGGGACGATGGCTACAAAAACGGTGCAGACTTCAAGAGCTACCTGGGTGAGCAAGAAAAAATGTTCAAGGAAATCCTGGGTTTGCTCGGAATGGCCAAATAAAAAGGTTTGCTGGGGGATGGAGAAGGAGCGATTCTTCTCCTCCTTCATTCTGGATTCTGGTACGAACAGGAGGGAACATACGTGAGCAAAACATTTGACCGCTTCGCCAGTCTGATTTTTCTCGTGTTGGGTGTAGCCTTTGTGGTCGGCAGCCAAAACATCTCGGCGAGCGCTTACGGCAGCCATGTAGGGCCAAACATTTTTCCGATGGGACTCGGAAGTCTTCTGATCCTGCTCAGCTTGCGATTATTTTATGAGACATTCACATACAAGCAAGAGGGCAAGAAAGAGAAGGAAAAGCTCGATTACAAACGGTTCCTCATCATTCTGGTCGGGGCATTATTGTACGTATTGCTTTTAGAGGAAATCGGCTACGTGATCAGTACCTTCCTGTTCCTTTTCGTTGGGTTCCAGACGATGCAGAAAGGGAAGTGGCTCAACAGCGTAATCATTTCCGGTGCGTTTTCGTTCGGTGTCTACTTGTTGTACGTGGAAGTTCTCGATGGCACATTGCCCGGTTTACCAACATGGTTAGGCTTGTAGGAGGTGGATGAAATGAGTGCATTTGATTATTTGCTGAACGGATTTGCCACTGCCCTGCAATGGCAAAATATCATCTTTGCGTTTGTCGGCGTCTTGATCGGGACAGTAGTTGGGGTATTGCCAGGGATTGGGCCAATCAGCGGCGTGGCCTTGTTGATTCCGGTGACAGCCTCGTTGACGAGTGGACTGCCACCAGAAGCAGCGGCTACCAGCGCCATTATTTTGTTGGCAGGGGTTTACTACGGGGCGATGTACGGCGGCTCTACCACTTCGATTTTGTTGAATACACCGGGTGAGTCATCTTCTGTCGTCACCGTACTGGACGGATACCCGATGGCGAAGCAGGGAAGAGCCGGAGTTGCTCTCTCTATCGCTGCGATTGGTTCATTTTTTGCAGGACTTGTCTCGCTTATCGGTCTGGTATTTTTGGCAGAGCCACTCTCTGAAGTAGCGCTCAAGCTCAGTCCGGCAGATGAATTTTCGCTGATGATCTTGGGGTTATGTGCACTTAGTGGGCTGGCAGGCAAGTCTGTGACCAAAGCATTGATGATGACGGTTTTTGGCTTATTGATCGCGACGATTGGGCTGGACAATGTATCCGGCGTGGCGCGTTTTACCTTTGATATGCCCGAGCTTTATTCCGGTTTGGAATTTTTGACGATCGCCGTAGGGGTATTTGCGCTTGGCGAAGTGTTCAAGACGATCCTCGAGCGCGATGTGAATGAGGGAGAGATCGCCAAAATTTCCCGAATCATACCGACCAAGGAAGACTTGAAGGAAAGTGCTGGACCGATTCTCCGTGGATCACTGGTTGGATTTTTTAAAGGAATTGTTCCAGGTTCCGGTGCAACACTGGCCTCCTTCCTCGCTTATTTGCTGGAAAAGAAAATCAGTAAAACGCCTGAAAAATTCGGCAAAGGAGCAATTGCTGGGGTAGCGGCTCCAGAGTCGGCAAACAACGCAGCATCTGGCGGGGCGATGATTCCACTTTTGACCTTGGGGATTCCGGGTACAGGGACGACAGCGGTATTGATGGGCGCACTGATTATGTACAATGTGCAGCCAGGTCCGCTCTTATTTGAGGATCATCCGACCATTGCTTGGGGCTTGATCGCGAGTATGTTCATCGGAAACGTGATGCTCTTGATCCTCAATATGCCGCTCGTAAAGGTGTTTGCGAAGCTGATTGAGACACCCCCTAAATATTTGATCCCGATGATCGTTGCCATTTCGGTGTTTGGCGTATACGCAGTCCGTGTCTCTGTTTTTGATCTGGTCTTGTTGCTGCTCTGTGGACTCGTGGGTTACTTTTTGGCGAAAAACGATTTTCCAATGGCTCCACTCGTTCTTGGCTTGGTCTTGGGTCCGATGATTGAAAACAATTTACGACGAGCGCTGACGACGTCCAATGGTGATTTTTCTATCTTTATTGAAAAGCCAGTATCGCTGGTGTTCCTCATCATTGCGGTTCTCTGGATCACCGTTCCCTTGATCATGAAAATGAGAGGGAAGAAAGTAATCGTGAACGAAGAATAGGGGGCGATTCTCATGCGCGATGACAAAAGGATCAAAGAGGAAGTCAAACAGCAGTTCGGCTCGAATGCTGAAAAATATGTGAATAGCCAGACGCATGCTACGGGAGAGGATCTCGCTCTCCTCACGCCTTGGCTGAATCCATCGCCGGAATGGGTGTTTCTCGATGTGGCAACGGGTGGCGGTCATCTTACCAAGGCAATCGCTCCACATGTCGGTCATGTCTTTGCGACTGATTTGACACAGCCTATGCTTGCAGCGGCGCGAAACCATCTGAAATCTCACACAAGCAATGTCTTTTATGTGGTTGCGGATGCGGAGGCACTTCCGTTTTTGAGTGAATCCTTTGATGCAGTCGGGTGCAGAATCGCGGCTCATCACTTCCCGAACCCGGAATCGTTTGTAAAAGAAGTGGCGCGTGTTCTGAAGCCGGGTGGAAAATTCGTGCTGATCGACAATATCGCAGCAGAGGATGAAAAGCTCGACCAATTTGTGAATACGCTGGAGAAACTTCGGGATCACAGTCATGTACGAAGCTACTCACGCTCCGAATGGGTAAGGTGGATCGAGCAAGAGGGGCTGGTGGAGAGTCATTCGCGCATCCGTAAAAAGACGTTCCCGTATGCGACTTGGGTCAGACGTACGACTGAGACTGAGGAGCAGGTTGAGCAAGTAACCGCGCATATCGCAAGAGCGGATAAAGAAATCCAAGCCTACTTCGCGGTTGAAAAAGTTGGAGAGCAAGTCGTTTCCATTCAAGTTGATGAGTGGATGGCATTGTTTGAGAAACCAGAATGATAAGGACGATGCTTTTAAGCTGGTCCCCGCTTACAATTAAGCGGGGGCTTGTTCTTTTTTGTGTGGGTACCTAAGTAACGATTCGTAATGAGTAGGGTGCTTTCACGACGGTTTTTGGCATGATTTTTTTGGGATATCTTGCTCTGTATTTACTATTCGTTTGAATTCGGGCAATATAGAGTACAAATGGTCTATATGAAGGAAAATATGCTACTATAACCACAGGAGGTATGTGATGGATGAGGTTGACCTGAGAATTGTTCAATTGCTCGAGGAAAACGGAAGGATATCTCATGAGGAAATCAGCAAGCTGCTGCACATCTCGCGGCCGGCTGTTCACCAACGGGTTGCCAAGCTTGAAAAAAATGGTGTGATCAAGGGATACCGTGGCATCATTGACTGGAGAAAATTAGAGCAAAGGCTGAAGGTATTGATTTTCGTCAAAGCAAGATGTCAGGACTTCAAAGAAATCACAGCAAAGATTATGAACGTTCAGGTACCGAACGTGACCATCATGGAATGCCAGCGGCTCGCGGGAGAGTGGTGCATGATGCTAAAAGTACGTGCAACGGCACCAGAAGATATCACCAATCTGATCGATGAAATGGTCCAGTATGACGAAATACTGGAAACTTCTACGACTTTCATCTTGTCGACGATCTACGAGGATGGACGGAAAGAAATTTGACAACCAAGGTGGAAACACAATGACAGGAAAAAAAGATTCGAAATTATTTGGCGTTACGATTGCGTTGCTAGCGGTCTACCTGTTTTGGGGAGGCACTTATCTCGGAATGAAGATCGCCATTGAATCGATGCCACCTTTTATTATGGCGGGGGCGCGATTTTTTCTGGCGGGATCGATCCTGTTTTTGATCGGGCGTTGGAAAGGGGCAGAGCTGCCCAGTGCAGCAGAATGGAGAGGGGCCGGAATTGTTGGGGCGTTGTTGCTTCTCGGAGGTAACGGTGTAGTTGCATGGGCGCAACTCAAGGTACCATCAGCAATCGCGTCCTTGCTGATCGCTACCGTTCCATTATGGATTCTCGTTTTCAACTGGGTCGGTGGCAGCAAGAAGAAGCCAACGGTTGGAGTCATGGGAGGAATCCTGTTTGGCTTGGCGGGGATCGCAGTGCTGGTTGTCCATCCCGAGAGCTCAGGCAATCAAGGGATCGATACCGTCGGAATCTTTGCGCTCCTGTTTGCCTCAATCAGCTGGGCAGTGGGATCGTTGTATTCGCGAAATGCAAAGCTCCCTGCATCACCGGTAATGGCGACAGCCTTGCAAATGATCATCGGAGGGAGTTTGCTGGGGATCACTTCGCTGTTTCTCGACGATTGGACGAAGCTGCACCTGTCGGAGATCACCCTGCGTTCCTGGATTGCTTTTGGCTATTTAGTTGGATTTGGTTCCATTGTCGCCTACACAGCATACATTTGGCTTTTAAAAAATGCAGAGCCTTCCCTGGTCTCCACGTACGCTTATGTGAACCCGATTGTCGCAGTATTTCTAGGCTGGCTAATCGCTGATGAACAATTGACAAGCCAAACCTTGATTGCTGCTGTCATGATCATCGCAGCCGTTGCCATCATCACGATGTTTCGGGAAAAGAAGAGTCCAGGTGCGACACAAACGATAGCAAGAAAAGAAAAAGGGAAGCTTCAGGTTCATAAATGAAGCTTCCCTCTTCTTTTTGCCATTAGGCTTTATTTGGTTGTTTTTTGTGGAACCCAGCGGTATTTTCTTTCCGGACGTCCGACGGTTCCATAGAACGTCTCGACAGTTACTTCATTGATAGAGACGAGAAATTCGAGGTATCTGCGCACGGTTGAATGGCTCATGCCAGCCAGTGCAGCCAGATCATCAGCATTCATACTTTGGGTGGTCTCCTGCATCTTGTCCCGGATCAGCTTTAATGTCAGCTTGTCGATGCCTTTCGGGAGCGAGGTGACAGTCCCAACGGTTTTGGTAGCAGGAGTGTGTGCGGCTTTCGTGAACAGCTTGTCCACCGCTGTTTGATCAATGGTTGTATGCTGCTGCAGCTGATGTCTCGTATTTGCATATTGCTCCAAGGTAGACATGAATTTATCGATCATGATCGGCTTGATGATGTAGCTGTATGCACCGCCACGTATCGCTTCTCTCACCGTTTCCACATCGTTTGCGGCTGTGATCATAACAACATCGATCCCGCGAAAATGCTTCCGTACTTCACGCAACAAGTCAATCCCGTTCATATCCGGCAAATAAATGTCCAAAAGCAGCACATCTGGCGTAACGACGTGAAGCATCTCCAGTGCCTGTTTTCCAGTCGTGGCCGTGGCAATAATCTGGAATCCTTCCAGTTTACTTGTGAATTGTTCATAGATTCTAGCTGCAATTTCGTCATCTTCCACGATCATGACGGTAATAAGTTTCTCAGACATTGTGGATTGCCTCCTCACTACTTGCTTTGTCCCATTTCTTGGGGACGACTACGGTGAAACGCGCTCCGCCTAGATCACTTTTTCCGAGTGAGATTTGCCCCTCTAATAGCTCGATGGCGTTTTTCACAATAGCCAAACCGAGTCCTCGATTTTCACCTGATTTCGTAGTGACACCGCTTTCAAAGATGCGGGGCTCCAATTCTTTTGATACCCCATGTCCAGTGTCTTCGATGTCAAAAATGATATCGCCACCTAAATCAGTGAAGGATACGTGAACCAATGCGTCAGTGCCTTTGTATTCGAGTGCAGCTTCCATCGCGTTGTCGATCAAATTGCCGAGAATAGTGACCAATACCTTTGTATCCAAGCTGTCAGGTACATTTCCCAAATAGCTGTCCTGATCAATTTCGAGTAATACCTTCAATTCTTTGGAGCGATTGATTTTCCCTAGCAGACAAGCAGCGATGAAGGGCTCTTTGACTGAACTCATAATGAAGGCGAGAATATCCTGCCGTTCCTTTACTTCATCGGTGATGAGTTCGATTGCTTTGTCGTACTCCTTTAGCTTGAGGAGACCGTAAATGGTGTTCAAACGATTTAAATATTCGTGATTTTGTGCACGCATATTGTCCGAAAAGGAACTGATCTTCGTAATTTCTTCAGTGAGTTGCTCGATTTCGGACTCTGGACGAAATGTGAAGACCACGCCTCTGATTTCATTGTTGCTCAAAATTGGAGAGTAGTCGGTTATAAAAATTTCGTGTCCCAGCAAAATTTTGTAGTTCATTTCTTGCGTATTTCGATTGACAGAATGAATGATGTCGCGCAATTGCGGGCTAGCGATCGATTTCCCTACGGCCAAATCCTCTTGGAGAAGGGAACGCGCACGTTTATTCATCGAGACGACACGCCCTTGCATATCGACTGCTACCGTAGCATCGCGAATCGATTCAAGAATAGCTGCTTTTTCCGTAAACAAAAATGAGATTTCCTCTGGCTCCAGACCAAAGATCAACCGCTTGACTCGTCTGGCAATAATAATCGCACCAATAATTCCGATAACCAGCAGCACTAGAGATAAGGCGACGACCCTTTCCTTGTATTCCGCGACCTTTTTCTCTACATCACTCATGACATAGCCGACAGAGGAGACTCCGATTGTTTCGCCTTTCTTGTTGACGATCGGTGTTTTCGCTTTGATGGCTGGACCAGAAATGCCTGTCCCCCGATAAATGACAGAGCGGTTTTCTAAAAAGACGGGGTCATTGCTGGTTCCCATCGGTAATCCAATCTGCTTTGGGTCGTAGTGAGAGTACCGAATACCGTCCTTGTTTCCAATCACCACATAGCTGGCGCCCGTTTCCTTCCGAATGGTTTCGGCTATTGGTTGAATCACCTTGGAAGGATGATCGGTCTCAAAGGCTGCAATGATGCGTTCGTTCATGGCAGATAGCTTGGCGACCGTCATGGCTTGCTGCCCGATATAGCGATCCAAAATGTCATCTAATATGAAGGAAAATAAGGCAGTTCCTATCCCCATGCTGATCAGGACAACGATGGAAATGAGCAGAACCATTTGGGTCAAGAGGCTGATGCGGGCTTTTTTTGGAGTATGAACCATGGGCAAACCACCTTCGATGACAGATCAAGATGCTATACATGTATGAAAACGTTTACTGTATTCATTATAACAATAACGCATTCACATTTGTGACACAAAGTAAATTTGTAACAATACGATAGCCAATAGGTTTATGAAAAAAGTTTTGACAAATTTTTTATAAAAAAATGAACAAAATATGAACAACAAGTGAATATTATGTTACAATAAGAGCATAAAACAGAAACGGTCACGCAAAAAATCTATGATGATAGGGGTTTTGTGTTATGAATAACGATCGAAAAGCAGCAGATGTGTTAAGATGGATGGCTTGGACAGTATTATTCGTCGGTGCTGTTATTATGGCTTTCACTGCAAGCGATTTCAGATCGGAGAACTTGCCGTTGATGGTGTCGATCGGATTTTTGATCGCTGGCATGAATATCTTCATTATGAGCACGGTGTTTCGCTTGATGACACTAAAAAGAACTGACGCCTAAGTTAGTTAAAAATAGTCTCATAGTACCTCTCATTTTCTTCATTAATAATGAGAGGTTTTTTATTTATACGGAAATTTGCCGTCAGCGAAATAAGCTGGCGGTTTTTTTGTTTTTTTATTAAAAGTGAAAAAGAAATCTTGACAATTAGAATTGGGTGTAATGACCAAAAATGGGTGACGGGAATCATTAGAGGGGAATCCTAACAAGAATATGATCAACTCGTGACTGCAATGTGAACACTTTGTAACAGAAAAGCTACGAAATATTGAACGTCGTTAAAAACGAGTACAAAATCTCGCAGACTCTGATAGTATGTATATGCGGCAAATAGTGAAGTTCACTTGTGTTGAAAAACCTATTGTGAGGAACTCTCGAAACGTGTGAATGCACGTTGAAGAAAGAAGGTTTTCCAAAACCTCGTTCGAGACCTCTCCATAGAGAGTGACTGCACTATCGACATCCAAAGTATTACATGCTCGTTGTTTGTGACTAGGAGGGATTAGGAGAATGAGCGGAGGAAAAATGCTGAGGCATATCCAGTTTTGGATCTTGGCAGTGTTGGGCACCGTTCTGCTGACAGGCTGTGGTAGCGAATACCTCGTCTTGAATCCAAAAGGACCTGTAGCAGAAACGCAGTACAATCTCATTATTATTTCCACGATATTGGTCGCTGTCATTATCGTTCCGGTTATTGCGCTTACCGCTTTCATTGTATACCGCTATCGGGATACACCGGGCAATAAAGCAAGTTACAAGCCGGAGTGGGCACACAGTACAACCCTAGAGGTAATTTGGTGGATTATTCCTATCGTTATCGTTGCATTGCTGGGTTACTTTACTGTCCGTGATGTTTATGTGTTAAAAGAGAACCCGAATAAAGAAGTTGCCCCTATGACTATTCAGGTTACGGCTTTGGACTGGAAATGGATGTTTACGTATCCAGAACAAAATATCGCAACTGTTAACCATCTGGAGATTCCAGCAGGCGTACCGATTCGCTTCCAGGTATCTGCTGATGCACCGATGAACTCTTTCTGGGTTCCAGAATTGGGTGGACAGATTTATGCGATGGCGGGAATGGCTACCGAACTTTATCTGCAAGCAGATGAACCAGGTACATTCGCTGGATTTAGCTCCAACTTCTCAGGTGAAGGTTTCGCCAAAATGCAGTTCGATGTAGTGGCAAAACCAAAAGATGAGTTCGATAAATGGGTAAAAGAAGTAAAAGGTACGACTCCAGCTATGACGAAGGCAGATTATGAAGAGCTTCGCAAGCCTGGCGTGACAGACAAGTTTACGTACTCTGCATTCCCAGAAGGTATGTTTGAAGAGATCGTTGCGAAATATGGTCATGGTCACGATATGGACTATGTGATGGAGAAAAACCCTGCGCCCGCAGGTGACAAGTCTTCTAGTGAGACTTCGCTAAATATGCAGCATATGCAGCATAAGACTGAATCGCACAACATGCCTGGAATGAATCATTCCAGTATGAACCACTAGGCGAGAGGGAGGAGGAATACCACGTGTGGGAGAACATTAAGGATTTTGCATCCACGTTCTTTGTAACAGGTGACCCACTGATTTACGGTGCGGACGTATCGATTGTACTGACCATGGTTGCGATCGTATTCGTTCTGACTAAGTATAAAAAATGGGGTTGGCTGTGGCGCGAATGGTTGACTACAGTTGACCATAAGCGTATTGGTATTATGTATTTGATCGCATCGCTTCTGATGCTGTTCCGCGGTGGGGTTGACGCCCTGCTGATGCGCGTGCAGCTGGCATTCCCGAACGTAGAATTCCTGCACTCGGATCACTATAATGCCATCTTTACGACTCACGGTACGATCATGATTTTGTTCATGGCGATGCCGATGATGTTTGCCTTGTTTAACATGGTAGTACCGCTTCAACTCGGTGCTCGAGATGTAGCGTATCCGTTCTTGAACGCACTCAGCTTCTGGCTGTTTATGCTCGGTGCGATGCTGTTCAACCTTTCGTTCGTAATCGGGGGCTCCCCAGACGCTGGTTGGTTGTCTTACCCGCCACTGTCACAAAATGATTTTAGCCCTGGACCAGGTCAGAACTTCTATATTTGGGGGATTCAAATCTCCGGTATCGGTAGTTTGGCGACAGGGATTAACTTTATCGTAACGATTCTCAAAATGCGTGCACCTGGCATGAAGCTTTCCAAAATGCCATTGTTTAGCTGGTCCGTATTGTCCAGCTGCATTATGATTATCTTCGCTTTCCCAATTTTGACTGTAACTTTGGCTCTGTTGTTCCTTGACCGTTTCGCAGGTGCCCATTTCTTCACAATGGACGGCGGCGGTAATCCGATGATGTACCTCAACCTCATCTGGATGTGGGGTCACCCTGAGGTATATATCGTAGTAGTACCAGCTTTCGGTATTTTCTCTGAAATCGTGGCTACGTTCTCACGTAAAAAGATTTTCGGCTACAAATCAATGGTTTGGGCGATGATGATCATTGCCGTTGTATCGTTCTTTACATGGGCTCACCACTTCTTCACAATGGGTACGAGCGCAAGTGTTATCGCCTTCTTTGCGATATCAACGATGATTGTTGGTATCCCGACCGGGGTTAAGGTCTTTAACTGGCTGTTTACAATGTACCGTGGTCGGATATCCTTTAAACAACCAATGCTGTGGACCATTGCCTTTATCCCTTGCTTCGTAATTGGTGGAGCGACAGGGGTAATGCTGGCAGTAGCTCCGGCAGACTATCAGTATCACAACAGTTACTTCCTGGTTGCCCACTTCCACCAAGTATTGATCGGTGGGGTAGTGTTCGGTTACCTGGCTGGTATTTACTACTGGTGGCCAAAACTGTTCGGTTTCAAGCTCGACGAGAAACTGGGCAAATGGGGCTTCTGGTTCTGGAATATTGGTTTCTACGTGTGCTTTATGCCGCAATACGCGCTCGGTTTCATGGGTATGACTCGCCGTTACTACACGTACGGTTGGGATCGCGGTTGGGCAGACCTGAACCTGGTATCCACTGTTGGGGCATTCATGATGGGTATCGGTTTCATCTTCCAAGTATGGCAAATCGCTTACAGCATCAAGCATGGTGAGCGCGACACGACAGGCGATCCATGGAATGGTCGTACACTGGAGTGGTCGATTCCATCACCTGCACCGTTCTACAACTTTGCTGTTGTTCCACAAGTGAAAGAAATGGATGACTGGTGGGCAACGAAAGAAGCAAAAGCAAATGGCACCTATAAAGAACAACCGGCCAAACTGGAGCCGATTCACATGCCGAAGAACTCTGGAATTCCGTTTATCATGGCGAACTTCTGGTTCCTGGTAGGTTTTGGTTTCACATTTGGATGGGTTTGGATGGCCGTTATTGGATTCATTGGCGTATTCGCATGCATGTGGGCACGCTCCTTCCAATACGACACGGATTATTACGTACCGGTGGAGGAAGTGCGTCGCACTGAGGCTTCACTGGGGAGGGTGGTGTAACGATGGCTACGAATCATGACCATGGTCACGGCCACGACCACGACCATCATGAAGAGCATGAGCAACTTAAGGTTCTCGGTTTTTGGATTTTCGTTGTAACAGACTGCGTGTTGTTCGGTACATTGTTTGCAACCTATGCGGTAATGATGAATAGCTTTGCTGGTGGACCAACTGGACAGGAATTGTTCCAGCTGCCAGGCGTTATTGCTTCAACCTTTATCTTGTTGACAAGTAGCTTTACCAGCGGTCTCGCTGTTCTGGCGATGAACAAAGGCAATGTTAAGCAGCTGATTGGTTGGCTGGCTGTAACTGGTCTTTTGGGACTGTCTTTCGTAGTGTTGGAAGTCACTGAGTTTATGCACTTGATGAGCGAAGGCGCAACCATGGCGACTAGCGGCTACTGGTCCGCTTTCTACACACTGGTTGGTACACACGGAGTGCACGTAACGGTTGGTCTGTTCTGGATGACTGCGTTGATGATCCAGCTGAAGCGTCGTGGAATCTCTGCGGTTACTCGCCGCAAAATTACCAACTTTAGCTTGTACTGGCACTTCCTTGACGTTGTGTGGATCTTCCTCTTCACAGTCGTTTACCTGATGGGGGTGATGTAAGGTGGCACAACATCAAAACCATGGCGGACATCATAGTCACGGATCGATGAAAGAGTACGTAATCGGTTTTATCCTGTCGATCGTGCTCACCATTATCCCACTCGTGCTGGTCATGAACTCGATTTTGAGTAAAACAGCGACCATGATCGCGATCTTGGTAATGGCGGTCTTGCAGTTCGTCATTCAGTTGGTCTTCTTCATGCACATCCGCGAAGGAGAAAAACCACGCTACAACGTACAGACATTGATTCTTGGACTTGTGATTGTAATTACAATCGTTGCAGGTTCCCTCTGGATCATGTTGTTTAACAAATATTAATCAGTTAAGAGCGTGGCACAGGCGATTCGTTGCTTGTGCCGCGTTTTTTTTGTTTTTAAAAAGTAGCGGTAGTGAAGGGAAGAAGCGCATTTCCAGTCTACGCTTCGGCCTACGCCCCGCAAGGGGTGAGGACTGTCCGCTTCGGAAAAAATGGCGGGAGCGCTTCAAACCAGAAAACGCGAATGCGTTTTTGTATGTAATAAAAGCTGAAAACCCCCGCCATTTTTTCCGAAGCTGAGTTGGGCTCCAGAGGCGCTTGGACTGGAAATGCGCTTCTTCCTACGCGGCATTTCGTCATCCAATGGAAGTGATTCAAGAAGGTAAATAATTGTTTAACTAGTAACGCTCACTTCTTGCAGCTATAATAGAAAGAATTTTTACACAAAAATGTGCAAGGAGAGTGAAGTCGATGGCTGGGCAATTGTATTTAATGAAGCCTTGTGCAGAGCTTCAAGCAGAGTATATTTCCTTTTACGAAGAGTGGAAAGAAAGTGGAGAGCCTATCGTACCGTGGGTGGTGGATCGGGAGCCCTATGATTTTCCTGCGTATCTGGAATTTCTGGAGAGTGAAAGTAACGAGGAAAATCTTCCAGATGGCTATGTTCCTCATTCGACGTATTGGCTTGTGAATGAGGAGCGACGCATAGTGGGGGCGGTGAATATTCGGCATCGTCTCAACGAGCGTCTACGAAAAAACAGCGGGCACATCGGATATGGAATCCGGCCATCTGAGAGACGCAAAGGATATGCGACGGAAATTTTAGCGCAAGCCCTACCTATTACGAGCGAGTTGGGTATAAACGAAGTATTGGTGATTTGCGACTATGATAATGTTGCTTCGGAGAAAACGATTCGGAAGAACGGGGGCGTTTTTGAGTCAGAATGTACAGATGACGATGGATTGGTCATTCGTCGCTTCTGGATTACGCGACCTTCGTAAAAGAAGAGGGCTATCTCATTGTCCGTTTACAAGACATTTGAGATAGCCCTTTCCTGTTTATTTATCTACCTTGTATGCAATCAACTTGCGAACCCATTGCTCCATCTCTTCAAGAATATAGTCTGGGGGTGGAGTTTTTCCGTCTTTTTTGGGGAGGACGAGCCATTGTAATGGTTTTGGGACATGGCAGATTTTCTCTAGAAGTTGTATTCCTTGATCGTCACTGATGATGTCTCGTAAAAAGATGAACATTCTTTTGTCTAACGTATGGATTAGCTTTCCTTCATATTTTGTATCTGAGATCGTAACGCAAGGATGGCCATGTCGCTCAATACTTCCTAATACTTCAACCCAAACAAAATCATACAACTGGGAAAGTTCAGCTTCAAGGAGCTCGGGATCTTTAATAGGGACTGGACATGTGGAAGAGAAGGAACGATCTAAAAAAATCTCTGGGTCCATTTCCATATAGTCTAATACGACCTTACAAGATGCAGCTTGTTTGTTTTCATGGGTGTATAAAATCTCCCGGACTTTGTTGCAATCAATTTTTTTGCCAATCACAAAGCCTATTCGAAGTTCGATTGTCATACACTCCTTATTGAGAAGAGAAAATCGGGGTGCCTCAATTATCTATCCATTAATACCCTTACCAATACGCGAGATTCGTGAAAGAGGAGGGCTATCTCCACGTCAGTTTGCATGACATTTGAGATAGCCCTTTCCTATTTATCATCTACCTCGTATGCAATCAATTTGCGAATCCATTTCTCCATCTCTTCAAGAATATAGTCTGGGGGTGGAGTTTTTCCGTCTTTTTTAGGTAGGGCGAGCCATTGTAATGGTTTTGGGAGGTGGCAGATTTTCCTAAGCAGTTCTCTCCCGTGATTGTCAATAATGATATCTCGTAAGAAAATTAGCACTCTATTGTCTAACGTATGGATGAGTTTACCTTCATATTCTATATCAGAGATAGTAACGGAAGGGTGCCCATGTCTCTCAATACCGCCTAATATTTCAACCCATACAAAATCATACAACTGGGAAAGTTCAGCTTCAAGGAGATCGGGATCTTTTATGAGTACCTCTTCGGTGGAAGAAAAGGGACGACTTAAGAAAATATCCGGGTCCATTTCCATAAAGTTCAATACTGAACGACAAGATGCAGCGTGTTTGTTTTCATGCGCGTATAAAGTCTCACGAACTTTGTTGCAATCGATTTTTTCGCCAATGACAAAGCCTAGTCGCAGTTCGATTGTCACTCACTCCTTAAAGAAGAAGAGAAATCGGGCTATCTCGATTTCCTACCCATTAATCTTCTCCCCAATGTTCTGGAAATTGATTTTTTCTCGTAATTTTAATCTGACCATGATGCCATTCAAAATTATCATCTTTTTTATGCCAATGGAAGTCAATGCTTTTACCATTATCTACTCTGTTCATGTGAAATCTTAATAAGTGTTTTTTGTTCCTCTTATTAATAATATTGAAAACTTTCTCACCTTGGTTAATACCATTTATTTCTCCTTTATCTTCTGGCCCGTCATAATCAATATCCCCATCATATTGTTCGTGCAAGGCTTCAACTTCTGCCCATATTTCAGACTCTATTCTTTCTTCAAATTCATCATAAGCCATTCTTTGTATCCTTTTCCCCATTTTTTTCTTGACTGCTTCTTTAAGAGCAAATCTTAGTAAAATGGGTAATATGGTAGGGTGTACTTTTTCTTCGCTTCTAAAACTTGAACCACTTTGCAATAGTAGAGTTTCCGTTATTTCAGGCAATACCGAATGCTTTTCAGCTATTTGCTCTTTTACGTCATTAACCAATTTGTTGAGCTCATTTTCATCATCTTGACTGGTGGAAAAATACTCTTCCAGATCCCTTTTAACGTCATCTTCGAGTGAAGTCTTTTCTAAAAATGCTGCTTGAAGATCCCTATCGGCTTTCATACCTTTTAGAACAAGGTCTAGATTGTCGAAAGTATCGGTAAGTGATTTTTCAAGATCATCTTTGTCTTCTGACATGACCTCATTTGAAAATTCGTATTGAAGCATTTCATTCATGGATGATTTGGTTAATACATCTGTCTCAGCAGCAAAACTAGAGGTAAGAACAGTGCTGAATAGCATCATTGAGGCAAGAGAGGTTATAAACAATCTTTTTCCTTTTTTGATAAAATTAATCATTCTAATCCTCCTATTTCAAATATTTACCAATGAATAGGATAATATAAATTTATACTTATATCAATTGTTTTTTGAATATTGTGTTGCATTGAAAATAAATAGCTAATAGATATTGCTACATTTACCATACTTAGTATATAATTATGTTGTGAAAGTTATTTTGGAAGGGAGAGATTTCTTTGTTTGATATCGTAATTATTGGAGCAGGCCCGGCAGGAGGTAGTGCAGCGTTGTTTGCTGCAAAAGCAGGGAAGAAGACGTTGCTGATTGACAATGACAAAAGCATGACCAAGCGCGCGTGGATGGAAAATCACTACGGCATCATGGAAATCTCCGGCCCAGATCTCATTGAGATCGGTAAAAAGCAAGCAGCGAAATTCGGTGCGGAGCTGGTAGCCGATCAAGTCAGCAACATTACCAAAACAGAGCAAGGCTTGCTCGTAGAGACAGCGGAAAAAGGCAGCTTTGAGGCAAAGCATGTGATACTTGCAACTGGAGCGCTCGTGACTTTGGCAGAAGCGATTGGGGTAAAAACCAAAGAAGGCTCAGAGCCACGGATCAAAACCGTTGTCGATGTCGATGCACAAGGGAAGACGAACATCGAAGGAATTTGGGCAGCAGGTACGTGCGCGGGAGTAAGCGTACATACAATTATTACATCTGGTGATGGCGCCAAGGTTGCAATCAATGTCATCAGCGAAATGAATGGCGAACGTTACGTCGATCACGATGTTTTGAAAACAAACTAAATCAGGTTAAGAAACACCTTCTTACTTTTGTAAAGAAGGTGTTTTCCTTTTTCTACAATTGGCGATAGCTTGTATCGTGATCGCGTTTTTGACATAATGAAGCTAATTGTGCTAATCGACGTGAAGAATCCTGTCAGGTTGCAGAGCGTTCCTGCTGCTCAGAATTGATACGGATTCTATTTTTATCTAGATTATCCTGGATAAGTAAGGAGGGAGACAGGAAGCATGTTTGTCAATCATGTGGTGATAAGCGTGATCGTTTCTTCCTGCACGATCACGCTAATTTTCTTGATTCGAAAAGTATTTCGCTCCCACTTGTCAGCTAAATGGAAGTACAATTTGTGGTTTCTCTTGTTGGTTTCTTTGACGCCAGTTTTCATCCCGAAATCCTTTTTTGATTTTGGAGATATTTTTGCTTCAGGGATGATACAGCGTAATGAAGCTGGCAGTTCGACGTTCGCTGCACAAGCTCCTACGTTTGAAAATGCGAATTGGGTACAGGATTTATCGTTGTCTGTAAGTCGTTATACACCAGACTCCCTTTCGACGATTTTCGTCAGCATATGGGTAGTCGGGATGATCATTTGTGCTTCCATCACGATATCAGCCTGGTTAAAAATCCAGCAGATCAAGCGGACAGCATCTGTGATCACCAATCAAGAAGTCATCGATCTGTTTGAACAATGCAAGAAGGATGTTAAAATAACGCGGCATATCGTGCTAGCTGAATCCAATCAGGTCAAATCTCCGATGACGTTTGGCGTTTTTAAGACGTATGTTGTCGTTCCCAGTCATTTTGATGAATGGCTGTCGATCAACGAAATGAAGTATATCTTTTTGCATGAACTGATGCACCAAAAAAACCATGATATCTTCATGAACTATGTGACCGTCGTGTATCAGCTTTTATATTGGTTCCATCCATTGGTTTGGCTGGCTTTTCGGGAAATGAGGGTGGACCGTGAAATTGCTTGTGATGTAGCTGTATTGAACTTTTTAGACAAGCGAAATTACTTGGAATATGGTCATACCATCATTAAGTTTTTGGATCAAGAAAGTGGAGTCGGGAATGTCGTTTTTGCCAATCAGCTAAACGGTTCCAAGAAGGCAGTTAAAAAACGAATCGAGAAAATCGCGTCCCACAAGGCAGAATCAAAGCTGTTGCAGTTGAAAAGCACAGTTATTTTTTCCATGGTGGTCGTATTGGTTGCCAGTCAGGTTCTTGTTGGCTCCGCTTTAGCTGACGATCGCAGCCGCTATCATTTTCAAGATGATCGAACCATTTACGAGGATTTGGACAACTATTTCCGAGGCTTTGAAGGTAGTTTTGTCTTATATGATTTGAAAGCAGACCAGTATCGGATATATAACGAGGCAGGAAGTACACAACGAGTTTCACCCAACTCTACCTACAAGGTTTTTCTTTCCTTGTTTGGTTTGGAGACCGGTGTGATTTCGAGAGAAGATTCCCTGCTAAAATGGGATGGAATCCACTATCCATATGAGCAGTGGAACCGGGATCAAGATCTATTTACAGCGATGCGAAACTCCACGACCTGGTATTTCAAAGAGATGGATAAGAACATCTCCCCGGATATGATTCAAGCTTTTCTAGAACAATTGAACTACGGGAACTCCAATACATCTGGTGGAATCGGCGAATATTGGATAGAATCTTCCTTGAAGATTTCTCCGGTGGAGCAGGTACAATTACTAAAAGCGTTCTATACGAATGAGTTTGGCTTTCAAGAAAACAATATCCAGACAGTGAAAGACTCTATCCGGTTATCGAAAAAGGCGGGCTCGATTCTTTCCGGGAAAACAGGTACGGGCACCGTCAATCAAAAAGATGTCAACGGTTGGTTTGTCGGGTATGTAGAGAACGAGGAAGGCACCTACTTCTTTGCTACCAATATACAAAACGAAGACGACGCGAATGGACCTAAAGCAGCAGAAATAACCTTGTCTATTTTGAAAGCCAAAGGTCTCTACTAGCTTTTGCGCCTACAGTCATTATTTTCGAAAGGGGGAGACTTCAGTGTCTACATCCATGCCAAGTATTTCTGAAGCGGAATGGCGAGTCATGAACGTACTATGGGAAAAATCGCCGCTGACGGCCAACGAAATCATTTCCTCCTTGCAAGGTCAAACAGATTGGAACCCAAAAACAGTACGCACTCTTTTGAATCGTTTGGTTCAAAAAAATGCTGTTGGCGTCAATCAAAACCAAAGAGTCTATACATTTTATCCGTTGTACTCCCAAAACGAATGCCAGCATGCTGAGGCACAGTCATTTCTACAGCGGATTTACAGCGGGGCTCTAAAATCAATGCTTGTTCAGTTCATTCAGAAGGAATCCTTATCGGACGAGGAGATTCAGGAGCTGCGTTCCATATTGGATGCGAAACAATCATCGACCGATCCTCACCAAAAATAAAGCGCGCCCTTTCAAGCTGACTTGGAAAAGCCATTTCCGGTTATCCAATTTGCTTGAAAGGGCGTCTTTTTTTTCAAAAGCTTTGCAAGAAAAAGGAGATTGACACTAGTTGATTACGCGTGTAATATTGTTGTGAATTCAATTGATTACAAATGTAGTACGGTATTACATATGTAGTATTTCAACTAATTTTCCAAGAAAGAGGTTTGTCATCCATGAAAGTTTACACATCGAGACTGTTTGGATTCACAGCGAAAACAATATTTCTCACGCTTCTCACGCTTGCTGGTTGCTCTTCTGCTGAAACGCCTGTCGCAAAAACGGAAACGCCCGCATCTGCAATGGATATAAAGTTCGCTGCACTGGAAAAACAGTTTGGTGCGAGGCTCGGCGTATATGCGATCGACACCGAAACAGATTTGGCAGTTGCTTATCGCGAAGATGAACGATTCGCTTTTGCTTCTACGTACAAGGCTTTAGCCGCAGGTGCAGTCTTGCATCAGAAACCATTGGAAGAGCTCGACAAAGTCATCACCTACACCAAGGACGACCTCGTTACTTATTCACCGATCACAGAAAAACACGTAGCGACCGGGATGACTCTTCGCGAGGTTGCAGACGCCGCAGTTCGCTATAGCGACAACACAGCCGGAAATCTGTTGTTCAAAGAATTGGGTGGCCCGAAAGGCTTTGAATCAGCTCTGAGACAGATTGGTGATGGTGTTACGAAATCCGAGCGCTATGAGACGGAATTGAATGAGGCTAAGCCAGAAGATACCCGCGATACAAGCACACCGAAAGCACTTGCAACGAGCCTCCGAGCCTATACGGTAGGGAATGCGCTGTCGTCTGACAAGCAGAAGATTCTTATCGAGTGGCTGCAAGGCAACACGACGGGAGCCAAGCTGATTCGAGCGGGTGTCCCCAAAGACTGGAAGGTCGGAGATAAGACGGGAGCGGCGAGCTACGGAACGCGAAACGATATAGGGATCATATGGCCACCGAATAAAAAGCCGATTGTCATTGCCGTGCTGTCTAGCAGAGATAAGCAGGACGCTACTTATGATGATGCGCTCATTGCTGAAGCTACCAAGATTGTTGTTGACGCACTGACGGCTGCAAAACCGTAATCGATCAACACGTGAGGTGATCACCAGATGATAGATAATGGTGCATACTTACTTGTAAAAAAAGGGGACCCTAGCCAAGTTGCCACGCGCAAATATCTCACGAAGGATCGCTGTACAATCGGGCGAAGGGGGACTAGTTTTCAACTGGACATTACCTTTTCCAGTCCGTACATTTCGAGAATGCATGCAGCCTTTCAAAGGATCGGGAACGATTACAAAATTATCGATTTGGAAAGCAAGCATGGCACAGAGGTAAACGGGACCCCGCTTCATTACTCCTCTCACATTCTTTGTCACGGGGATCAAATAAGCTTGTCAAAAGGGGTAGCTGAGCTCGTCTTTTTACGAGAGGTCAATAGACTGGATGATACGGTAGAGCTCCCTTTCACGCAGCCGAAGAATGCGTCGCTTTTGCCAGGTTTGGAAATTCATTTGGAGAGACGAGAAGTTCGTATCGACGGAACAAGACTTCCTTTAACCGGAAAAGACATGGATTTGCTGAAGCTTCTCTACCAAAAGGCGAACAAGGCCGTTAGTTTTGAAGAAATTATGTTGACCGTTTGGCCAGAACGAATGCTGTATGAGGGTAACGTCCCAGAAGTCGGACAGGTGGAAGTCAATGCGCTCGTGTATCGATTAAGGAAAAAGCTTCGGCACTACGGGCAGCAAATCACGACGATTCCGCGATATGGATATCGCTTAGATGTTTGAATGAGGGAAAGTAAAATCCAGGTGAGAGAAACTCCTGCAAAACGAACTCCTTCTCAAAACCAACATGAGAAGGAGTTTGTTTATGTAAGGTGTTTTCTTTTTTCTTCCAATCGACTAAAATTTTGATATAGGCCAGAAGTCATTACTCTATTTCCTAATCATTCAGTCATAGGAGCCCTTATTATGAAAAAAATCGTAGGTATTGCTTCGATGGTCGCTTTACTAGGCTTTAACGCCTATTTGTGGCCGACATTAATTCACGCGGTAAAAACAGATGGACGAACGGATACAAAAACAGCATCTGTCTCACAAAAAGCAGGTACTGCCAAGCCTGCTATGGATTTGGCTAATCAAGGCCCGCGCGCTGCTAACGTTTCCGCCTATCCGGTTGAAAAGCCTGTAGCTGTATCAGCACCTACCCCAGCGTCTGCGCAAAAACAAAGCGAAGGGAAGCCAAAAACAAAAGCGGTAGCAGTTGCTAAAACGAGCACACCGAAGAAGAAGAAAACACAAAAGACGAAAACCTCAACAAAACCAGTCAAGAAACAGACTACGCGCCCTCCGGTAAAAAATGTGCCAACGTATCCGGCTTGGGATGATAACGGCCTCTATGTCGTAGACGATGGAGGACCAGGAAGTAGTTGGGTGGAGCTGTCGGATGGTTCTTTGATGCGTAAGAGCGACGGGACACGGACGTTTAACCTGCCCTATAACAAGAATCCATTCACTGGAGAGATCAAGCCGACTGTAGAACCGATGTCGGAAGCGGCGTATAAAATGTGGAAGGGCAATCAAGCCCAGCAGCCATCCCCCTTTAGCCCGTCACCGTTCGGGCGATAATAAACCGAAAAAAATGCTCCGAGAAAAAGGAGCATTTTTTTTTGATATGTAGTCAAATTTGAATATAATAACGTATAGTACTTTGATTTAACCACCCAGGAGGGCGAAGCAATGATTGCAAGAGAAAGTAAAGTGAATATGGTGTTAGCGGGGCTACTGCTAGGTCTCCTGATGGCTTCCATGGACAATACCATTGTCGCGACGGCTATGGGTACGATTGTCGGTGAGATGGGCGGCATGGATAAGTTTGTTTGGGTGACATCAGCGTATATGGTCGCTACGATGGCGGGGATGCCGATATTCGGTAAACTCTCCGATATGTATGGGCGAAAACGTTTTTACGTATTTGGTCTCATCGTATTTTTGTTAGGGTCTATTTTATGTGGGACGGCAAACAGCATCGTTGAGTTGAGCATTTATCGGGCGATTCAAGGGATTGGTGGCGGAGCGCTGATGCCGATTGCCTTCACGATTATTTTTGACGTATTCCCGCCAGAGAAGCGTGGTAAGATGACGGGACTTTTCGGAGCTGTATTCGGTACGTCCAGCGTATTGGGACCTTTGCTCGGTGCGTAT
Organism: Brevibacillus brevis NBRC 100599; assembly: GCF_000010165.1. NCBI lineage: Bacteria > Bacillati > Bacillota > Bacilli > Caryophanales > Paenibacillaceae > Brevibacillus > Brevibacillus brevis. The sequence continues at coordinate 1,238,485 of NC_012491.1, forward strand.
ATTACCGAATATGTCAGCTGGCATTGGATCTTTTACATTAATGTACCGATTGGTGCTGTTTCCCTCTGGTTGATCTCGATGTATTACAAGGAATCGCTGGAATACCGCAAGCAGAGCATTGACTGGTGGGGAGCGATTACGCTGGTCGGGGCGGTAGTGAGTCTGATGTTTGCACTTGAGCTGGGTGGCAATCAATACGCGTGGAATTCGATGCAGATTATTGGATTGTTCTCTTCCTTTTTCTTGTTGTTTGTGATTTTCCTATTTGTCGAGAAGCGGGCATCTGATCCAATTATTTCATTCTCCATGTTCAAGAAGCGGTTATTTGCCACGACAAATGCGGTTGCATTGTTGTATGGAGCTGCTTTCATTATCTCTACAGTTTACCTGCCGATTTTTATCCAAGGGGTCTATGGCGGGTCAGCGACGAATGCCGGACTACTGTTGACACCGATGATGCTCGGCTCGGTTGCTGGTAGCCAGCTAGGTGGATTTCTGACGACGAAGACCAGCTTCCGTAATATTATGCTTCTGTCCGCAGTCTTTTTCATCCCAGGTATTTTTCTTTTGAGTACACTGACGCCTGAGATTTCTCGTTCAATCGTTACACTTTATATGGTGATTGCAGGGTTTGGCGTGGGCTTCTCTTTCTCCACCTTGGGAATTTCAGCAATTCATGGCTTTGATATGCGTCAAAGAGGATCGGCCAGCTCGACGAACTCTTTCTCCCGTTCATTGGGGATGACATTGGGGATCACCGTATTTGGGATCTTGCAACGTAACTCGTTTGAAAACGGCTTGTTCTCTGCCTTCGGGGGTCAAGGGATGACGAATGCCATTACAGACCCACGAGCGATTTTGACACCAGAAGCGCGCGAATCCATTCCGGCTCCTATTTTGGATAAAATGATTGATATTCTTGCTTCTTCGATTGCGAATACGTTTATGTGGGCGCTCGTTCCTGCTGTACTTGCTCTCGTATGCATTTTGCTGATGGGAAATGATCGGGCATTGGGGAAATCGCCTACCGCACCGAAACCGGAACGCGGATAGAGGAGAATCGTCATGAGTCTAAAATTGCTTGTTCTGGGATTGCTGATGGAAGGGGAGAAGCATCCCTATGAGGTTCAGCAGCAGGTGAAGGCAAGGGGAATGGATTGTTACATGAAATATGCCAAGGGCTCCCTCTACTATGCCTTCGACCAACTGGAAAAGAGCGGGATGATTGAGGTCAAAGAAGTCATTCGTGAGACTAACCGCCCAGATAAGAAGATGTATGGGATCACGCCAAAAGGCGAAGAGCAATTCCAACAGCTTCTCTTGGAAGAACTGCAAAAACCGATGCAGCTGACCAATCCGATCTACGCGGCTCTGACTTTTGCTTCGTATGGTGATCCACAAAAAATGGATGAGGCCTTGGAAGTTAATATCCAGGAAGTAAGACGGTTAGCTGGATTGTTGGAATCGATCCAGGAGGAAAAAAGAGAGAGGCTTAGCTGGGGAGCACGAGCGATTCTAATCGGTGCCGTTGAGCATTTGCACGCAGAGATGCGCTGGATGGAACGCATCCGAGAAGAAGCGTGGGGCCGTTGATTTTGAATTTATTATGAACATTGGACTATTTTCAACATTATGATAGTTTTTCGTTTATAATAGTGGTAATTTCAATGGCAAGGATGGTACCCGCACATGATGAAATCTGCCCTCGGACGCTTCCGTCTCATCGGCCTGATCGAAGGCGTCTCGTATTTGGTACTTCTCGGGATTGCTATGCCGCTTAAGTATTTTATGGATTACCCGGCTGCAGTTAAAATTGCCGGTTCGCTTCATGGATTGTTTTTTGTCCTGTATATTTTGGCGCTGGCACATGTTACAATAACCAATAAGTGGTCCTTCTTGAAAGTGATCGGGGCTTTTATCGCTTCATTACTGCCATTCGGCAACTTTGTTCTGGATGCACGCCTGAAAAAAGAGCAGTAAGTATACACATTACACATTATGTAAGGCACTAGAAGGCGGGTCATTGTACCCGTCTTTCGTACATATTCAAAAGAGAAAAAAATGGAGGGGATCTGTGTGGAGACCAGAATTTTAGCAGGAATTCTTTTGTGGGACGAAGTGGAACAGTACGTTCTTGAAACCGTGATGGAGGACCGTTACAAGCTGGTTTTGCCGCAGATTATCACGCTTGCGAACACAGAAGAAAAGGTAGCGACAGATGAATTGAGCGAACAATTTGTCGGTCAAAATGTTATTGCCAGATGCTTCGTTTGATATGAACAGATAATTCTGAAAAAAGGTGTGGATAGGCGTGGAACTGCGTGACCGCTATGCTGGGAGTTTGCTAGGATTAGCCGTTGGAGATGCACTCGGCACTACTTTAGAATTTCGCAAACCGGATACCTTCCAGCCACTTACAGAAATGGTCGGCGGAGGACCGTTCGATTTAAAGCCGGGAGAATGGACGGATGATACGTCGATGGCGTTGTGCCTGGCTGAGAGCTTGATTACACAGAACGGCTTCGATCCGGTTGATCAGATGAACCGATATGTAGCCTGGTTTCGAGAGGGTTATATGAGCTGCAAGGATCACTGCTTCGATATCGGGAATATCACCAAAGAAGCGCTGTGGCGTTTTGAGCAGACAAAAAATCCATTCAGCGGATCGGATCATCCGATGTCGGCAGGGAATGGCTCGATTATGAGGCTAGCACCAGTCGCACTCTATTATGCCAAACAACCAGAGCTCGCCATTGATTACTGTGCGCAAAGTTCTCGCACCACACACGCGACGGCAAAGGCAGTAGATGGCTGTCGTTTTCTCGGGGCATTACTTCTGGGGGCTCTACAGGGTATTTCGAAAGAGGAGTTGCTCACTGATTCGTTTTCTCCACTAGCCGGTGTATGGGAAAAGCAACCGCTTGATCCTGATATCGCCCGAGTCGCAAATGGTTCCTATAAACGGAAAACGAAAAAAGAGATCAAAGGGTCGGGGTATGTCGTCGATTCGCTTGAAGCGGCGCTTTGGGCATTTTATTCCAGTAGTTCTTTCGAAGAAGGCCTCTTCCTAGCGGTAAATCTCGGGGATGATGCGGATACGACGGGAGCTGTCTACGGTCAATTGGCAGGTGCTTTTTATGGAGTAGAGGGCTTGCCTCAACGAATGGTTAAGCTGTTGGCCAAGCGGGAATTGATGGAGGAGTTCGCTCAGAAATTGTACGAGCAAGCTACCCGTTAACGGCCTAATTTCTCTCAGGCGAACATAGATAAAAAACGATAAGCACTACCAATCAGGCAGTGCTTATCCTCCTGTTTAGGCATGGACAAGTTCTGGAGTTTGTATATGAAGAGGCGGCGGAACCAACCAGCCTTTTTTTTTTGAAATGCGGAGCAATCTGAGGCCAAATTGAGCTTTTGCAACATGGTATTGACCAAAAAGCATTCCGATATCTTCTCGGATGGATTGTGCCATGATTTGACTGCAGGCAACCAATCCGGCAGCAATGTCTCTTGAAACACCGGCAGCGATCTCAGGGTCATTCATACGGGCACCGGCTGGAATACTTTCCAGATTCGCTACCGGTCGATCCGGTGGGGTAGGTGGCAACCCAATGCCATTCACTTTGAGCAATTCATCCAGCTGTTCCACTTCTTGTTTCATGCTTCGCGTAATGTCTTCGAGGAAGCCTTTCAGATCATGATCACCAGTATGGTTGAGTGCTGTTTGATAACCCGCGAGCAAGCCCTTTGTCGTTGACAGATACATCCATACTCCAGAAACCTCGCCATAATGCATCGGTTCATTTTGCGGATTGCCTGATAAAATGCCCATTAATGTCCTCCCAGTACTCAGTAGAGTTTTGATATCCATTCGGGTTCTCCTAACTTTGTAATGTAACCCAAAGATAAGGTTTACAAGGGGGACGGGATCTATCCGCTTTAGGAAGAGGAGAATTATTTTCCGGGTTCTTTCTTGATACGATTATGATCGTATATTCCCAAAAAGCGATGGTACACAAATTCAGCCACACCTAAAAGGGCTACCGTAATGATCAACTCGCCAAAACTTAGTGGCCAATTCATCCATCTGGCAACTGCCCATAAGTAAATAGCAGCGATCACTGCATCTGCAATCGTGGCCGTAACATTATTGGTTGCACGCAATATCAATTGATCGCCAATCAGATAAGCAATGACGGTCAAGCCGAGTGCTGTTAAAATAGCGGATGTCCAGGTTGCATTTGTAAACAACCATAAACAGGCGACGACAATAATGCCGTTAACAGCAGTCTTGATTAAAAATCGAGTCATTTTTACTCTCCTCTACTTCCAGTTTATAACAAAGAGATTTTCAGCCACTTTCCTATGTGAAAATAAGTGTCTCGATGCTTACTGTTTTACAAAACAACAAGGTTTATGCGAATGCTGTCTGGCCCCGGTTTGAGTGGGGGTAGCAGAGGGAAGCTCGCCTGCGGGGATAATCCCTTATGACGAAACAAAAAAGCAGCCAGTCCTCTTTTGCAGATACAAAGCAAGAGAGGGCTGGCTTTTCATATTGTTACTGCTGGCTTGCTTTTGCAGCCTGGACCAGCATTTCTTTGGAAACGGTTGGCGAATCGGTAGCTATACGATACATGATCGGTTGCTCTCCATCTTGATCCAACCAAGACAGCTCTTGATACTGACCGGATTCACTAAACAAGAACTGGTCGTTTTTCGTGTAATGCGCTTTTTTTCCGCTGACAGTTACTGCGTCGTATTTCGTTGTTTCTGGTGTGCTCAATTGTACATCTAGCTGTTCTTTCGGGAATTTCTCGACCGTAACAAAGATACGTTCTTTTTGCTCGTTCTCATACAGACTGGTATACGCTTGGATAGGAGAAGTCGCTTGTGGAACGACTTTCCATACGACATTTTTACCTGTTTCCTTGCTTTCTTCTTGAAGCTCATGCAGCCACTGCTGTCCTTCTTGACCCATCATGACACCGTAGGGAGTACCCTGTTTGCCTTCAAGGAAGGAAAAGCTGTCAGGAAGCTGGTGTGGCAAGGCATGTGAGAGAGAAGCTTCTTCACTGAGGACGGCAGTCCATGCTTTCCAATCTTTCACCACATCCGGCTTTTCGATGCCAATCATGGGGTTTTGTTGAAAGAGAGGGTGCTTCTCTTTTTCAAGCGCTGCGAAGTAGACAAGGGCAGTCTCGCCTGTTGCCAGTTTGTTCTCAACGCTTGCCAATTCCAGACGGATTTCTTTAGGGGTTATTTGTGTCAATGTAAAATCCTTACGTGCTTGAACTTCCATTTGGACAGAGCCTTCATCAATTTTGTACAACAAGCTGTGTGTCGCATAACCAAAACCAGTAGTCAGGGCGAACGCTGCTGCAACATGTACCAGCTTTGGACGAAAGCGCATCCCTTTGTGCAAACGCGGCTTGCCAGCGAACTCCTTTTTGGCTAATCGTTCGATTTTGCTATCCAATGCAGGATCAATGTGGACCTTCCCTGCTGCCAACTCATACTCATTTCTCAGCTTTTTTTCAATGAACATGAAAAGATGCCTCCTCAGGATTGATTCGATGCTCAAAATGCTCTCTCAACTTTTTCATTGCCAAGTGATGTCTCGATTTCACCGTTCCGAGCGGGATTTGAAGAATCGCAGCAATTTCCTCCAAGGAACAGTTCTGATAGTAACGCAGTACGACGATTTCCTTGAGCTTGAAGGATAATTTCTCTACGGCAGGAATGACTTCCAGCTCATCACTGATCGCCCCCAGCTTATCCTCCATACCTGCAACAGGTGCTTCGTAGCCTTTTTCCTTTACCCGCTCCAGCAGGCGGAACCTTCGCCAAATGCTCCGATTCCAGTTGCGAACCTGCCGCACAATCAAGCCGTTGAACCATGGGATAAAGGGCTGCTCCACATCGTACCTGTCAATGCTTCGAATCAACTCCACGTACACTTCACTCATCATGTCGTCTACATCCTGTTTGTGTGGCGCCAGAAAATAGATCAGATTGTAGGCGTACGTGCGAGTTGCTCGATAGACTTCTTGAAAAGCTTCTTCCTCTCCTTGGCGCATCCGGAAGAGCCAAGGCTTTACATTTTCCTCTTTCATAGGCCGGCCTCCATTCAGGTCTTACATAATATATTGGCTCCCATTTGCCTGGGAGGTTCACTTCGTTTTTTTATTGTGTGTTATTAGAAAATTTTAAACAGAAAAACTTTTCTTTGTCTTTTTCAGTAGTTTTGAGTAGTTCGACATTAGTATACAAAATAAGACATAGAGCAAGGGGGATTTAAGGTTGATTAGTTTTCATCAAGTAAATAAACATTACGGAAGCTTTCATGTCCTCAAGAACATCAACCTGCATATCAACCAGGGAGAAGTCGTCGTGGTCATTGGCCCGTCAGGATCGGGTAAAAGCACGATGGTTCGTTGCATCAACAGATTGGAAACGGTTACAGACGGAGAGCTAGTGGTAGACGGGGTGAAAGTGAACGGTAAAAACACCGATATCAACAAGCTGCGTCGGGACATCGGCATGGTGTTCCAGCACTTCAATCTATACCCGCATAAGACCGTACTGCAAAACATTACGCTGGCACCAACCAAGGTACTGGGCGTATCGCAGAAGGAAGCCGAAGAAACAGCTCTCTACTATTTGGAAAAGGTAGGGATTCCGGAAAAGGCGGAAATGTTCCCAACGCAACTATCTGGCGGTCAACAGCAACGCGTAGCAATTGCGCGTGGACTGGCCATGCGACCAAAAATCATGCTGTTTGACGAACCGACCTCTGCACTGGACCCCGAGACAATCGGAGAAGTGCTCGATGTCATGAAGAAGCTGGCGAAGGAAGGCATGACGATGGTGGTCGTGACGCATGAAATGGGCTTCGCCCGCGAAGTCGCAGATCGCATCGTGTTTATGGATCAGGGCACGATTCTCGAAGATTCGACACCAGAGGAGTTTTTCGCAAGTCCGCGTGAAGAACGTGCGCGTTTGTTCTTGAGTCGGATTTTGAATCACTAAAAAAAGAAAATGATAGAGAAAAGGGGTATTCAGATGAAAGCAAACAAGCTGTGGAAAAAGGTAGCAGGTATGGGTCTCGTTCTGATGCTGAGCGCAACTGCGTTGGCAGGCTGTGGTGGGGGTAGTACAACAGAAGGCGGCGCAAAAGGTACACCAGCTGCAGCAGGTACAGGCACATTGGCAAAAATCAAAGAAAGAGACAAATTCGTAGTCGGAGTGAAGTACGACCTGAATTTGTTCGGCTTGAAAGACCCGGCAACCGGAAATGTAGAAGGCTTCGATATCGATATTGCGAAAGCGATCGCAAAGAAAGTACTCGGGGACGAAAACAAAATTGAGCTGAAGGAAGTAACCTCCAAAACGCGTATTCCGATGCTGAAAAACGGAGAAATTGACGCGATCATCGCAACGATGACCATTACAGAAGACCGTAAAAAAGAAGTAGACTTCTCTGATGTGTACTTCCTGGCAGGTCAATCTTTCTTGGTGAAAAAGGACAGCCCAATCAACGGTCTGAAAGACATGCAAAAAGGCATGAAAATCGTGACCGCAAAAGGTTCTACTTCTGCGAAAAACATCAGAGCGAGTGCTCCTGACGTAGAAGTACTGGAATTCGAAAACTACGCGGAAGCCTTCACAGCACTCAAAGCTGGTCAAGGTGACGCGCTGACAACTGATAACGCTCTCCTGTACGGCATGGCGAAGCAAGATCCGAACTACCGTGTAACAGAAGAGACCTTCACGGAAGAGCCATACGGTATTGCAATCAGCAAGGGTGACGCTGAATTCGTGAAAACCGTGAACGATCTGCTGAAAGAAATGAAAGAAAACGGTGAATACGACAAGATTTACGAAAAATGGATCGGAACAAAACCTAAAAAATAATGCGGTTCGACTCCATAAAGAATGAGCGGTTTACTCTGCCGCTCATTCCCTTATATTCCTAACAGAATTTTGCACACAAGGAGGATCGCATAAGAGATGATCGATTTTTCTATCTTGTTTGATCACATGGATATGTATCTCAAAGGCTTTTGGAACACCTTGCAGGCGAGCCTGCTTGCTCTCGTTGGGAGCTTTGTACTGGGGACGCTCTTTGCGATCTTTCGGATTTCTCCCATTCGACCACTCAAGTGGATCGCTACGGCATACATCGAGTTTGTGCGTAATATCCCGTTGATTCTCGTTGTTTTCCTCTTTTTTGTGGGCTTGCCGGCCATTGGTATCATACTGGAGCCTTTTATTGCAGGTACGCTTGGTTTGACAGTGTATACCGCAGCATTTATCGCGGAGACGATACGTGCAGGCATTCAGGCGATTCCAAAAGGACAGACAGAAGCCGCTCGTTCCTCGGGATTGACGTACGGACAAACGATGCGCTATATCATTTTGCCACAAGCGATCAAGGTCGTGATCCCGCCGATGGGCAACCAGTTTATCAATCTCGTAAAAAACTCCTCGGTATTAGGTGTGATTGCAGGTCTTGACCTGATGTACTATGGAGATCTGATTTCCGCTGATACGTTTGTTACCTTTGATGTGTACATCTTTGTAGCTGTTTTCTATCTGATTCTGACCCTTCCGTTGAGCGCGTTCGTCAGTTATTTGGAGCGACGCTTGGCTGGAAGCCGCTAAGGAGGAGGGGACATCATGGACTTTACCGGAGCATATGCGCCCAGTCATTTGACCTTCCTGCTCGAAGGCTTTTTGGTCACTTTGCAGGTCGCTTTCTTGTCAATTGTCTTCAGCTTTACGATTGCGATTATCGTAGGGGTTTTGCGTTACGCAAAAATTCCTGGAGTCTCACAAGTTCTCGGGACAATCGTAGAGCTGATTCGCAATTTGCCGCTCTTGTTGATTATTTTCTTTACGTATTTTGCTCTCCCGGAAGTGGGAATCAAGCTGGACAAGTTTTGGGCAGCTGTTCTGGCGTTGGTTATTTTCGAAGCAGCGATGTTATCGGAAATCGTGCGAAGCGGTTTAACTTCGGTCGAAAAAGGACAGATTGAAGCTGCACGTTCCTCAGGTCTGAATTATGTCCAGACACTGTGGCATGTTGTCCTTCCACAGGCTCTCAGAAGGATGGTTCCGCCGATTGTGAGCCAATTCATTTCGCTCTTGAAGGATACATCGCTGGCTGTCGTAATCGCTTTGCCAGAGCTGATGAACCATGCGCAAATCATCAACGGACGCAATGTTAACTATGTTATTCCGACCTTCTTGATGGTGGCAGTGATGTACTTTGTCGTCAACTACGCGCTGTCAGTCGTCTCCAAGCGACTGGAAAATAAGCATGCGTAAGCGTTTTATCTTTGCAGATCTCCGATTCTTAGTAAAATAAGAATAGGAGATCTTTTTCCGTGTGAAAGGAGCAGCTATGCGAGAACGCCTTTTGATCCTGTTTATTATCATGCTGGCAACTGCTTTTTTTGGAGAGATGAAGGTAAACCCCGTAGGAGGGTCTTTTCGTTTTTCCTTGGGCATCGCTGCTTTCTTTTTCGGATTGCTGTGGTTTTCGTCCGTACCTGTATTGCTGACGGGTTTTTTTACAGGGACGTTTATCTTCGGATTTCGCGTCGGTATGGATGTCTTTTTTGCGTACCGTCCATACATGGAGAGTGTGGCTGCTCATCTTCCCTCCGCCTTTTACTATTTCAGCTTTACGGTTCTGTTTTATTTGCTCCGTGCGCGAAGGTATCGCGAGTTTCCTCTATGGTTAGGGCTGATAGGTGCATCTATTGATTTCATCTCCAATGTGGTAGAGATCCAAGTACGACAGTATTTCACTGATTTTCCGCCGATCACTTGGCAGAGCTTTTTGATGCTTCTCTTCTTTGGGGTCTTGCGTAGCTTTTTTGCTGTTGGTTTGTACAACAGCTTTTCGATCAGGCAGTTGCGGGCAGTGGGAGAGGTGCGTCAGCAAGAGCTGGAGCGTCTGCGGATGATCAATACGGAGCTGTATGAGGAAGCCTTTTACTTGCGCAAATCAATGACGCATTTGGAGGAAATCACGCGTGAGAGCTACCAGCTCTACAGGCGTCTGCTCACCTCGGAGCATGCGGAATCCCCGACGGCCTTGGCGATTGCCGAGAATGTACATGAAGTAAAAAAAGATTCGCAGCGGATGCTGGCGGGGATTTCCAAGCTAATCAATCAGGAGGGACTAGCACCACAGCTGCCGATCAAAGAGCTGTGTGAGCTGGTTGCTCGGGCGAATCAGAAGTACGCAGAGATGTTGGGTAAGGATATTCAAATCGAGTGGAGCTGTCACATCAACCTGTCTACCAGCCAAATCTATGCGCTGCTCTCCGTGCTAAATAACCTGGTAGCCAATGCAGTAGAGGCGATTCCCATGTCGGGACGGATTGAGCTGAATGTGAAGCTGATTCATCGTCATCTGGTGTTCAGTGTACTTGACAGTGGTCCGGGAATCCCGCTGGAAGAGCAGGAATGGGTGTTTCAGCCCGGGTATACGACGAAATACGATGAAAAGGGAAATGCATCTACCGGAATTGGACTGACGCATGCCCGAGGAATTGTCCAAAGCCTACAAGGAAGCTTACGTATTTTACCTGATCAAAAGCAAATGACACACTTAGAAGTGCAAATTCCGACTGACCAATTGCTCGGAAAGGAGGGAGTGTAAGCAATGATACGTTTCTTTTTAATTGAAGATGATGCCGTAGTGCGCCGCATGCTCGAACGGATTATTCAAGACAGCGGGTTGGGTGAAATTGTAGGACAAGCCAGCGACGGCAGTCACGTTTCGATTGATCTACTGTATGGGGTCGATGTCATTTTGATCGACTTGTTGATGCCGGGACTCGATGGCATCCAAACAATCAAAAAGTTGCAGGCAGATGGCTTCGCGGGCCGCTTCATTATGGTGTCACAGGTGGAGAACAAGGAAATGATCGGGGAGGCTTATTTGCAAGGAATTGATACCTTTATTCAAAAGCCGATCAACCGCCTTGAAGTCATGGCTGTGCTAAAGCGGGTATCGGATTACTTGACGCTGGAAGCCTCTCTGCAAACCATCCGCAAATCCTTGCAAATCTTGGATGTCAAAGCAAAAGAACCACATACCAGCGGCTTGAAAAGTCAGTCATCCGATCAGGATATGCTGGCACAAAAAGCGAGAAAGCTACTGTTGCAGCTAGGGATCGCAGGTGAGGCGGGGGCTCCCGATCTGCTATTGATCATGGAATGGCTCGTACAGGATGAGCGGCAAGGAGACAAGCTGCACGAATTGCAGCTCAAGGAACTGTACACACAAATTCTGCTGAAGGTGCATGCCAGCCTGAATGAGCATGGAATTACCAAAGAGGTGCGTGCCATGGAACAACGGATTCGCCGGATGGTCCTGCAAGCCTTTACGCATCTTTCCTCATTGGGGTTGACCGACTATGCCAACCCGACCTTTGAACACTTTGCACCACGACTGTTTGACTTTCAAGAAATTCGCCAACGGATGCAAGAGCTGGAGGCGGGCGAAAAAACGACGAAGTGCCGGATTAGTGTGAAAAAGTTTTTATCGGTCTTTTATATGGAAGCGAAGGCGCTATAAATAGCAAAAACGCGGGAGTCGATCTAAACGATCAAATCTCCCGCGTTTTTTTATTCATGCCTTTGCCTGATTCACAAGCTCGGAAAAAGCACCATACAAACCAATTGCCCCATACTGCTGCTGGTACTCCTTTATCGACCCATCACGCACGATTTTCCCATTCATCAAGAAAATTGCCCGATCCGCTACCGCATCTGCCACCTGCAACTGGTGTGTCGTAAAGAGAACGGATTGACCCGCTAGCTTTACTTCCCGCACGAGATCGACAAATGCATCCATCCAATACGGATCGAGTCCGTTGGTCGGTTCATCGAGAACGACGAGTGCAGGCTTTGCCAATATCGCTTGGGCAAACAAGAGACGCTGCTGCATGCCTTTGGAGAACTGAGACACTCGTTTGTTTCTCACTTCATGCAGTCCCACCATTTTCAGTAGCCGATCCGCCTCTTCGGCGGTGCGATTGCGCAGGGAAGCGTAAAACTCGAGCGTTTCTTTCGCGGTAAGTCCGGCAGAAAACGTAAAGTGATCCGGCATATAACCGATTTCTTGAAGATACTCTACGCGATTATCGTTCCAGTTTAACCCGTTGAGCTGAATGGTTCCCGAAGAAGGCGGGAGAATACCGACCAGCATCCGCAGAATCGTACTTTTCCCTGCGCCGTTCCCGCCGCATAGGGCGACGACTTGGCCGGGTGGAATGTTCATACTGAATGGGTGGACGATTGTTTTCCCATTGATTTCCTTAGTGACCTGGTCGATGGTAAGTCCTAACGTATTCATTGCATTACCTTCTTTCCCATACCCGGATGGCTATGAACAAGGTCGCACTGATCCAGAGCAGACTGAGTGTGACAAAGATGAGATCACCAAGTGGAGAATCAGCCCAGTACACCCATTTGTAGTATTCAGGTCCAAAGATCGAGCCACCGCCTAATCTGGCAACGGAAAAGATTCGTACAAACTCCGCTGGGTTGAGAAACGTTGCGAGCTGAAGCAGAGGCTTGATCCATGTATAAGGGACGAAGCTGAGCACAGAGATGAGAAGAGTAGGCCATGCCAGAATATAGAAGAACCAGATGCTGACTCCCATCGTCAAAGCCTGCCAACGGTTTTTACTAATGGCGCCAATCAGCATGGCAATTCCCAAAAATAAAAGAATGAGACAGATGGAAAAGGCAAGCAAAAACAAAAGTGTTGAGAATGCAAAGCTTTTTCCTAACAGCATACCAGCTACACCAGACAACCCATACCCGAAGCTGACGATCGCAACTAACACGAGTGCTTGTCCCAAATATTTCCCCACCAAAAACGAAAAGGTCGTCATGGAGTAGGTAGAGAGGAGCTGCCAGCTACCCTCTTCTTTTTCCGCCGTCAAGGAAAAAGAGGAGAGAAGCATTGTCATCAGTGGCAGCAAATACAAAATCAGATTCAGCATGGTACCTGTCGTATACGTATAACCCTTCATGTAGGACTGCGATTGGATAATCAAGAGCCCCAAACTAAACAGGGAGAACAGAGCCATAAACGAGTAGGACCATGGATTGCGAAAGCCTACCTTCACTTCTCGTTTGGCAATCAGATTGATGTGCAAAGACTCCACTCCCTCTGTTAGTTATGTGTGGTTGGGGTAGTACTATTGCTGCCGTGATCGGCTGGCTTGCTTTCGTGACCGCCATGATGTTGACCTTCGGAAGACTGACCGTCTTTGTTCATGTGCTTGCTCATGCTATTTTCCCAGCTATGATTTTTCAACTCATCCGCACTCATGACAATACCTTTCTTTTGTTCCTGAACGAAGCTGTCTGCAGCAGACTTCTCTTTGAAAGAGTAGATGCCATATGTCATTGGCGTTTTGAAGTCTTTGTCGTAAGCGTAGGTAGCTTTCTCTGCTTTTGTCCATTCTGCTGTGTAGTAATCGCGGACAAATTGTACAGCCACGTTATCGGTTCCATTCTCTTTCATCCAGTTGTTCATGCAGCCGAGATCATCGAACTTCAGTGCTTTTCCGTCTTTTAAGACGATTTCAGTAGCATTGTAATCGTTAGGGACATGCATTTTGCAAAGGTCGCATTTGTCTACGCCTTCTGCGATATCCACAGGTTTCGGCTCTTCGCTTCCGCAGCCGACCATAAGCAGGCTAATGCCGAGAATTGCTCCGATTGTTGTACCCCATTTTTTCATTTTGTTCATGATTTTCTCACTCCTATATAAATGATGGAACAGCTTCCTACTAACAAGATAAGTCCAAGAATGCCTGCACCCCAACTGCTCGTTTCCCCGGATTCAAGTAGCACGGTGTCCGAGGGTTGCATTAAAGGAGATGCGTCCTTGATTGCTGAACCGGCCCCACTTGTAAACAAGCCTTCCAGAAATACAAATCCAGGGGCTTGGAAAAACAACTGGTAGGCAGGAACCGCATCGGTCAAACCTAGGTAAAAAGGATTCATCTCGTAAGGTAAATCACTGCGAGAATCCCCGTTCACATCGAGTCCTTGCAGATTGTCCCAGTAGTTTTTGTTTAAGTTGTTGTTCTGACTATCCTGGGCTTGCGCTTGGATGACGTTGGAGACAAATTGATTATCGGTTAATAAGTTGTCAGAAGAGGACAAAAACTGCATGCCGATAAAGTTGAGACTGAGTAAATTGTTTTTAACCGTAATACCGGATGATTGCTCTAAATACAGTCCAACGCGGTTCCCCTCAATCGTGTTGTTTGCAATCAGCGTATCCTGTACGGTAATAAGAAGAATTCCTTGCGAACCAGGATTTTTTTGCTGTTTCAAAAATTGATTCCCGGTAACCGTCAATTTGCGCGACTCCATAAGCTGGGAGCCTGTCACATTTTCCATTCCAATGTTGTTGATGACCGTCGTATCAGAGGTGCCCATGAAATGATAGCCGTACCGCGAGCTCGTCACCAGATTTTGTTCCAAATGGTTTCGATCGCTATTTTCGACATAAAAGCCATCTTCGACATTCGTCACCTGATTTTTAATGAAACGGTTATGATCCGATTCACGCACGTCAATTCCGTTTCCTCGTCTCGCTTTTTCCGTTTGCTTTGGCTTTACTTCAGGCTGTGCTCCGTGATTATGTCCAGAACTGGTCGTTGGGCTGCCATCACCTTTGATTTTTCCGATGACTTGAACGTTATGCAGCGTGTTGTAGTCTGCTTGCCGTAATTGAATACCGATCCCTTTCGTTTCAACGATGACATTTTCCAGGAAGTTTTGATCCCCACGGATGACAAGAGCGGCTACGTCACTGTTGATTCGCTTGTCCACGATATGGATTCCTTGCACGCTCACATTGTCGCTTTCAATCGTGAGTGTTGCCTCTTCCTCGGTCGGATTGATGATCTTCACTGGATCATTGGCTACCAATTGAATCGGCTTGGTAATGCGGATCGGACCTTTGTACAAACCATACGGGATGATAACGGTATCGTTAGGGCGTGCTTGATCAATCATCGCCTGCAAGGAGTCAGTATCCGCAGGCGTCGCCTTTGCTGCGATAGGCAGCTGTAGAGCAACGATACAAATGACGGAGACGAAAAGTAGCGGGAGAGATAATTTTCGATTGTTCCATCGTAATGACAGGGTGCATCCTCCCCTATTCCACTAGAGAGCTCTCTTGTTTATTGCCGGATCATCGGCTGCTAGCTACATTTAGGATAACAGCCTCTTTTCATTTTCGTATGACTCAACCGGGCTATAAAACGTGTCAAAAAACGCAACGATTATGAAAAAATGGAAGGATCGAGAGGTTTACACCTGAGGTGGCATTGTACAATCGAAGCGGTCATACTAAATCAGAGAGAAGGAAGAGACGAAAAGGAGAGACGATAAATGGATACAAACATAGAAAAAGCACTGCGTACGACGCTGGAATATTGGGATCGGATGAAAAAGAGCCACGAGGACGACGCGGAGGACGATGCGAATCAGTTTGAGGCTTCGTTTTACCGCATGATGGATCACATTCGCGAGTGGTACGATCAGCTGGAAGTGAAGCCTGATACACTAGAGGGTGCACTGCTTCTTCCGGACATGGTAGAGGTTGCAGAGCAGCTGCCTGTAGAGATCATGCTGAATTTTGAAACGGAGCTGGAATTGATCGTAGATGGGCAAATTCGGGAGGATGATGAGAAATACGATTAAAAACAGAGAACTTGTTGCATCCTATCCTTGACATGATTTACTAGAATATTGTGTTTGGGGAGGGTAAACACAAGTGGTATCTACTTTGTTATGCGTCATTATCATCATCCTTCTTCTGCCACCCATTGTATTTTTTGGTTATATGTACGCCTTGTCTAAACAGCCGAAGCACTCCATTATTCGTTCCCATCCTTTTTTGGGGTGGATGCGTTATTTGCTGGAAAAGCTCGGGCCTGAGTTTCGCCAGTATTGGTTTGAATCGGATACAGAAGGGAAGCCGTTCTCCCGTTCTGACTTTGTCGGAATGGTTTATGCGGCCAAGTACAGGACCGACCTGATCTCGTTTGGTGGAAAACGCGATTACGAGGAGCCCGGCTTTTATTTGTCCAATGCGATGTTCCCGAGGCTGACGAGTGAGCTGCGGGTAGATAATGAAAAAGTCGTCCCTGGAAAAAAGTATGAGATTACCCATGAGGGACTGTTTACAAGAAGAGAAAAGTTAATCGAGGAACTAGAGGTTAAGCCGTGGATGCTACATGACGAGGATGTCATTGTCGTGGGCGAAAACAGAAGGCAGCCCTGGCGGCTAAAAGGGATGTTCGGTGCTTCAGCTACCTCCTTTGGAGCAGTGGGAGAAAACTATATCATGTCCGCTGGGTATGGGGCACGTATGGCAGGCGGCTCTTGGATCAATACAGGTGAGGGTGGCGTTGCAGAAGTTCACCTCTCTACAGGTGTAGATATTATTTCGCAAATCGGGCCGGGGATGTTTGGTTTCCGTGATGACAAGGGCAAGTTTTCCATCGAAGAATTCAAGAAAAAGGCAAGCATCCCGAACATCAAAGCGTTCGAACTGAAATTTCATCAAGGGGCCAAAATACGCGGAGGGCATCTCGAGGGCGCCAAGGTCACGGAAAAAGTCGCAGCAGCAAGGCTGGTACCTGTGGGACAAACAGTCAATTCACCGAACCGCTTCGAGTTCCTCAGCAATCCGGATGAAGCCTTGCGTTTCATCGGTAGTTTGCAGGAGGCGGGAGGCAAGCCGGTCGGAGTAAAAATCGTCGTCGGCGATCCAAAGCGCTTGGAGCATTTTTTTGAGAAAATGCTGGAGCTGTCCATTTACCCGGATTTCATTACGGTTGACGGCTCTGAGGGCGGTTCAGGCGCAATGTTCAAGGCAATGGCAGATGGCATGGGCTTGCCGCTGTTCGCCGCGCTCATCATTCTCGATGATACGATGCGGAAATTCGGTGTCCGGGACCGCATCAGGATTTTTGCTTCCGGCAAGCTCGTTACTCCTGACAAAGTAGCGATCGCCATGGCATTGGGAGCGGATTGCGTCAACTCCGCGCGAGGCTTCATGATTGCAACTGGCTGCATCATGGCGATGCAATGCCATACAGGCAAATGTCCGACAGGAGTCACTACGACGGATTCCAAATACCAGGAGGCGCTGGTTCCAGCAGAAAAGCAGTGGCGTGTCATGAACTATATTTTGCAGTTGAGGGAAGGCTTGTTCTCGCTGGCGGCAGCATGTGGTTTGGAGAGCCCGACCGAGCTTCGGAGAGAGCATGTTGTGTTTACCAACGAAAGCGGGGAGACTGTGCGTGTGGTTGACTTGTTTCCGTACCCGGTCGCGTCTAGATAATCATTTACAGAGAAGATAAATAATGGTATGGTGAAAGAATCAGGCTATAGTACACCTTCCTTCTAACCCAATCCGATATTAGGGGTACTGCTTTCCTGATTTTTTTTATGCCTATTAAAAAATGAAAAAGGCCGTATGATCCTGTGCAAGTGATCATGCGGCCTTTGTTTATGTCTAGTGGCTAGGAGATCGTGTTTTGTCCCGGCTTCCAGTCCATTGGGCACAGTCCGCCTGATTGTAGAGCTTCGATCACACGGAGCGTTTCATCTACGCTTCTGCCAACCTTGGAGTTGGAGATGACTGCGTATTGCAGGATGCCTTCTGGATCGATGATGAAGCTGCCGCGCAGCGGAGCTTTGGTTGCTTCGTCCAGCACACCGTATGCCATGGTCGCTTCTTTGCTGTAGTCAGAAGCGAGAGGGAAGGAGAGTGGACCGATGCCTTCACTTGCTCTCATCCATGCTTTGTGTGTATGTATGCTGTCGCCGCTAATGCCAAGCACCTCGACATTTAAATCCGTGAACTCCTTGATCCGGCGATTGAGGCTGAGAATTTCGGTCGGGCATACTTTCGAAAAGTCAAACGGATAAAAGAACAAAAGAAGCCATTTTCCACGATAGTCTACCAAGCTCTTTGGCAGGGGAAATCCGTTGTCAAATGTCACGGTGTCCATCGTAAAATCAGGTGCAGGAAGTCCAATACGTGCTGTCATAGTCCGATCTCCTCGTTTCTGATACCGTATGTCAGGTACTGGTAACAAAGTATCACGAATGATAAGGAGAATCAATTAGTTCTGAATATCAGAAGTGTAGTGGAGTTTTTTTGCATCGTTCTTTTGGAGAAGGAAGAAAACAATTGGAATAAAGGAAACCAAGAAACAACAGGCGGCGATAATCGGAAATACGGACATTTCCAAAACAGCACGACCGAGATAGGTTTGCCAGCCGATTGCAGCCAAACCGAGCAAGTAGGCGATGCCCGTGAGATGGATGAATCCAGTACGAGCAGTGGATACATGCTTTTTACGTTCCGCTAACCAAGCGACAAAAGGTACTGCTTGCAGAGCATGAAAACCAATGCCATGGAGCCAAATGATATTCCCTTCCTCTCCGACCACTCGACCATAGTTGAATGAAATCCAGAGGCCTGCCGCAAACGAGAGCATAATCGCAATCATGGCATAGCGGATGCTAATGGCTAGCTCTGGGTGTAGGGAATAAGCTTTTCTTCGGAAAAACTGAATGGCAATGAATACATAAAAGAGGACCAGGAGAAGAGCCACAAAAGTAAAAATGGAACCAACGGCGACGTCGAAGGGTGTACCATTTTTGACGAACCTCGGGTCCACACCGCGGAAGTTTTGTACGGTTTCCGCTCCGTAAGAATAGAGAGCAAGCGGGATATAAGACCAGCGAAAGATAGCTCTACTTCGTGTACCCAAGGCAGATAACGGAATGATTGCGGCTGTCGTCAATAAAAATATTCCGAGTGCGGCATTAAAGGAAAACACTTTCGAGACATCGCCATTAGGAGCGACGGGTCCTCCGTGAAGCATGACCCAGATTGCGCATATAGCAGCGAGTAAGAAGCCAAGCAAGCCGGTATACACTAACCATTTCTCCCCTTGAAAGAAAGGGGGGGCTGAATGACTTTTCATAACAGATTGCTTCATGAATCGAGTCTCCCTCCAGTAAAGTTTTGGTACTCTGCTACTCACTTTACAGGGATGAAGAATGCGGAATAACGGGCAGCGGAATGAAATCGAATTAGGACTGGGGACGGATTTATGTCTCGTTCCTGAGGGAGAACTTTACCATCAGGGAGAATTGAAGTAAGATGGATAAAAATTACAAAAAGGAATAAAAAATCAGGCTATTGTACACCTTCCTTCTAAGCGAAAGGTTTCCTGATTTTTTTCGTGATGCCAATGAAAAATCAAATCTACCTTCGCCGGAAAAATAAAATCATCGTACATCAGGGGCAGCATGAACTGCCTACCTCTTATTTAGCTGCGGCTTTGCGCAATATAGAGAGCTTGGGCTATACCTTTTCACTGGAATTGCTAGAAAGAATCCGTACGCTGTCGGAAGGAGAGTTTTTTGCGCTCTATTCGGATGTGGTAGCTGTGCTAAAAGTAAAGATCGGGGCATCCCGCCAGTACAAGCCGATGTATCCGAATTTTCCTAAGCAAGTCATGGAGGCTAGCGAGGGTGAGCTGTTTGTAAATGCAATCATTCATTATTTGACATTGGATCTTCCTGTGCACGAAGTGAAAAAACGTTTGCCTTTGCTAAGAGAATCTCGCCTGAAGCTGATTCATTTGGGCACAGATGAAGAGCTGCTGCAGGTAGGAATGAATTTGCTGCGCGCCAATAGCTCATTGTCTGCTACTGATAAGGAAGACTTGGAGGGCTTGATTCAGGCCTATGAAGGAATCGCAGAAGCTCTGCCGACAGAGATTCCTCAAAAGGAAAACGTGGCGATCGCTGCTAGCCTGCTGCTCAAATATGACAAGCTTCCTGCTGCTTTTTTTGCTCACTATTACAAGACCGCAACAGATGTATTGCGTCTGGCAGTGGCGCTGTCTGATGGAGATGTGAGCTTGGCAGAGCCTGCAAAATTTCACAAGTTCAAACGCGGGGAAAGAAGGCTGCTCCTTGGCCTACTGGAAGCCAGCTTGAATATCGTTGAAGACATGAATCGTTACAAAAACAGATGGATTCGTCTCGGGGAAATCTTGCATCCGTTTGAATATAAGGATCGCTACCCGAAAGCGGCAGAAGCATTCGATATTTTGCGCAACAATCACAAGATCGAGACGTTCAATAGCCAAGTAGAGAAGGCGCTGGTCCGTGCGGATGTGAATACGGCGATCAAGCTGCTCGAACAGCGCCCAGGGGAATTCGCCCGCCGTCTGGATCATTTGTTGCGCCTGACAGAGCAGGGGAGTCCAGTCCTCACTGCCTTCGAGAAAATTGCGGATGGTGTATCGACTCCAGTTCTTTTGCAAGTCATGAATCACTTCGACAAACGGGATAGCTACGGGGAATGGCGAACCTTTTTTCCGAAAGGGCAGGTGGCGAAAGTACAGGCAATCGAAAACCGAGTGCCAGGCTTGCAAGAGGACATCAGACAGAAGGCAGCGGATATTTGCCGGACAGCGTTGTTAAACCGTTTTGCCCAATTGCCGTCGCTGGGCAACGTCTATATCGATCCGCGACTACAGGAGCATCTCGTTCCTTTTTCGATGCGCTCCGCCAGCAAAGCGTTGCGCACGATTGCACGCGGCTCCCGTCTATCGATCCCGGGTGGAGGAACGATTCGCTTTTTCCTGTGGTGGAGGGAAGGGAGCGTCAACGATGTCCCTACAGGCAGAGTCGATATCGATTTGTCTGCCGTGCTCTATAGCAAAGACTGGAAGTACATGGAGCATATTTCTTATACCAATCTGCGTTCCGACAAGTATCAAGCGTACCATAGCGGGGATATTGTGGAGGCTCCCGAAGGCGCGTGCGAGTTCATCGACATCGGAATTGATTCTGTCATCCGCTATGGTGGTCGATATGTCGTAATGAACCTGTATTCGTTTTCGAGTCAGCCTTATTGTGATTTGCCTGAATGCTACGCAGGCTGGATGATTCGGTCGGCGCCACAGACAGGAGAAATTTTCGAGCCGCAGACGGTACAGGACAAGATTGATCTCGCCGCAGACACGCGGATTTGTATCCCGGTCATTCTGGATCTCATGGAGAGAAAAGTGATTTGGACGGATATCGCCCTGAATTCCGATCCGCGTTTTGCCAACAATGTGGAGTCTAATGCCGGAGGGGTGGAGCTGATGGGAAGAGCGCTCACCTCGTTGGTGAAGCCTACCCTGCATGAGTTGTTCATGCTTCATGCACAGGCGAGAGGGACGCTGATTGATCAAGCAGAAGAGGCAGATACGGTATTTTCCTTGGAGGAAGGGATTACGCCGTTTGATACGGAGATCATCATGGCGGATTTTATGCAGTAAGGTTAGGGGAGTGTAAGGCTTGGATTCGGTATTGTACCGGACTCAAGCCTTTTTATTTTGTCTATTCTAGCTGAAAATTTTTCTCCTATGTTCATGGAAATTTCAAATAAAACCCAATTAATAGTCATAACGAGCTATTTTTTTGCTAGTAACTGGAACTCTATAATGTCAAAGGTAAATGGACAATTCAATTTGGAAAGAGGAGGAAAAAGGATTGGAAATGGATTCGTTTTATTGGGAAATGGTCAAGAAAAATATTGGCGTGTATACCACTGAGGAACAAAAACGCTTAAAGGACGGAAAGGTCATCATATTTGGACTCGGTGGGGTCGGGGGAATGGAAGCGATTCTTTGCGCCCGCATGGGGATCGGGCATGTCACCGGAGTAGATCCTGATGAATTCGAGGTTTCTAACATCAATCGTCAGATGCTGGCTACGGTACATTCATTGGGTAAATCAAAAGCGGCGACGGCTGAAGAAGTTCTTCAATCCATTAACCCATACATATCTATTCGATGCGTCCAAGCAAATGTCGATGAAGACAATGTGCTTGAACTGATGAAAGGGCATGATCTGGTGATTGAAGCAGTGGACGATATACCCTCCCGTGTCATCATCCACCGGACCGCGCGTGAGCTGGGCATACCAAGCGTGGGCATGTCAGGGAGCCCCCCAACCCGAGGATTTGTCTCATCCTTTTTTCCAGACGGCATTTCGTACGAAACAGCATTGAACATCCCAGGAGCAGGGGAAAAGTTGACCAATGAAGCGTTACGCCAAGAGATTGCTGACATAAAAAAAGCCAGGGCCTGGCACTCTGTCAAAGAAGGAGCTCCAAAGGAATGGGCAGAGGATTTTTGTGAGGGAAAGGCTGGCTGGATTATTACACCAGTTCGCGCTCATCTCATATCGCTTTTCAGCTTTCATGAAGCCGTGCAAATCTTGACGGGCAGAGAACCGTTGGCACGTGCACCCAAAGGAGTTCTCATTAATCTAGATACGGACACACCGGTAAAAGTGACAACTCCCCCTGATGGAACGTGGAACTATGCAACACTATAACGATTTTGAAAGAACAAAGGAGATGATCGTGTGTCATTGATAGAAAATAGCCAATTATATAACAATAGTTTTACCCGCAATTTCGGAATCATTACGAGTAAGGAGCAAGCCAAACTGCGAAATGCAAGAGTAACGGTGGTAGGTGCAGGCGGTGTGGGAGGAATCACATTGATTCAACTCGCCCGGATGGGTGTAGGGAAGCTTCATGTCATCGATCAAGACTCGTTTGAGGAAAGTAATCTCAATCGCCAAATGCTCAGCTTTGTCAGCAAAATCAACTCTCCCAAGGCGGAAGTAGCGAAGGAAATACTTCACGATATCAATCCAGAGCTGGAAGTAAAGGTAACAAGGGAGTTTGTTACCGAAGAAAATGCACATGATCTGCTGGGTGATACAGATGTGATTGTAGATGCTACGGATAATCTGGTTGCACGGGTAATCATTCATAGAACAGCAGCCGATATGGGGATTCCTTCCATCTGGATTGCGGTAACACCACCTTTCCGTGGAGGAGTCATGTGCATGACCCCGGACTCCTTGCCCTATGAGGTCGCCATGAGACACCCTTCTTACAAACAGCCTCTCACACCAGAGATGCGTGAAAAAATTAGTCAGATCAAAGACGAGCGTGCAAAGTATTCCGTATCGCAAGGCGCTTTGCCTGAATGGGCAGATGCCTATGTAAAAGGAGAGGCTCCATGGGCAGTGCTTGCTCCGGTAGCGAATATCGTCGGCGTATTGGCTAGCTTTGAGGCATTCAAACTAATCATTCAGAGACCAAACCTATTGCCAGCCGTTGCTCCCAATCTAGTCAAAGTCAATTTAGCTTCCGTCCAAATGGTACAGGTGGAAGCCCCGGCAGAGGGAAGCTGGGATAACACGCTACTATAAGGACTCCTATGTTGCATACCACCATTATCTTACTGGTAATCGCCCTCTTGTCATTAGTGGCAAAGGATCTGGTTCTCGTCTACGCTTCCCTCTTGCTGCTCGGATTATCTTTGTTAAAAGCAGTGCCTGTCATGGATGCAATCCAAAAACCAATGTTCCATGTGGGTCTGTTTTGTCTAATGGTATTCTTGTTGATTCCGATTGCCAAAGGAAAATATGATTTCATCTCCCTTGGTAAGGAAATGGTCAGTTGGAAAGCAACGATAGCCATTTTAGCAGGTTTTATCATCTCTTATGTCGGGGGAAAAGGCTTAAGTATTTTGCCAGATCAACCGGTTGTTTTCATAGGCGTAACAATTGGAACACTTTTGGCCGTGCTACTGTCAAATGGGCTGCCCGCAGGCTTAATCATTGCAGCTGGATGCATTGCGTTGCTGTCGAGAATCTTCAATTTCTAGGACCCTCTAAATCTAATTTGAAAGAAGTGCCAAACTATGAATTTCAATCATCAAATGAAAAATCATTTTCTTATGCTAGTCATATCTTTAGGCCTGCTTGTTCAAGGGTGTTCAACTCCTGATTCCCCCCATCAAAATAGTAAAACACAAGCTCAATCAGTAGTGGAATCAACCAGTGAGATCGTAACGGAAGAACTGAAAGTGCCAAGCATCGATCAGGACGTCTCCTTGTATGTGAGGCATATGAGTGCGAAAAACAAGGAAAAGTTCGCCAGCAAAGAGGTTGTGTTGTTTCTTGAACCGTTTAGCGTACCTACTGCCGAAGCTTTCGATGTTCCGGGATTCTCCTGGATGGAGGAATACGCAAAGCAAGGCTACGACACTTGGGCGATGGACTTCCGAGGGTTCGGGCATTCTACCCGACCAGTTGAGATGGATCAACCACCTGTAAAGAATGCTCCTGTCGTCCGTGCTACTGAGGCGGTAAAAGATCTGGAGGCTGTCGTCCAGCACATAAAGAAAACCCGACAAGTGGATAAAATCAGTATCGTAGGATGGTCATGGGGTGGAGTTGTTGCAGGGATGTACGCGACTGAACATTCCGATGATATTGAAAAACTCGTGCTTTATGGTGTTATGCATGGTTTTTCTTTGCCTTTGATGGCAACTCCGTTTGAAGCAAAAGGGAAGCCAGGTGAAATTAATCCCCAATTACCAGCATATCAGGTTGTCCAGTTTGACAAGGCCATGCACCATTGGCACATGATGCTAGATAAACGTGATCTGGTTTCTGGTGAGGCAATGAATGCTGTATCCAAGGTCTTCGTAAACGCTGATCCTAACAGCAGCAAGCAATCTGAACAGTCCATCCGCCGTCCAATGGGACCTTTGGTAGATCTGTATTACATATGGACGGACAGACCCATTTTTGATGCGGCGAAAATTACGACGCCAGTGTTGATCATTCGAGGAGATCTAGACTTTTTTGCCGATAAGTCCCTCTTCCATAAGCTGACCAATTCATCTGCAAAACAAGAAGTGGTTATCAAAGATGCCACACATTGGGTGTTGTATGAAAAAAATCGTGCTCAGCTCTTGCGTGAAACAGACGAATTCCTGAAAAAGTAAGTAAACTCGTAAGGATGTGCTGGAAATGAAGCCGTTTCAAATTTTGGATGCAACACTGCGAGAAGGAGAGCAGCAAGCAGGCGTTCGCTTCACATGCGAAGACAAGATTCGCATACTGCATCTCTTGGAAAGCTATCAAATAAACCTCATAGAAGTGGGCCATCCCGGAATTTCTGCTCTGGATGAAGAAATCTGCCGAAAAGTGGCTCAATCGGCAAGACGAGCGCAAATACTAATGCATGCGAGAGCTACTGTTGAAGAAGTACATGCTGCAAAGCGCGCCAAAGCAGACTGGGTGGGGATATGGGCTTCCATTAATGATGTGTCTATCCAAACCAAATTCAGACATCACGAGGAAAGCTATATACTTGAGAAAGTCCAACAAGCAGTTATCGAAGCAAAAAAGCTTGGATTACAGGTTAGATTCACGATTGAAGACGCTTCACGGACAGAGTGGGAAAAGATATCCAGCTTAGGTTATGCTGCTTTGCAGGCAGGTGCAGATCGCATTAGTTTGGCAGATACTGTCGGGATTTGGGAGCCTGATACATGCAAAAAAATCGTAACTCGTGCCATTGAGGAGTTTGGATGCGAAATTGAAGTTCATCTGCATAATGATTTCGGTCTTGCTCAAGCGAATGCGCTGGCGGCTATTGATGCAGGCGCTTCTGTCATTGATGCGACAATTTTAGGGATCGGTGAAAGAGCAGGCATTACTGACTTGATCCAGCTTACTGTTGCGTTGCAAAAGCTGCGAAATGATCATCGATATTCTTTGGATAGAATTCCCGAGCTTGTCCAAGCGATACGTCTGACGACAGGGTATAGGCCGGACGAACTGCGCCCTATCACCGGGCAAAATGCCTTTACGCATACATCGGCTTACCATGTCCAAGCCGTAAAGAGAAATTCCAAAGCGTATGAGCCATTACCTCCCGAAACAATTGGAAGAACACGGCTTCTCGAAGAAAAGCGTCCTCCAATAGGAAGTCCAAAGCTACCTGTTTCCTTACAGGTAGGAAAGCCGTTTCCCAAAGGTGCTTCAGAGCTACAGTATCATCGTGACGGTCCAGGGATACGCTGGGTTATGATGGATTCGCGTGTTGATGAGCGAGCCTCATTCTATGTGATCCAAAGGATATTTGGACTATGCGATTTGTCCGGTATTCCTGAAAAGCATGTAGACAGACATGCGCATCATTGTGACAGTGCCTTCCTCTTTTGGGGAGATGCACCTGATGGCACTGGGCTGGTGTGTCATGTTCAACTCGGTGAAGAAGAGAAGACTGTTGAGAGTCCAGCGGCTATTTTTATCCCAGCAGGGGTCGAGCATTCCTATCACTATGTGTCTGGTCGCGGAACTTATACAAATATTGTATTGTCACCTGAATACAACAAAAGCCTTTTGGTTTCAGCAGCTTCTTCTGAAATACCAGTGAGCTAAAAGGTACAGGAATTTATTGAGGAGTGGGCGGCCATCTGGGCATGAGTACGGTATAGACCGGGCTCATGCCTTTTTCGGCTGAATACTTGAGTATTTGTGGTTACATCGACAAAACCCCGCCATAGATCGGCTCCTGCTGCGTTTTTTGTCCCCACGTGCGCGTACCATACTCAAAATGCCACCACTCCTGCGGATAGTTGACGAATCCGGCAGTAGTCATCAAATGATAGAGCAGTCGGCGATTGTCTCGAATCTCGATGTCTTTTTGGGTAGGCTGTACGAGTTCTTCATAATGGCAAGTATCAGCTCTTTCACTGAAATCATCGAAGGCTGTGCCCATCTCCAGCCAGCCATCAGGTCCTGCGATAGTCAGATCGACGGCACCACCGGATAGGTGCGGGGACGGTTTGGAGAGGTCTGTTGTTGGATACGCAACGAATTTGCTCAATTCTTCCGTGAGGGCGGGTCCTTCCTGCCAGCCTTGTAAAAGCAAGGCTTCACGGAAACGCTCATACAGCGATGCCTGTACCTCGAACGAGCGCCAGCCGTCCAGCACGACGAGCTTGTAGCCAACTGGCAGTTGCGCGGCTGCCGTAGCGAGCTTGCGTGCTGCCCCTTCTCGCAAAAAGGCTTCCGGCTGCGTTCCGGCATAGCCCTCGTGGTAGTAGGCTGGATAGATCGTGATTTGTTCCGAAAGGGAAGAGAGGGGGATCATCGGTTCGTTGCATTCCTTGATCGGCAGTGGGCTGGGCAGGACCATGTCTGTTATTTTTGGAATCGGAGGATATAGCATGACTGCACACCACTTTCGATTGTTTTGCCAATAGGGTAACGAAAAACGTCAAGTAAGTAAACGGTCATTATCTTAAATTTTCTGCCAATAGACACCTGCGAGGAATCGGCAGCTTTTGCTTGAATCCTCGGTAGCTTTTGCTATTATTAAAGCAAGTGCTTGTCAACGAAACGAATGACATTTACATATGGAAGAGAAACAGGTCCTTGTTTTTGCGAAACCGATTCGCAGGAGCAAGGTTAAAAGGGAAGTTTGGTGAAAAGCCAACGCGGTCCCGCCACTGTAAGAGAGTAGCTATTCTTCAAGGCATCATGCCATCCACTGCCCATCCGGGAGCGGGAAGGAGAAGAAGAGTGATGATCCTCAAGCCAGGAGACCTGCCTGTTTTATGTTTACACTGATTTCCTTCGGGTCAAAGGAAGAGGTGAGGATTGTTGCTTTTCAGCTATCCGCGCTTTGTTTTTCCTTACGTACTGGGGGAAACAGAGCGCTTTTTTTCTGTGAAAAACGTCTCGACGTTTTTCATAAAAGTGGATGCGACCGCTTGCGGTCAACAAAACGGTCATGACCGTTTTGTTGCTTCGGAAAGTATGGATAGAACAGCAGAGTAAAATACGTCACTTTTTGAGGTGGTCAGGATGGAGAAAAACGATAAGAAGCGGGGCTTGACCCTCGTTTACACAGGAGACGGCAAAGGAAAAACGACGGCAGCAGTCGGATTGGCTGTGCGGGCGACAGGGCGCGGAAAAAAGGTGCTGATGGTTCAATTCATCAAGTCGCCGGAGCGAACATATGGAGAAAAGATTATTTTTGATAAATTGGGCATTGAAATCGTGCAAATGGGCGTCGGCTTCACCTGGACAAAGACACCGGAGGAGCATCGTGAGGCATTGAAGGAAGCTTGGGCGTTTGCTAGTGAAAAGCTCTCTTCCGGAGCGTACGATGTCGTTATTTTGGATGAGCTGAATAATGCATTGGCGATTGACCGCTTCCCGATTGACGATGTGTTGCCATTGTCCGCTGTTTTGGAAGCGATTCAAAACAGGCCAAGTCATATCCACCTCGTGATTACGGGACGGGCAGCAAAGCAGGAGATCCTAGACATAGCAGATCTGGTGACAGAGATGAAGCCAATCAAGCATTACTACGATGAGGGGATTCCAGCTGTGCTGGGGGTAGAGTTTTGACAAGCGCAGGTGTAATAGAGACGTACGGTCATGGTGGAGACCTGCTGACCGCAGCGCAGCGCTTTGGTCGAGAGCCCGGGCAGTTTCTGGATTACAGTGCCAATATTAATCCGCTGGGGATGCCAGCAAGCGTCCGTGAGATGCTACTGGCTTCGTTGGCTGCTGTAGCGCATTACCCAGACCCTGGACATCGTGTGTTTCGTCGTGCGTTGGCCAAACGGCTGCAAATGTCGGAGGAATGGCTGCTGCCTGCGAATGGTGCAGCGGAGGCAATGGCACTGGCCATCCTCGGTCTTTCACCACAAACAGTTGGTGTGGTGTATCCTTGCTTTTCGGAATACGCGCAACTTTCCGAGCAGTATGGAGCTCGTGTCATTGGCTGCTTCGGGAAGGAAGCGAACGGGTACAAGCCCGATCCTGAAGAGCTGTATACACTTTTTGCGCAGACGGATCTCGTATTTGTCGGGTCACCTAATAATCCGACCGGAATCCTGTATCAACCGGATGAGCTGCGCCAAATGGCGGAATGGGCGCAAGAGACCAATACGTGGCTCGTCGTGGATGAGGCTTTTCTCGATTTTGTGGAGGAAGAGCGGCAGTATACATTGGCGATGCAGCTGGAGCGCTTTCCCCGTGTGATTTTGATGCGTTCGATGACGAAAATGTACGCGATCCCGGGATTGCGCTTGGGCTATGCGATTGCGCACCCGGATGTCATTGCGAAAATGCGCCAAAAGCAAGTGAGCTGGAGCGTGAATGCACTGGCCCTTTTGGCAGGAGAACTGTGCTTGCAGGAGCAGGCATACGAGGAACAGACGCGCAGGCTCATCAAAACAGAACGTGCGTATTTGACTGATTGCATCCGTAGTGAGTTGGGCTGGAAGGTGTGGCCTTCGGAGGCAAACTTTTTGCTACTGCGCTCGCCAGAAGGATTACCAGCAGAGCAATTGCAGGCACGGCTCGGCAAAAAAGGCGTTCTGATCCGCAACTGTGCGATGTATCCCGGTTTGACGGCCCATGATGTGAGAGTTGCCGTGCGTGGACGAGAGGAAAATGAACGACTTTTGGTAGCGCTTCGCGAGGTCCATGCGGAAGGAAGGGAACAGCGATGAGCTTGGTGCTGGTAACAGGCGGTGTCCGTTCAGGAAAAAGCCGCTACGCGGAAGAGCTCGCGATGACGTTGGGAAGTCGAGTCCTGTACGTGGCGACAGGCAAGGCTTGGGATGATGAAATGAAGCAGAGAATCGAGCAGCATCAGGCACGTCGTCCGCTGGAATGGGGCTGTGTGGAGGTAGGAGAGCGGTTAACCGATTACCACGCATTTCGTGAGCAGTATGATGTGGTGTTGATCGATTGTCTGTCCACTTGGGTGAGTAATCGATTGATGAGCGTGGAGGAGTCGGAATGGAGAAGTGCCTCACACACCCAAGCCCTGCTGCAGGAGGCAGAGGCGTGGCTGACCCTCGTTCAGAATTCCCCGCAAAAAGTCATTGCTGTCACAAGCGAGGTTGGATTGGGCGGTGTGGCCTTGAGTCGTTTGGGCAGATGGTTCGCGGATGTGCTGGGCGATGTCAATCAGAGAAGTGCGCGACAAGCGGACGCCGTCTACGCGGTTTTGTCGGGGATACCGTGGAGGATCAAAGGATGAATGCATTTTTACATGCGATCTCGTTTTTTACGCGTATTCCGGTCCCGTGGCTTCGTCCTTCTGAGGAGGCGTGGAGAAAAAGCGTCAACTGGTATCCCGCGGTTGGTTTGGTCATCGGTTTATTGCTATGGGGTGTGCATCAGGCAGGACTGGTGTTGTTTAGTCCATGGATCGCCGCCATTTTGACACTGATCGCATGGGTCTACGTAACCGGTGGTCTTCATATGGATGGGTGGATGGACCTCGCGGACGGTCTTGGCAGCAGCAGGCCGCGAGAGCAAATCCTTGCGATTATGAAGGACAGCCGTGTAGGTGCGATGGGCGTGCTTGCTGCGATTATGCTGTTGCTGATCAAGGCGGGTGCGGTCGCAGAGCTCGCACATCCGGGATGGGGCAGCTTTTTGATCGTAGCGCCAGTGGCAGCGCGGACGCATGTGCTTTTGTCGATCAAGCTCTGGCCGTATCTTTCGGCGGACAAAGGAATCGGAAAAGGCATCAGTTCCGGGCTTTCCGTTTCCTCTATCATCGTGAGCTACATCATCGTGTTCGCAGCAGGATGGTATCTTGGGGGCTTGCAGGTCATGACAGCTATTTTCCTGTCGCTGTTGTTTGCTCTATGGTTTTCACGCTCGGTTGCAAAAAAACTGGGCGGTTTAAATGGAGACTGCTACGGGGCTGTTATCGAAAGCAGTGAAGCGGTCGTTCTGCTCGTGCTAGTCGGGAGCTGGTGGTTATGAAACTGGTTTGGATACGTCACGGGGAGACAGACAGCAATCGTGAGCATCGATATTTGGGGCATAGCGACGTTCCTTTGAATGAGCGCGGGCATCTGCACGCGAGTGATTTGGCCAAGGAATTACCAGTGCTGATCGGGCGACCCGCTGCGATTTACTCGAGTGACCTGCTCAGATGCATGCAGACTGCCGAACCACTTGCAGCTACTTGGGGGCTATCGGTTATTTCGGAGCCAGCTTTGAGAGAGCTGTCTTTTGGCGAGTGGGAGCTGATGACCTACGATGAGCTAATGCAGTCGGACCCTGTGCGGGCCACGAGGTGGTACGACGATCCTTTTCGAAATCGACCTCCGCAAGGGGAGAGTCTGGAAGAGCTAGGGATGCGCGTGGATCGTTGGCTACGTTCCTTGTTGGAGAGAGCGGGCAAGGAGGAGACATCCGATACAGTCGTCATCGTCACACATGGCGGCGTGATCCGCTGGTTCCAGGCCGCCTGGCTCGAAAACAATCCTGACCAATATTGGCAGGTCGATGGCATGAAGCATGGAGAGGCACTGGTAGCTGAATGCCTGGATGCGGAAGAGAAGAGTTGGATGGCACAACCCTTGAAGAGTAAGAGAGGGACAACATGACAGAAATATGGGTATTATGCGCGGCCTACTTGATTGATCGGGTGGTAGGTGACCCCCGGGGCTTGCCGCATCCAGTGATCATCATGGGCTGGTGGATTACACGCTTGGAACAGGTCATACGTTCTCTCGTCAAAGAGGAGTCGCATTTGAAGCTGGCAGGAGTCCTGTTTCCGGTCGTGATCGTTGGCGGTAGCTATGCTGTGGTTTGGCTGATTCTGTGGGGAGCGACGTTCATCCATCCGGTGCTTGCCTGGATCTTGGGTGCCTGGTTGATTTCTACGACGATCGCGACAAAAGGCTTGGCCGATGCCGGGATGGAGATTGCCCGTCATCTTGTGGCTGGGGACATGGAAGCGGCGAGACGCTCCTTGTCCATGGTAGTCGGACGTGATACGGAGCAACTAGATGAACCGGAAGTATGTAGGGGAGCGGTAGAAACCGTGGCGGAAAACATCGTCGATGCGATTGTCTCTCCGCTGATTTTCGCAGCGATTGGGGGAGCTCCGTTGGCAATGGCGTACCGTGCCGCCAACACCCTCGATTCCATGGTTGGCTATAAAAACGAGAAGTATCTGAATCTCGGCTGGGCGTCTGCCCGCATTGACGATGTACTGAACTACATACCCGCCCGTTTGACGGCTTTGTTGCTTGTCACCGCAAGCTGGCTGCAGCGATTGGATGGGAAGCAGTGCTGGGCAATGATCAGAAGAGATGCGCACTTGCATCCGAGTCCAAACAGCGGTTTGCCGGAAGCCGGAGTCGCTGGCGCATTAGGCGTGCAGCTCGGGGGATTGAATTATTACCAAGGCGTTGCATCGAACCGGGCAAAAATGGGAGATGCGAAACGACCATTGCAGGCAAGTGACATAGTCGCGACGATTCGTTTGATGTATCTCGTTTCACTCTTATGTCTGCTCGTTAGTGTGATGATATCGATTTTATTATAAACAGGAAGCGAAAAGGGGAGGGGCCTTATGAGCGGCAAGTTGTTTGTGATCGGGTTTGGTCCAGGGAGTTTTGAGCATATCACCAAGCGGGCGCGGGAAGCCCTGCAAGAGTCCGATGTCATTATCGGCTATTCCACTTACGTAGATTTGATCCGTGGACTTTTGACGAATCAGCAAATCGTCAGCACAGGGATGACGGAAGAAGTGGCCCGTGCACGGGAAGCTGTACGTCAGGCGGAAGAGGAAGGCAAAAAGGTAGCGGTCATTTCCAGTGGAGACTCAGGTGTTTACGGGATGGCAGGTCTCGTATACGAGGTGTTGGTGGAAAAAGGCTGGACAGAAGCTACCGGCGTACCCATCGAAATCGTACCGGGCATCTCGGCGATCAATTCCTGTGGGGCGATCCTCGGTGCACCTATCATGCACGACGCATGCACGATCAGTTTGAGTGATCACTTGACGCCGTGGGAACTCATTGCCAAACGGATTGACGCAGCAGGGATGGCTGACTTTGTGATCGCGTTGTACAACCCGCGCAGCGGACGACGCACACGCCAGATTGTCGAAGCGCAACGCATTCTTTTGCAGTACCGCTCACCAGATACGCCGGTCGGTATCGTGAAAAGTGCTTATCGCGAACGCGAAACGGTTGTCGTGACGACCCTGGCCCAAATGCTGGAGCATGATATCGGCATGTTGACCACCGTGATTATCGGAAATACATCGACGTTTGTATACGACGGCAAAATGATTACGCCGCGCGGTTATCAGCGCAAATATACGCTGTCTGCCGATGAGCAGCCACTGAAGCCGCATCAGCGTCTGCGTGTAGAAAATGAGCCTTGGTCGCTCGAGGCCTCCGAGGAGAGCCTCGCGTCAGCTCCGGCAACACCAGCAACACCGAACACAGAAAGACCAGTAGCCGTTACCGAGGATAGAGTACCTGCTACAGAACCAGCAAATCGTGTAGCAACAAGCACGGCAGTACTGGAAGCACCGCCTGTAACAGAAGAAGCCGCACCAAAAGCTCCTTTCGCATGGGCCATGGAGGCATTGACGGCTATCAATGCGGCGAAAGGCATTGAAACCAAGCCAGCTGTAGGCCAAGTCAATCGTCCGGTGTCTACCTTTACGCCAGAGATGATTTTCGAATGCGCGGTAAGTCCGGGTGTTGCCAACAAAAAAATCACGCCGCTGCAAATGATGGCGATTGCCGAGGTGGCAGGAGAAAAAGGCGAGATCGAATACACTCCACACCACCAAATGATTTTGCGCGTGCCCACTGCCAACCCAGAAAGCATCACTAGCCATTTGCGAGAGCTTGGATTGATTCTCAGCCCGATCGGAGACGTTTTACAGGTAAAAGCGTGTGATTTCTGCGACGGCGAGAAAAAAGACAGCATCCCATATGCCGAGGAGCTGCACCAAAAGCTTGGTGGAAAAGAAATGCCAAAAGAACTGAAGATCGGCTTCAACGGCTGCGGGATGGCGTGCTATGGCGCGGTTCAAGAGGATATTGGGATCGTATTCCGCAAAGGAAAGTTCGATTTATTCCTAGGAGCAAAAACGGTGGGACGCAATGCACACTCCGGTATTCCGGTAGCAGAAGGCATCGAAAAAGAAGAGATTGTTCCACTCGTGGAGCGAATCGTGAACCGATTCAAAAAAGACGCATTTCCGAATGAGCGGTTCCACAAGTTTTTCCAACGTGTAGGTGAGCTGGAGGGCTTTGCATGGTACGAGCCAGCAAAAGCTGAAATCGAGAATGCTGCATGCGGAGATTAATGCAAGAACACCGAATAAAAACGAGGGGGACATAAAATGGACGCAGTATTATTTGTAGGTCATGGAAGCAAGGACCCGGAAGGCAATGAAGAGATTCGCCAGTTTGTGGCGACGCTAACACCGGACTTGGATGTACCGATTATTGAGACGTGCTTTCTGGAGTTTGCCCGTCCTGACATGCTGCAAGGCTTGAATACATGCGTGGCTCGGGGGGCAACCCGCGTGGCGGTGATTCCAATCATCCTGTTCTCTGCCGGACATGCGAAAATTCATATTCCGGCTGCCATCGACGAGGCAAAGGAGCTGCACCCACACGTTCAGTTCATCTACGGACGCCCGATCGGCATTCACGACGAAGTCATCAATATTTTGACCGCTCGCATGGAAGAGGCAGGCTTTGCCTCCGGGGAAGACAACGATGACTTGGCTGTACTTGTAATCGGACGCGGTAGCAGCGA
This sequence comes from Brevibacillus brevis NBRC 100599, assembly GCF_000010165.1. NCBI lineage: Bacteria > Bacillati > Bacillota > Bacilli > Caryophanales > Paenibacillaceae > Brevibacillus > Brevibacillus brevis. The sequence continues at coordinate 1,273,072 of NC_012491.1, forward strand.
TGCAGATGCCAATAGTGATATTTACAAAATGTCCCGACTGTTCTGGGAGCGCTACAAAGCCAAGTGGGTAGAGACCGCCTTCATGGGCGTGACATATCCCTTGTACGACGAGGGCGTTGAGCGCTGCCTGAAGCTGGGTGCAAAGCGCATCGTACTCTTGCCGTACTTCTTGTTCACGGGTGTGTTGATTAAACGGATGAGTGACCAGCTGGAGAAGTTCCGTGAGCAATATCCAGAAGCCGAGTTCGAAATGGCCGAGTATTTTGGCTTCCATCCGTTGTTGAAAGAAGTGCTCAAGGATCGTGTCGTGGAAGCGTTGCACGGTGAAGTGAAGCTGAACTGTGATACCTGTCAGTACAGGCTGGCGGCGATGGAGCACATCGACCATCACCATCACCACCACGATGACGAGCATGGACATCATCACCACCATGGTCACCATCATCATCACGACCATGACCATGACCATGACCATGACCACAAGCATGATCACAAGCACGACCACGTTACCAAGTAGGAGGAAGACAGCATGATTCTGGTACTGGCTGGAACGAGCGACGCGCGCGAGTTGGCTTTGCAAATCAAGGACAAGGGCTACGATCTGTTAACGACAGTTGTCACCGACAATGCTGCGAAAAGTATGGAGGAAGCGGGTGTGCCCGTTCAGGTCGGACGCCTGACTGCTGACGATATTCAGCAGCTGATCCAAGACAGAGCCGTCCAATGCGTAGTCGACGCGAGTCACCCCTTCGCAGAGGAAGCCTCCAAGAATGCGATGGCAGGTGCGCAAGGCGCGGGAGTCCCATACATTCGTTACGAGCGGGAAAGCCTCTCTTCACCGGGCAGTGAAAAGCTGATTGTAGTAGAAGACTACGTCCAAGCGGCTGAACTGGCGGCTGAAAAGCGCGGTGTCATCATGCTGACGACGGGCAGCAAGACGCTGAAAACGTTCACGGATCGGCTGTTGGGCTTGCCGGACACGACGCTGGTAGCCCGCATGCTGCCACGTCTAGACAATATGCAGAAGTGCGAAGAGCTCGGTGTTGAGCAAAAAAACATCGTCGCGATGCAAGGCCCTTTTTCCAAGGAGCTGAATAAAGCGCTCTACGAGCATTATGGTGTCACGCTGATGATCACCAAGGAGAGCGGCAAGGTAGGTGCTTTTGATGAAAAGGTGGAAGCGGCACTGGAAATGGGCATCGAAACAATCGTCATCGGTCGTCCAAAGATCGATTATGGAACGAAGTTTTCGGATTTCGAAAGCGTATTGACTCAACTCAAACAAGTGACTGGAGGAAACTAACCATGGATTTCAAAACGGAATTTAAACCGATGACTGTACAACCGCAAGAGATTGAGGACTTGAGCTTTCAAATCATTACAGATGAGCTGGGTGAGCATTCCTTTACAGAAGAACAATATCCAGTAGTACAACGCGTCATCCATGCATCCGCAGACTTTGACCTTGGACGCAGCCTTGTTTTCCACCCGGACGCAGTAAAATCGGGAATCGAAGCGATCCGCAGCGGCAAAATCGTCGTAGCAGATGTACAGATGGTGCAAGTCGGCATCAGTAAAAACCGCATTGAAAAATTCGGCGGAGAAGTAAAGGTGTACATCTCTGACCGCGATGTGATGGAAGAAGCGAAGCGTCTGAATACGACACGTGCGATCATTTCCATGCGCAAAGCGATCAAGGAAGCAGATGGCGGAATCTTTTGCATCGGAAACGCACCTACGGCACTCCTGGAGCTGATCCGTATGGTGAAGGAAGGCGAAGCAAAGCCAGGTCTGGTGATCGGGATGCCAGTTGGTTTTGTATCCGCGGCAGAATCCAAGGAAGAGCTGGCGAAGCTCGATATCCCATTCATCACAAACATGGGACGTAAAGGCGGAAGCCCAGTAACGGTAGCAGCTTTGAATGCCATTTCGATTATGGCGGAACGGTTGGGCTAAGCAGATGGCAGCCAAAGCAGCAACGGACGAGAAAGAGGCAAAACCCCTCCGCCATGGATATACGACTGGATCATGTGCAACGGCGACAACCAAGGCTGCTTTGATCGCGCTGATTACTCAGGAAGAGCAAAGCCAAGCGACGATTCGCCTGCCAATCGGCGAGGATGTCACCTTTCTGATGGAGAGCTGTGATTTTTCATTGGAGAGGGCGACAGCAGGCACGATCAAGGATGGGGGAGACGACCCAGACGCGACACACGGTGCCCTTATTCTCTCTACGGTGGAATGGTCGGATGAGCCCGGCATTATTTTGGATGGCGGACTCGGTGTGGGACGGGTGACCAAGCCAGGGTTGCCTGTTCCGATTGGCGAGGCAGCGATCAATCCCGTCCCGCGCAAAATGATCAGGGAAACCGCGCAGGCTGTTCTGGATGAGTACGGGACCCAGCGCGGGATCAAAATCGTCATCTCCGTGCCTGCGGGTGAGGAAATCGCCAAAAAAACCTTGAATGGACGACTCGGCATACTCGGCGGCATCTCCATTTTGGGGACGCGTGGAATCGTGGTGCCGTTTTCCACTTCTGCTTACAAGGCAAGCGTGGCACAAGCGGTCAATGTCGCCAAGGAAGCCGGCTGCGATCATATTGTGCTGTCGACGGGCGGAAAGAGTGAATCCTACGGAGTCGCTACTTATCCAGAGCTGTCGGAAGAAGCATTCGTGGAGATGGGCGATTTCGTCGGCTTTTCCCTCAAGCAGTGCAAGAACAAAAAGATGCGCAAAGTGACCTTGGTCGGGATGATGGGCAAGTTTTCCAAGGTAGCGCAGGGCGTCATGATGGTTCATTCCAAAAGCGCACCCGTCGATTTCGGCTTCCTCGCTCAAATGGCAGCAGATGCAGGAGCACCGCAGGAGCGTATTGACGAAATTTTGGGAGCCAACACCGCTTCGCAGGTAGGCGATATGATGGTGGACACGCCAGCCTTTTTCGAGATCATGTGCGAAAACTGCTGTCGCGCTGCACTAAAGGAAGTGGGCGGCGGCATCGAGGTCGAAACCATCATCATCACAATGAAAGGGTCCCTGTTGGGAAGGGTGACGATCAATGACACAGGCGATGAAAGTAATTGGAATCGGGGATGATGGACAGCAGAGCCTGCTGCCGCTGTACCGGACTTGGATAGAGGAAAGTGAACTGTTAGTTGGAGGAGAGCGGCACCTCAGCTTTTTCCCGGAGTATACAGGGGAAAAGCGTGTACTAAAGGGCGGACTGACCGCGATGGTAGAAGAGCTACGCACAGAGACACGCAAGACGGTCATTCTGGCGTCAGGCGACCCGCTCTTTTACGGGATAGGTGGCTTACTTTCCAAAAAGCTGAACGTGGAGATTTACCCGCACCTCAGCTCCATTCAGCTCGCTTTTGCCAAAATGGGCGAATCATGGCAGGATGCGACATTGGCAAGTGTGCACGGACGTAGTATCAAAGGTCTGGCGCAACGGATCGACGGGAAGGATAAGGTCGCTCTTTTGACGGATCGGGAAAACTCGCCAGCAGCGATTGCCCGCTATCTCCTTTCGTTCCAAATGAATGAGTACGATGCGTTCGTGGCGGAGAACCTCGGCAGTGCCGAAGAGCGGACAGGCTGGTATTCCCTTGAGGAAATGGCTGATGGTAGCTTCTCTGATCTGAATGTCGTGATTTTGAAAAAACGTCGTCCAAGCCCGGTGTGGCCGTTTGGAATCGCAGACGAGGAGTTTTCCCAGCGCAAACCGGACAAGGGACTTATTACGAAAAAAGAAGTGCGCATTTTAAGCATTGCACAGCTGCAATTGCATGCGAAAAGCATCGTCTGGGACATCGGCACCTGCACAGGCTCTGTCGCCATTGAAGCGGCACGAATTGCGCGTGAGGGTGAAGTGTACGGCGTAGAGAAGAACGTGGACGATCTGGAAAACTGCCGCCAGAACATGGCGAAGTTTCGCACGGATTTGACAGTGATTAACGCACGCGCCCCACATGGCTTGGATGAGTTCCCGGACCCGGATGCCGTATTTATCGGCGGCAGTGGTGGAGAATTGCGAGAGCTGTTGAACATCTGCTGCACACGACTGCGCCCGAATGGCCGGATCGTGGTGAATGCAGCGACCATTGAGACATTGTACGAAGCGACACAAGCATTCGCGCAAGAAGGATTCGAGACATCGGTGACACTGGCGCAGCTATCGCGCAGCAAGCCGATTTTGTCCCTGACGCGCTTTGAAGCATTGAATCCGATCTACATCATTACGGCCTGGGCCAAGCAGGCAGAAGAACAAGGAGGAGACAGCAAGTGACTAAGATCGGAACATTGTACGGACTGGGAGTAGGTCCCGGCGACCCTGAATTGATTACCGTTAAGGCATTTCGTCTATTACAGCAATCACCAGTGGTTGCGTATCCGAAAAAACGGATGGGCAGCAAAAGCTACGCGCATCAAATCGCAGAGCTGTATGTGCAGACCCCAGACAAGGAAATGCTTGGGCTCGTATTCCCGATGACGCGGGACAAAGAAATTTTGGAGCGCGAGTGGAACAACACCGTGGAGATCGTTTGGGAGCGTTTGTCTGAAGGCAAGGACGTTGCTTTTGTAACGGAAGGCGATCCGATGTTTTACAGCACGTTCATCCACATGATGCGCGTCATGCATGAGGAGCACCCGGAAGTACCAATCGTGACCGTACCAGGCGTCTCTTCGTTTCTGGGAGCAGCTTCCCGCTTCAATCTGCCGCTGGCGGACGGGGAAGAGCAGATCGGCATCATCCCGGCAACAGAAGACAAGGAAGCCATGCGCAAAGCGCTTGAGAACCATGATACCGTCGTGTTCCTGAAGGTAGCAAAGGTACTGCCAATGATCATTGGCTTGCTAAAAGAAATGGGGCTGGCTGAAAAGGCAGCGGTCGCGACCAAGGTCACTTCCTCCGAGGAAATGGTTTGGACCGATATGCGTGAACTGGAGCGGGCAGAGCTTAGCTATCTTACACTGATGGTGGTGAAAAAATAATGAAACTGTACATAGTGGGAGCGGGTCCCGGCGACCCTGATTTGATTACGGTAAAAGGCTTGAAGCTGTTGCAAAAGGCAGACGTCATTATGTATACCGATTCCCTCGTGAACGAGGACTTGGTAGCAATGAGCAATCCCAATGCAGAGGTACTGCAAAGCTCGGGTATGGCATTGGAAGAAATGGTAGAGCTGTTGGTAGACCGGATTCATAGCGGAAAAACAGTCGTACGCCTGCATACAGGTGATCCGTCCATTTATGGCGCGATTATGGAACAGATCGCCCTATTGAAAGAAAAAGGCATCGAGGTAGAAATCGTTCCAGGTGTGAGCTCAGTATTTGCGGCAGCGGCAGCAGTAGGAGCCGAGCTGACGATTCCTGATCTGACACAGACGATCATCCTCACCCGCGCGGAAGGTCGCACACCAGTGCCTGAAAGAGAAAAGCTGCGTGCGCTTGCTGAGCATCATTGTACGTTGGCTCTGTACCTTAGCGCGACTTTGACGAAAAAAGTAGTCCGTGAGCTGGTCGATGCAGGCTGGAGCGAGGATACACCAGTAGCAGTCGTACAACGTGCAAGCTGGCCGGATCAATTGATCGTTCGCACCACGCTGAAAAATTTGGACGAAGACATGGGCAAAAATGGTATTCGCAAACACGCGATGATTTTGGCTGGCTGGGCATTGGACCCGAACATCCACGACAAGAGCGAGCAATACCGTTCCAAGCTGTATGATAAAACCTTTACACACGGGTTCAGAAAAGGTGTGAAGGAATAATGAAGATCATCGAACTGATCGAGGGAGAAATCCCTGTTATCGAGCAGCGCGGAGACTATGCGATCGTCGCGATCACGAAGCACGGTGTAGAGATGGCACGCGATCTGGCACAGAAATTCCCTGGGACAGACCTGTACTACATGAGCAAGTTCGAGCGCGGAGATGAGGAAGCGCGCGGCATCCAGCTGTTTTCCAACAGTGTCCGGATGCTGTTTCCCGCTCTCTGGCCTGCTTATAAAGGCTTAATCATCATTATTTCGCTGGGTGCGGTTATTCGGATGATCGCACCTTTACTCGAAGACAAAAAGAAAGACCCGGGTGTCGTCGTCGTCGATGACCGTGGGGAGAATGTCATCAGTGTGCTGTCTGGCCATTTGGGCGGTGCCAATGAGCTGGCTCGCGAGGTAGCGGCAGTCATGGGGGCTCGTCCGATTATCACCACAGCATCAGACGTACAAAAGACGATTCCCGTCGATCTATTCGGTAGACGTTTTGGTTGGGAGTGGGATTCCGCTGAAAAGCTGACCCCTGTCAGTGCTTCTGTCGTAAACGAGGAGCGCGTAGCTGTCATCAATGAATCCGGTGAACGCGACTGGTGGATGCATGACACACCGATGCCACCGTCCATCAAGGAATACGCGACAATCGCTGAGGCACAAGCCGATCAGCCGCAAGCTGCTCTCGTCGTTTCTCATCGCTTGCTCACACCGGAGGAACAATCGATTTTGGACAACGGCGTCCTTTATCGTCCGAAGGTAATCGTGCTCGGGATGGGTTGCAACCGGGGAACCTCAACAGAAGAGATCGAGGCTGTCATCAAGGAAACGCTGGATGAACTGCAATTTTCGATCAAAAGTGTAAAAGCACTGGCGACCATCGAGCTGAAAAAGGATGAAGCAGGTCTCATCGCCGTTTGCGAAAAGTACGGCTGGCCATTCGTCTGGTATTCGCCGGAAGAGTTGAATCAGGTAGAAATCAGCGATCCGTCTGATACCGTCTTCAAGTTCACGGGAGCGTACGGAGTGAGCGAGCCTGCCGCGAAGCTATACGCTGGCGCGGGCGAACTCCTTTTGACCAAGAAGAAGTCGGGCAACACCACCATTTCGGTCGGATTGATGCCCTATCATGAGGAGGAGCGTGCATGACGGACAGCCGCCGTATTGTGATTGCAGGAACGGGCAGCGGAGCGGGTAAGACAACCGTTACCATCGGACTGATGGCTGCTCTGAAAAGAAAAGGGCATACCGTACAGGGCTTCAAGTGCGGGCCTGATTACATCGATCCTACGTATCATACGGCTGTGACCGGCAGAGCCTCGCGCAATCTGGACAGCTTCATGCTGGAGCACGAGATCGTGAAGGAGATTTTTGTCTGCGGCAGCGAGGGTGCTGACATCTCGATTATTGAGGGTGTCATGGGCATGTACGATGGCAAGGAAGCGACCAGCGATAAAGGCAGCACGGCAGAAATCAGCATCCTGACTGGCTCTCCGGTTCTGTTGGTGGTCAATTGTCAGAGCATGGCGCGCAGTGCAGCTGCGATTGTCAAAGGCTTTCAACTGCTCAATCCACAGGCGAGAATCGTCGGTGTCATCGCGAACAAGGTCGGGAGTGAAGGGCATCACAAAATCGTGAAGGCAGCGATCGAGCAGGAATGCGGGATTCCGGTCGTAGGCTATCTAAAACGGGAGAATGAGCTGGAAATACCGGAACGTCATCTCGGGTTGGTGCCATCTGTCGAGCGTGGAGAGTTGACACCGCTGTTTGAAAAGCTGGCTGACTTGATCGCAGAGACAGTCGATTTGGAGCAAATCTGGGAACTGGCAAAGGCTGAGCCGCTGCAAGTAGAACCTACGCTGTTTGCTCCGCGAGAAGCGTCTGCCAATGTCACCATTGCTGTAGCGAAGGACCCTGCTTTTCATTTTTACTATCCGGAAAATTTGGAGCTGCTCGAAGCATATGGCGCGAAGCTTGCGTTCTTTTCCCCACTGGCCGGTGAGGGAGTGCCTGAGGACGCAGATGGCTTGTACATCGGGGGAGGCTTCCCGGAGGAGTTTGCAGCAGAGCTATCGCAAAATGAAGCGGTGAAACAATCGATCCGATCTGCGATTACAAAAGGCTTGCCTACCTTGGCTGAGTGCGGCGGCTACATGTTTTTGACAGAGGCGATCGTCACAACTGATGGCGACAGCTATCCAATGGTGGGGCTCATCCCAGGCAAAGTGACCATGCAGAAAAAGCTCGCAGCGCTTGGCTATCGGGAAGTGCGTGGCAAGGAAGGCAATTTCTTGATCGGCACCGAGGAACAGGCAAAAGGGCATGAATTCCATTACTCTACGTATGCTTCGGATCAAGAGCTGCCAGCAGCATATGAGACGAAAGGGCTCCGCGGTACGAAACCGGAGGGCTATGCCCAAGAAAATCTGGTCGCAGGCTATACTCACTTGCATTTCGGCTCCAATCCTGACCTGGTCGAACGTTGGCTGAGCCTTTGCGCGGAGGTGGCCGAGCGTGCCTAAGACCCTCCCGTTGATGGTGCAAGGTACCAGCTCGGATGCAGGAAAAAGTGCGATTGCAACAGCGCTGTGCCGGATTTTTGCCCAAGATGGCTACAAGACAGCTCCGTTCAAATCGCAAAATATGGCCCTGAATTCCTACGTGACGCTGGATGGAAAAGAAATCGGGCGGGCACAGGGCGTTCAGGCAGAGGCGGCAGGAATTCTGGCGACGACTGACATGAACCCCATTTTGATCAAGCCGACACGAGATTCCGAATCGCAAATTGTCGTTAACGGCGAGCCATACGGCAACATGAAGGCTTTTGCCTATCGGACGGAGTTTTATGACAAGGGCTTGCGGATCATTGAGGAAGCGTATCAACGACTCGCTAGCTCCTACGAGCGGATCGTCATTGAAGGGGCTGGCAGTCCGGCAGAGGTCAATCTGAATGACCGTGAGCTCGTCAATATGCGAGTCGCTCGTCTAACGAATGCGCCCGTCATTTTGGTGGCAGACATCGAGCGTGGGGGAGTGTTTGCCAGCTTGGTCGGTACCCTCCAACTGCTCGAGCCCGAAGATCGAGACCGCGTGGTCGGCGTCATTATCAATCGTTTTCGCGGTGATTTGACACTTTTGCAGCCGGGACTCGACTGGTTCGAGGAATATACGGGCAAGCCTGTCCTTGGTGTCGTGCCATTTATTCCAGACTTGTGGATCGATGCGGAGGACTCGTTGATTTTGCATCGTTATCAAGGGCAGCGTGAGACACCGCGGGAGATTGACATTGCGGTTTTGCGCTATCCGCGAATTTCCAACTTTACCGACGTGGACCCGTTTTTTGTAGAGCCGGATTGCCGGATGCGCTTTGTGACACGTCTGGAAGAGCTGGGGGAACCTGACCTGATTGTCTTGCCGGGCAGCAAGAACACACTCGAGGATTTGCAATTCTTACGAGAGACAGGTCTTGCCGCGGCGGTCAAAGACCTTCATCATAAAGGGAAGACGTATATCGTCGGTTTGTGCGGCGGTTATCAAATGCTGGGAGAAGCCATTCATGATCCAGCTGGGGTCGAGTCTCCATTACAGCAGCTTGATGGGCTGGGTCTTATCCCGATGATTACGACGATGGAACAGAAGAAAACGACTGTTTTGTCACGTGGAGAAGCAGTATTTGCGAAGGAAAAGCTGACGGTGGAAGGCTACGAAATTCACATGGGGCAATCGACTTATTCGCGCAATGATTTTCCTTTTATCCAGATGGAGGGGCGTACGGAGGGCTATTGTCAGGAGGAGCGGCAGTTGATCGGCACGTATTTCCATGGCCTGTTCCACAATGACCACTTCCGCACACTGTTGCTGAATGCCATCCGTGAGCAAAAAGGACTCTCACCGATTACGGATCGCCCATCTTTTGTCGCTCTACGAGAGCAGGGGTACGATCTGTTGGCGGATACTGTTCGTCGCCATGTGAAGTTGGATACGATCGAAGAGTACATGAAGGCTTTTCAAGAAAAAGAGGTGCAAATATAATGGCAGTCATTTATCCGGCGATTGAGCCACGAAATCAGGAAGCAAGTGAGCAAACGAGACAGCATGTGGATCAGTTGACCAAACCGCTTGGCAGCCTTGGTCGCCTGGAGCAATTGGCTATTGAGCTGGCTGGGATGACAGGTGAGACAATGCCTGTTGTAACACCGCCGGGCGTGCTTGTTTTTGCGGCCGATCACGGTGTGGCACGGGAAGGTGTCTCTGCCTATCCGCAGGAAGTGACAGCGCAAATGGTGCTGAATATGGTTCATGGTGGAGCTGGAGTCAACGTCTTCGCCAGACAAATCGGAGCCATTCAAAAAATCGTAGATGTCGGTGTAGCGGTCGAGATCGAAGCACCGGGTGTTTATCATAAGAAAATCAGAGCAGGCTCGGGCAATATGCTGAAAGAAGCTGCGATGACGGCAGACGAAGCGCAGCGCTCTATCACAGTTGGCCTCGAGATGGCAGAAGCAATGATCGGGGAAGGCGCCAAAGTCCTGATCGTCGGTGAAGTGGGCATTGGCAACACCACAGCCAGCAGTGCGATCCTGTCAGCCTTAACCGGAGCTGATCCTGAGCAAATCGTCGGACGTGGAACAGGGCTGGATGACGCAGGCTGGCAGCGTAAAAAGACAGTTGTTCGCGAAGCACTCGCCTTGCATCGCCCGGATGCGACCAATCCGTTGGACGTTTTGGCAAAAGTCGGCGGACTGGAAATCGGAGCAATGGCTGGGGCGATCATGGGAGCAGCCTCTCGACGTGTCCCTGTGCTGCTGGATGGCTTTATCGCTACGGTAGCGGCTTTGCTTGCTGTTCGAATGGAGCCACTCGTTGCTGATTACTTGATCGCGGGTCACCGTTCTGAGGAGCCGGGGCATGATTTTGTCCTGCAAGAATTAGGCAAGGAGCCGCTGCTCAGCCTGAAATTGCGACTGGGCGAAGGAAGCGGAGCAACATTGGCGTTTCCAATCGTGGAAGCAGCGACACGGATGGTTCGTGAGATGGCGACATTTGCATCAGCAGGAGTAAGTGACCGATGAGCGGCGCGGGGAAAGTCTATCTCGTAGGAGCTGGCCCTGGCGATCCAAAGCTGATTACTGTAAAAGGAATGGAATGCCTGCAAAAGGCAGAGGTGGTTGTGTATGATCGTCTGGCAAATCCAGCTTTGTTGGAGTACGCGCCACAGACGGCAGAACGCATCTACTGCGGCAAGCTGCCGGATCATCATACGATGAGACAGGAATCGATTAACGAGCTGTTAGCGGAAAAAGCGCTGGAAGGAAAAGTCGTCGTACGGCTAAAAGGCGGCGATCCTTGTGTGTTTGGTCGTGCCGGAGAAGAAGCACAGCATTTGGCTGAGCGAGGAATTGCCTTTGAAATCGTCCCGGGAGTAACAGCTGGAATTGCAGCCTCGGCGTATGCGGGTATTCCGGTGACACACCGCGATCACGGCTCGTCATTTGCTGTCGTGACGGGACATTTGCGTGAAGACAAACCGGAGCTGGCGGTAGAAAAATGGAGTGCTCTCGCGAATGGCATCGACACGGTTGCTTTTTACATGGGAGTCGCCAACCTGCCGTTGATCCGCACCCAATTAATCAAGCACGGACGCGATCCACATACGCCAGTAGCCGTCATCTCGTGGGGAACACTCCCGCAGCAAGCAGTAGTAACGGGTACCTTGGCTGATATTGAGGAACGTTTGGCCCAAAACAGCCACATCACGAATCCAGCTATCATTCTGGTCGGTGAAGTCGTGAAGATGCGTGAGAAAATCAACTGGTTTGAAGCTACGCTTGGAATCGAGCACGTGCAACAATAGGAAACCGAGGGGAGGGAACGCTTATGACGCACTATGCCATGATGGTCAATCTACAAAACAAGCGTTGCTTGGTGGTTGGTGGCGGGCAGGTAGCCGAGCGGAAAATCGGCAGTCTGCTTGCTGCTTGTGCGGATGTTACCGTTGTGAGTCCCTCCTGTACGGCAACTATTCTTGAATGGGCACACGCCAAGAAGCTGACGGTAGTACTGCGCCCCTTTACCCGACAAGACGTCGAAGAGGCAGTGCTCATCATCGCAGCGACGAGTGATCCCGCCGTCAATTTGGCGGTATACGAAGCGTGTCGTCCGCATCAGTGGATCAATATCGTTGATCGCCCAGACCTCTGTTCCTTTACCGTTCCATCTGTCGTTGCACGTGGAGACTTGCAGATTGCGATCTCTACAGGTGGAAATAACCCGGGACTGGCAAAGAAAATGCGCCGCCAGCTCGAAGAGTGGGTGGGACCGGAATACGAGGACTACACGCTTTTTCTCGGCAGCATGAGAAGACAAATACTCTCGCTGTCTGTGAGCGAAGCGGACAAACGAGCAATCTTGGCAGAGCTTTTGGACGACCGCTTTTTACAATGGACCAAAAATGGCGAAACCGACCGAAGAGATCGGGAGGCAGAAGCGCTGCTTACCATGACAAAAGAGTAGATTAACGCCAAAAATTGGATGGCTCCCACTAAGCGACTTGGTGGGAGCTTTTTTCTAGTTTTTTCGCCAGATCATTTCCAAATGCCTCCCGACCTCTTGAAAGCCGAGCTTTCTGTACATTTCCTGTGGCGTATCATCTGCATAGGTCGTCAAGTACATATGGGTGGCGCCGAGCTTTTTGGCGTCCTGCATCATGACCCGAATGATTTCCGTACCGAGTCCCCTACGCTGCCAGGCATCCAGTATAAAAAATTCCTCCATGCGAACGAGCTCCTTGTAAAGATGCCATTCACATGCGCCGACGGGCTCCTGATCGACAAAGCATACATACGGGATGATCTCACCGGTTTCATAGACCGCTCTTTTCCGGTTCGCTTTACGGACAGCAAAATCAGGATTGATCATAACCGAATCATAAGCAGTAAGGCAGCGAATGCCTGCTTCCATGACGTCAGTTGAATCTCCTCGTAAAACAGAGCATTGTGGATTCGGCGCCAGTTTATCGGCAACCTCCAGCGGAGCGAGCATGTACAGCATCGTATTCACTTCAAACCCAAGCTGAGTCGCAAAAGACACGAACTCTTCTGAAAAAGGTAGCGACGGGTGCAATTCCAGCTTCAAGTGGCCGAGCTGCTGCTCTTTGGCACGCCGAAGCTCTTGCTCGATATAAGCTTGTAGCCAGTCCTGCGTGGGCACCGACATGACTTCTGTATAATTATGGCTATACATGTCTGGGACAGATTCATCCCGATATACGCGCACTTGTGGATGCTCGGTTCGCGTAGAAAAAGCAAGGGCATAGCGCTCCTGCAAAGTAAAAATATTCGTGAGCATTCCTTTATTCCCCATTTCCTGATATGGTGATAGTTGTTTGAATACTTGTCTTCCCTAGAGTAAGCCATTTTCCTAAAGGAGGAAACGAAAATGTCGGATGCTTTTCAAATAGGCCCCTTTTTGTTGAAAATGAGCATGCTGGCGGTCGTTGTTTCGCTTTCGCTCGGCTTTGTGGCTATATCCGCTCAGCTTACACATAGTAGGGAATGGAAGTCAGCGGTGATTGAGCTGTTGAGTCATGCACTGGTGCTGGCTTTTCTCGTTTGGAAATTCAGCTACATCTTGTTTGATTTTTCCAAAGCGCTGGAGAACCCCTCATCCATTCTTTATTTTTCTGGGGGAGAAAACGGAACCATGTTGGCTGTCGTGGTAGTTGTCGTCTACCTCACCAAGACAGTACGAAAAAAAGCGATTCCTGTTTATTTCGTCGCCTTGGCCATGGCGACAGGTTTTCTTGCTGCAACGGGCGTTTACCAGCTGCTCACGGTCGTGTTCGAACAGAGCAGCATGTGGTATCACGTACAGCAGATCGCCATATGCACCTGCTTTCTTTGGTGGCTGCAGCGGGCAAAGGAAGGACTCATTCATCTGGCGGCTTGGCTTGCACCCGTAATGTGGTTTGCCATTAGCCAAGTCTATGTGCACTTTTTTGTTCCAAATCGAGAAGCTATGTTTGCAGGACTTTCCAGCTCTCAGCTCATGTACTATGCATTCGCTCTCTTGCTGCTCTTTTTGTCCAGACGAGTGAAGCCGATAGGGGGAGCGACCGATGAAGAAGCATCATAATGTTTGGGCGATTGTCGTACTCCTGGGGCTTTTGGGATGGGGCATTTTCGATGCGGAAATCTTGAACAAGCAGGAGCCCAGCGCGTCATCTGGCGAGCAAGGCAACGGGCAGATTGGAATGGAAAAAGGAAATACCGCTCCGGATTTTGAATTGCAGCAGTTAGGTGGCGGTACTGTCAAGCTGTCCAATTTTCGCGGGAAAAAAGTCATTCTCAATCTGTGGGCGACGTGGTGTCCTCCTTGCCGCGCAGAAATCCCGGACATGCAGCGTTACTACGAAGAGAACAAGGAAAAAGGTGTAGTGATTCTCGGGGTCAATCTGACCGATACGGAGACGAGCCCGGAAGTAGTGGCGGATTTCGTGAAGTTGTACGGCATCAGCTTCCCGATCTTGCTCGATCCCGATAAAAAAGTAGCGAATGTGTCCAAAGCCATTTCGATTCCGACCAGCTACATCATTGATTCGAACGGCGTGGTCCAGAATAAATACATCGGCCCGATGAGTGAAGAAATCATGGAGAACATGCTGTCTGCGATCCAATAGAAAAACCGACAGCAGGCATTATTGCTGTCGGCAGTCATGTCTCTCTGATTATCCAGCGTCTGCTTTGTTTGCTGGTTCTTTGACGGGTGTCTTTCGATCCAGACGAAACACAGCATTGAGCAGCTTGTAAATATGCTTGGATTCCTTGGTCAGCAAAGGACCTAAAATGGCGAGTATCAAAACGTAAAGAGCCGCAAATGGTTGCAAAATTTCCATGAGTGCGCCCGCTTTTCCGAGATTAGCCATGATGATGGAGAACTCACCGCGAGATACGATGGTCAGTCCAATATTGGTAGAAGCCTTCGGAGGCAATCCGGCACTTCGCCCAGCCAATAGCCCGGCGACAACGTTACCGAAAAGGGTAAGGGCAACGGCGCCAATGGACAACCATACGGCTCCACCTAATGACAATGGATCAATTGTCAAACCGAAGCTGAAGAAGAACATGGCCCCGAAGAAGTCACGAAACGGCAGGATGAGGTGCTCGATGCGTTTCATGTGTTGTGTTTCTGCCAAGACGAGACCCACGAGTAATGCTCCGATGGCTTCGGCAACATGGATCGTTTCGGAAAAACCCGCAATCAGAAACAAAGCGGCAAACACTGTAATCATAAACACTTCGTTTGATTTGATGTTCAATGCCCGATTCAGGAAAGGAACGAGCTTGCGGCCTACGATAATGAGGAGGAGCATGTAGCCGAGTGCAATCAATGCAGATGAGAGTACGCCAGCAAGAGAAGTTGCACCGCTTAACACCAAGCCGGACACGATCGAGATATAGACGGCCAAGAATATGTCTTCGAACATGATGATCCCCAAGATCATCTCTGTTTCGCGATTTGCTGTACGTTTGAGATCCACCAGTACTTTTGCCACAATGGCACTGGAGGAAATAGTGGTAATACCTGCGATAATCAAAACTTCTTTAAGTGGAAATCCAGCGGCCCAACCAAACAAGAGGCCGAGGGTAAAGTTGATGACAATGTAAATGGTACCGCCAACGGCAATAGATCGACCAGCCTTGATCAGGCGGCCTACTGAAAATTCAAGTCCGAGGTAAAATAACAGGAAGAGTACGCCGAGTCTGCCCATAAATTCAATGAGCGGGGCGCTTGAAATAAAGCGGAGATCAAACAAACCGATGTCGGGAGCGTGTGGCCCCACGATCATCCCGACGAGAATGTAGAAGGGTACGATGGAGAATTTTAACTTCATGGAGAGGAACCCCGCGATTGCTATGAGTGCGAGGGCAAGACCGACTTCAAAAACGATGTGCTCCAATATCACTCACCTCCGTTGCTGAGAATAGTCTTGAGAGCCTTCACCTGCTTCCGTTCACCTGCAACGACCAAAGTAGATCCTGTACAAAGGACATACTCGGGGCCGGGATTAATCGTTTGATTATGGTCTTTTTCGATAACGGCGATGATCGTAGCGCCTGTTTCTTGACGAATGTTGAGTTCCCCGATCGTCTTGCCAATGGCAGGAGCGTTCGATTCAATCTTGTACCATTCGATCATGAGTTTGTCTAACGCAACCTCGACTGTTTCCAGTGCAGATGGTTTGTACGTCAAGCCGCCTACGATGGCAGCAATTTGTCTCGCCTCATCATCGTCAAGGGTAACCATGGAGAGTGTTTCGTCTATATCATCACGGTCAAAGTGATACATTTCCCGGCGGCCGTCATCGTGAATGACGATAACCAGCTTGTCGCCACTTCTGGTCTCGACCTGGTACTTCCTGCCGATTCCCGGCAAATCAGATTCTCTAATAGAGAACATGTAAGATCCTCCTTCACGCAAAACACTGTATTGGCATAGATAGCTGCTCTTTTTCCCAGTGAGCAACAAGTCGTCAATAATTATTTGGAATTATATCCATCCCGGTGATATTTTAGTAATAATCCCCCCTGTTGTGCGGATTATTGTCGACATTCATACCTACAACAACTATTATACACGAAATGACATCGTTTTTCTTTAAAATGAAACATTTTTATTTAAAAATGACACACTTATAAATGAGTACGAATATTAACTATCCTCTAAAACGCGGTCGCTCCTCTATGAGTGGACTTCGATAGAGGTTATTTTAAGGATGATGAAACATGGCGAACAAACAGTATCGATTAACAGAAGCGGAATGGGTCTTTATTCAAGACATGCGATCCATGGAGATGGATGAGCTATTGGACATCGTGATCGCATTGCGTAATGAGGTAAGGGAGCTGGAGAAAAAGGCGGAGCTGATCAGAGAGCGCGAGAAAGACGGCTGGCAGGAGGAATATCAGGCAGCACAGAAGCGAATTAATCACCTGCGCCAATTTGAGGTTGAGCTTCGCAAAACATGGCCGAATGACTAAAGCAAAAAGAGGTTCTCTCCCAATCGGAGAACCTCTTTTTTATTGGAACTAGGCCATGATCGGTTTTGCTTCTGACTCCTTGTCCGACTCGATGGCCGTTTCATCTGTTTGCTGGACGCGTCCCGGATGGAACTCATTTTCATGCTTGGCTATGACAACAGTAGCTACGCCATTTCCGATGAGATTCGTGATGGCACGAGCTTCTGACATGAATCGATCAACGCCGATCAAGAGGGCAATGCCTTCGACCGGAATGACAGGGAAGGCTGCCAAGGTAGCGGCGAGTGTAATGAAACCAGAACCTGTGACACCGGCAGCCCCTTTTGACGTAATCATCAGGATTCCTAAAAGAGTGATCTGTTCCCAAAAGCTGAGCTCGATGCCATATGCCTGGGCGATAAAAATGGCAGCCATAGATAAATAGATGGAGGTGCCATCCAGATTAAACGAGTAGCCCGTCGGTACGACCAGACCGACAACGGATTTGGAGCAGCCGTACTTCTCCAGCCGGTCCATCATTCTCGGAAGAGCGGATTCTGAGGAGGATGTTCCGAGCACGAGCAGAATTTCCTCCCGAATGTATTTGATAAACGAGAAGATGCTGAATTTGTAGTAGCGCGCGACCCCGCCCAATACGAGAATAATGAACAAAAACATCGTGATATAGACTGCCGTCATCAAAAGGCCCAGTCTGGTCAGCGACCCGATGCCGAATTTGCCAATCGTGTACGCCATCGCCCCAAATGCAGCGATTGGAGAAACCTTCATGATCATGTTAACGACACCAAAAAATCCGTGTGTCAGCTTGTCAAACAGCTTGATGACAGGCTGAGACGCTTGCCCCATGGCAGCGAGTGAGAGACCAAACAGGACAGCGAAGAACAGAATCGGTAACAGCTCGCCTTTTGCCATCGCCCCGACGACGTTTTCCGGGATGATCCCCGTAATAAAATCAATAAAACCGTTATTACTCTGAGCAGCAGCCTCCGTATACTTGGAGACGTCCCCACTGGTCAGTCCTGTTTTGTCAAAGCCTGCTCCAGGCTTGATCAAGTTAACAACCAACAGTCCGATCGCCAATGCGATTGTGGTCACGATTTCAAAATAGAGTAGCGCTTTTCCGCCGATCTTTCCGACCTTTTTCATGTCTCCCATACTGGCGATTCCATTCACTACGGTGAAGAAGACAATCGGTGGAATGACCATTTTGATCAGTTTGACAAAAATATCGGCCAACACTTTCAGCTCTGCGCCGAATTTGGGTGCAAAATGACCAACTAAGATACCGAGAATGATGGCAATAACGACCTGTACGGTCAGATTTTTAAAGTTGATCCGCATCGAATTCATTCCTCCTCCAAGATTTGAAAGCGCTTTATTCCCTCTCTTTTGCATTGTATAGATGGTGTGAAAAATTGAAAATGATGCGGTCATATTGGTTGTTTTGGTCATTTTGGTCATAGAAATCCCCTCAAATTGGAAAGGAAAAAATCACTGATTGACATACTCTCGACACGAACGATAGGTAAAGTAAGAGAGGTACATAGTGACACGAAAGAAATAGACAACCGGGAGAATGGAGGATTTTCTATGTTCAAGAAGCAATATCTGGCGATTGCCTCAGCGTTGATTCTGACTACCACACTTATTCCGACGAGCTCTCAAGCGGCGACTGGAACGAAGAATCTGCAAGCTAAGTACAACAACATTAAAGTTATTTATAACGGTGCAGCTGTTCCAACAACAATCGAACCATTCATCGTAAACGGAACCACGTACATTCCGCTTCGTATGATGGCTGGCGTATTCAGCAAGGATGTAGCATGGGATGGCGCGAAGTACACCATTACGGTAAAAGACTTACCTAACTCCCAACACGCAAACGAGTTGGCTGCACGTGATGCTCAAATCAGAAGCCTGCAAAACACCATCGATAGCCTGAACAAAGAGATCTCTGATTTGAAAAACGGCAAGAAAAACAACAATAACAAAAAAAATGATGATATTCAGGATGCCCTGGATGATTTGGAAGATGATCTGAACTCTGATTACGATGACTACAAAGACCTCAAATGGAGTATCTCCCTGAAGGGCGATGAGGATGATATCGATGTAGAAATCGAGATCAATCTGGATAAATACAAAGATGAATTCGATGATCTGGATGACGATGGCGATGTAGAGGCTCTCGTTGAAGATATTATCAAGGATATCTGGGACGACAAGGATTTCGAAGATGCCGACATTAAAGGTGAAATCATCGACAGCGACTCCGACGATACCATTTATGAGTTCGAAGGCGATGCTAGCGATCAAGACATCAACTTTGACGTGTAAAATTAACGAAAAGTGGGGACGTTCCTCACAAAAAAAGCTTTGCTCCTTTTTACAGGATGCAAGGCTTTTTTCCTATTTTCCAAAAACATCAAAGCCAAATTTAAATACAAGGATGTAAACTGATAGAATAGAAGTACGTAGACGATTAGAGAGACCATGCGAGGATTCTCGAATAGGAATGATCATATGTCTGTAAATCAGGTAGGGAAGATATGAAAAGCATATTATTGGTAGAAGATGAACTGGTGATAGCGCGCGTGATAAAGGCTTACTTGCAAAAGGCAGGGTATGAGGTCTGGTCAGCGAACGACGGACTTGAGGCGATGGAGCTTTTTGACGAAAAAAAGCCGGATCTGGTTCTGTTGGATGTCATGCTCCCTGAACGCAACGGCTGGGAGATTCTCCAGTACATTCGCGAAAAGAGCTCCTGTCCGGTCATTATCATGACGGCGCTCGGTCAAACAGACCAAAAGCTCAAAGGACTGAATCAAGGGGCAGATGACTACATAACGAAGCCGTTTGTCGCGGATGAAGTAGTTGCACGGGTGAATGCGGTGCTGCGCCGCTCTGTAATTTTGGTGAAAGATCAGGAAACCCGACTATTTGGAAGCTTAAAAATAAACTTTCAGTCCCACCACGTGACGCTGCACGGTCTCGAACTGACGTTTCACCCGCGCGATTTGTCCTTGCTGCTTTTTCTGGCACAAAATCCGAATCAGACCTTTACCCGGGAGCAATTGATCGAACAAGTATGGGGAATGGACTATGGTGGGAGTGACCGTGCTGTAGACCTGGCGATCAAGCGGGTCAGAAAGACGCTGGAGAATTGGCCAGTTCAGGAAGGCGAGATCAAGACGCAAAGAGGGGTTGGGTATCAATTCTGTGTTTATAAAAAACAATGAGCCCGTATCGCTGCTGCGCTATTGGACCACACGCTATCTACTCACCCTCGTGATCGGATTACTCATCATTGGGGCTGTTTCTGCCTATTGGATCAAGTACGCTGCGATTGAAAAGCAGATCGAGGTCACGCGACTGTTTGCGGAGGAAGTAGCTGATCGAGTCGTCGATGATGTTGGAAATATTTTGGTGGGGGAAAAACTTCATCAGGTATTGGATAATCGGCGCAAGTTTATGGGTGTGGATCGCAACCTGATTTTGTTCATTGAAGATGTAAAAGGAAAGGTCGTATACAGTCGTCCAACCAAGCTTCCGCCTCCTTTGCAGCAGGCAGCACCTGAGCTGTTGAAGCAGGCAGATATGCGGGATAAAGTGAGGCATCCGTCAGGAGAGACCCTGTATGTAATCAGGAAAAATTTGGAGTTTAATGACCGGATCATTGGCGAAGTGATCTTGCTTTTTCCAGAAACGGATATCAAGGTAGGGAAAGAGGAAATCCAATATTTGGTCATCATGCTGGGGAGTTTGGGTGTGCTTGGCTGGGCGGTTATTTATTTTCATGCGCGGAAGCTGTCTGAACCGATTCAAAATGTGGTAATGTCCGCACGACAGATCGTAGAAGGAAACTACGACGTCTTGCTCAATAAAACGATCAAGGAAAAGGAAATTCACGAACTGGTGCATACGTTTGCAGAAATGGCCGACCGTCTTAGGCAGTTGGAAAGCATGCGAACAGAGCTTTTGGCAGGGGTGACACACGAGTTGAAAACCCCTGTTACGTCGATTAGCGGTTTGATCCAGGCAATTAACGACGAGGTGGTTTCCGGTGAGGAGCAGAAGGAGTTCTTGGAAATCTGCTTGAAGGAGACCAAGCGTCTGCAAAAAATGGTAGAGGATTTGCTAGACTTCAATTCATTTGCCGTAGGAGCGATCACCGTTTGTCAGGAAGAGCAAAACGTGAACAAGCTGGTCCGCGAGATCGCCTCACAATGGCAGATTGTTAACGACCTCGGTCACGTTACGTTTACCGTTGGGGTTCTGGATAAGCAGACGATGATCTATGTGGATCCGGGGCGTGTCCAGCAAATCCTGATTAACCTTTTGAACAACGCGAAACAGGCTGTTGGTGGGAAGGGAAGCATAGCGCTCACTCTCTACGAAACGGACACCGATTTACGAATCGACGTCAAAGACGATGGACCAGGAATACCCGCAAAGGAACAGCCTCTTGTGTTTGAGCGCTTTTTCCGGGGAAGCAATAAAAAAGACAAAGTACGTGGACTCGGTTTGGGGCTGTCCTATTCTCGCATGATGGCGAAGGCGCTTGGTGGAGATCTCCTCCTCGCAAATAGCACGTCAGAGGGATCTGTGTTTACGCTCATTTTGCCCATGCGCAAGGAGCAGAGTGAGGAGATTGCTTGAGAGCTTCACCGGCGTTGGTGGAGCTCTCTGATTTTCTGCATCAAGGGTTCTCCGATACTCGGGGCGAATTGATCGTAGACTGGCTGCAATGCTTCGATCCAGGCCGCACGTTCTTCTGCTGTCTGTATGTGGATGTTCATCCCCCCATTTTCTTGGAGCAAGCGTAGTTGTTTGTCATTCATCGAAACAGCCAACTGATTATTGTAAGCTGTCGCTTCCTGCATCGCTTCTGATATCGCCTGCTGAATATCGGCGGGGAGATTGTTCCAAAACGTTTTATTAATCACGACGGCGTAGCCCAAATAACTGTGATTGCTGATCGTCATGTGCTTTTGAACGTGGTAAAGCCGTTTGGTGTACACATTGGAGATCGTATTTTCTTCGCCGTCTACTTTTCCGGCAGCCAGCATGCTGTATAATTCATTGAAGGAAGAGCCTACAGGGATTGCGTGGAGCGTGCGAAACTGAGCTTCGATCACGTTGCCTGGAATGATGCGCAAACGTTGGCCGACAAAATCGGAAGGCATAATTAATCGGCGGTTGGCTGTCACTTGCTTAAAGCCGCTTCCCCAGAAGGCCAGCCCTTTCATGTCGGAATCTTCAAGCTTATCGAATAGTATTTGGCCGATTTCCCCATTGAATACAGTTTCGACGTCCTCTTGCGATCGAAACAGATAAGGCAGATCAAGGACAGCCCACTCAGGAATCGTGTTCGACACATAGGAGAAGGCAGGGGCGATCATCTGGATTTCGCCGTTTTGCAAAGCAGTCATTTCAGTTTTCTCTGTGTGAAGGATACTGTTGGGAAAGACTTGCACCTCTACACGTCCGTTTGTCTTTTCCTTCACGAGCTGGGAAAAACGTTCGATAGTCAGACCCTTCGGCGTGTTTTCCGCGATCACGTGGCTGAACTTGATGATAATTTGATTGGACAGCCCTACTTGTTCTTCGTCGTATCCTCTGTTGTCCATCAGGAGATCTGGACCGAAGCCGATAATGACAGCGCTCACAAGTCCGAGTATGACTATGAATGTACTGGTTACCAATGATTTCATTATTAAACACCTGCTTATGTTGAATGAATGTGAGTAAATTGCAAACCCAATGGAAAGGAAAGAACGAACCTGCTCGAACGATTAACAATTAAATGGAAGATTATGCTGCTCTCCGTCGGAATCGTTCTTTTTTCCTTGATCATCGGAAACTTGATCATGGCCGGAGGGATTATTCGGATTACGGAAACCCAACTGGGACAACGGCTGATGACCACAGCGCGCACGGTTGCGACGATTCCAAATGTACAAAAAAGCATACAGGAACCAGACGGGTGGAAGGTGATCCAACCGACAGCCAACAACCTGCGCGTCGTCAATGATGTGACGTATATCGTCGTACTGAATAGGGAGCGTGTTCGTTATTCAGACCCATTAGATGAGCGGATTGGTACGGTGTTTATGGACCCTGCGGTTGATGAGGCCTATGCCGAGCACTCCTATTTTCAAAAAGTCATAGGAGAGATGGGAACGGCTCTGCGGGCCTATGTGCCGATCATGGACGACCAGCATCAGCAGGTGGGTGTTGTCGTGGTCGGACGTGTCATGCCTGATGTCTGGGGGATCTTGTACAGCGAGCGAAACAATATCGCGCTGACCTTTTTCCTCTCCTTATTGTTCGGGGTGTGGGGCTCCTATCAGTTGGCCCGTCACATGAAAAAGCAGATGCTCGACTTGGAGCCAGACGAAATCGCGCGAATTCTGGTAGAGAGAACCGCAACCTTCCATGCCATGCATGAGGGAGTAATCGCTATCGATAATCGGGAGCGAATCACAATCTTTAACGACAGGGCGAAGCAAATTTTTGGCATAGAAGGAGAAGTGCTGGGCAAGCACATACGGTCTGTCCTGCACGACACCAGATTACCAGAAGTGTTGGAGCTTCGCCAGAATTTTACCAACACGGAAATTCACGTCGGCAATACTCTGCTCTGGTCCAACCGTTTTCTGATCAAGGTCGAGGAAAAGATCGTCGGCGCCATTGCGATTTTTCAGGACAGAACAGAAGTGGCGAGAATGGCGGAGGAGCTGACAGGTGTAAAAGAATTCGTCGGTGCACTGCGGGTACAAAATCACGAGCACATGAATCATTTGCATACCATCGCAGGCTTGCTTCAGCTCCATCAGCATGAAAAGGCACTCACGTATTTGTTCGAGGTCAACGAGCAGCAGGAGGAGCTCACCTCCTTTTTAACAACAAGGATCATGGATGAGAACTTATCTGGGCTTTTGATCGGCAAAGTAAGCCGCGGAAGAGAGCTGGGCATCCGTGTTGTCATTGATCGCAGGAGTCATCTGGAACGTTTTCCGCCGTACATGGATCATCATAATTTCGTGCTCATATTGGGAAATCTGATCGAGAATGCCTTTGATTCACTGGAGCGCATCGAACGCAAGGAGAAGGAGATCATGATCAGTATCGAGCAAGACGATGAGATTTGCTCCATTTTGGTGGAGGACAATGGAATCGGCATGGACGAAGAGACGCGCCGACATATGCTGGAACGGGGATTTTCTACGAAAGAGCGTGCGCACCGTGGACTTGGTCTACATCTGGTGCATCAGTTGGTCAATAAAGGGGGAGGCGAGCTGGTTTGCCATTCGGCACGCGGAGAAGGGGCCAGCTTTCTCATAACGTTTCCGATGGGGGAGGTGAACAGTCATGGAGAAGGATAACGATCACATTCGCGTACTGATTATGGAAGACGATCCGATGGTACAGGAAATCAACAAGCAGTTCATTGAGCGCGTCCCGGGCTTTGTCGTGGTCGGAATTGCAGCCAACGGGGCAGATGGACTCAAGCTAGTGAAAGAGCTCACTCCTGACTTGGTGATCATTGATATTTTCATGCCGATCCAGGACGGGGTAAAGGCGCTGATGGAGCTGCGCGCCGCCAAACATGCCGTGGACGTCATCGTCGTAACCGCTGCAAAGGACAAAACCACGATCCAGTCCATGCTGCGCAATGGGGCGATGGACTATATAATCAAGCCGTTTCAGTTTGAACGGATCAAGCAGTCGTTGGAAAACTATCGAGAGTTTCGCCGACGGATAGATTGGGAGGGAACCGCATCCCAGGATGAGGTCGACCAGCTGTTATTCCGCAAAAGCCGGGAAAAGGAACAAGCCGATGCCACTCCAGCCAGAGAAGTGCTGCCGAAGGGACTGCACGCTGTCACTATGGAGCAGATCATGCGCCAGATCGAGAAAGAGAGTCAGCCGCTCTCAGCAGATGATGTGGCCGAACGCGTTGGGATCGCGAGAGTGACGGCCAGACGCTATTTGGACTATCTGGAGAAGAGCGGGAGTGTCAGAATGGATGTCAGCTATGGTGGGGTAGGCAGACCGACGAATCGCTATGTACGTGTCACTCCACAAGAGGCGGGGGGCACGGGAGGTAAAGAGCGCCATGGTCGATTATGAAGCGTTATTAGGCTCGCTGTTTGATATCGTGCACGTAACAGACGCAGAAGGCAGAACCTTGCATGGCTCAGGACGATATGAGGAATTTTTCGGAATCGATCCCAGGGAGATGGTGGGCAAACCGATTGAGGAGTTTTATCACCTCGGCTACTTTGCGCCAACGATCACGATGCGGGTCATTCGCGACAAGAAAAAGGTACACACGATTCAAACCACCCGCAAAAATCAAAAGCTTTTTGTGGAAGGCACACCGATTTGGGATCAGGACGGGAATTTTAGCGGAGTGGTTCATACTTTCATTGATATAACGAGCCAGGAGCAACTGCAGCAGGAATTAAATGAAGTCAAGTACGTCGGGACGGTCATGCAAAGTGAAATGACCAAGGAGAACAACAGACAAAAAGGAGAGACTAGCTTGATCTACCGCAGTCAGTCCATGGAGCAGGTCGCCATGTTGGCCAAAAAACTGTCGCAGGTAGAATCATCCATGATCCTGTTAGGAGAATCAGGTGTCGGAAAAGGCGTGCTGGCAAAATACATCCACGAGTGCAGTCCTCGGGTGGACAAACCATTCGTGCACATCAACTGCGGAGCAATTCCCGAGACATTGCTGGAGTCAGAGCTGTTTGGCTATGAAAAGGGTGCTTTTACAGGAGCATTCAAAGATGGTAAGGCAGGTTTGATTGAGAAAGCAAACGGAGGCACGCTGTTTTTGGACGAGATCGGGGAGATGTCACTCTCCTTGCAAGTGAAGCTGTTGAATGTGCTGCAAGAAAAAACGATTACGCCCGTAGGCAGCTCTGTCTCGCGAAAAGTCGATGTAAAGCTGATCACGGCTACGAATAAAAACCTGCGGCAAATGGTCAAGGAAGGCAGGTTTCGCGAGGATTTGTACTATCGCATTCACGTCGTCCCATTGGAAATTCCGCCGCTGCGCGAACGGCAGGAAGAAATACCTGTACTCGTCCATTATTTTCTGAATGTCTTTTCGCAAAAGTACTGTTTGGAGAGACAGCTCGCAGATACCTGCTATCGCATCCTCAGTGAATACGATTGGCCTGGCAATGTGCGGGAGTTGGAAAATGTAGTGGAACGGCTCGTCGTCACGTCTCACGATGTCCTCATTACGCCCGCGCAAATTCCGCGTTACATACATAACCAAGAGTACAGGGAGCACAAAGGGATCAAGGTCGATCATGTGATGGCGATGCAGGAAGCAATGGACGAGGTGGAGCGCCAGCTTGTGCAACGGGCATATGAGCAGCATAAAACGACGACAAAGGTAGCGGAAGCGCTCGGAATCAGCCAGCCGTCTGCAAGTCGCAAGCTGCGAAAATGGTTATGCACCAGTTGACACAGATGTACGATAATGGGGAGAGAACCCGGAGGAGGAGACTGGAAGATGAACAAAGGGAAAGCATTGCGAGCGGGAGATACAATCGGAGTAGTGGCGACCTCTAGCCCTGCTATAGAAGAAGTGCTGAACAAAGCAATGGCAGAGCTGCAAGGTCTGGGATACAAGGTGAAAATATCGGATACATGCCGAGAATCGTACGGTGGGTATTTGGCGGGAACTCCTGAGCAACGGGCGGCGGAGCTGAATGCCATGTTCGTCGACGAGGAAGTGGACGGGATCATGTGCATGCGCGGTGGTTACGGTTCCCCGCAAATGCTACCCTTGCTCGATTATGACCTCATCGCCCAAAACCCAAAGCTGTTTATCGGCTATAGCGACATTACGGCGCTGCATACCGTTTTCGGACAGCGTGCGAATCTGGCTACTCTTCACGGACCGATGGCTACCTCAGACATCGCGCATGGACTGGATGACTGGTCCAAGCAATATTTGCTGCGCGCCATGACTCGCCCCGAGCCATTGGGAGCAATCATGAATCCGCCGGGGGAAGAAATCGTCTGTCTCGTCGAAGGTCAGGCAGCTGGACCCGTAGTCGGCGGGAATCTCGCCCTCGTCTCCGCGTTGATGGGCACGCCTTACCAGCTCGATACGAGAGGCAAGCTGTTGTTCCTGGAGGATATCGACGAGGAGCCGTACCGGATTGACCGCATGCTGACACAGCTTGCCCAGGGTGGCTTGTTTGATGATTGTGCGGGCGTCGTCATCGGGACATGGACCGATTGTGAGCCGAAAAAGCGCGAAGGCTTCTCTGTCTGGGATGTGTTTCAAAATATCGTCGTACCGTACGGAAAGCCAACCATCTGGAACATTCAGATCGGACATGGAGCGTGCAACATCGCTCTCCCTATGGGCGTAGAGGCTAGTCTCGATGCGACAAACGGTGAACTGGTGATCGAAGAGAGCGTAACCATATAGTGTGAATAGGTTTGAATTCAAGAAGGCTTCCCCCAACCATTGCAGAGTTGGTGGGAGCCTTTTTGGGTTACTTAGAAAAATAAGGAAACAGGACGTTTGACCCATAAAACATTTTCCAATATATCCCGATTATTAGATGGAATGTAAAAATAAGACGGAATATGGAAGTTGCTTGCGGAGGATTTTTTTGGAAGGGGAGATAGGTCTAATGATGCTAGCGTTACTTCAAGTACTTGCAATGGGGTTGTTCAGCCCCGAGTACTCATATGTCGTGCGGGGAGCGACCCTCAAGTGCAGTCAGGGAACCGACCCCGGCATTTTGAATTTACCCTGGTGCCATGGCGTTTACAGCCTTGACAAGCCTGTCATGAATGTCGCCGATCACGTCCCCGGCGTGAATATCGGATGCTTCGGTTTTTGCAAAGCAGCAGGAGGAGATGTGTGTGTACCACAGACGTTCTCGAAATGGACAGATGGAAAACACGATGTGCTCATCGACAACGAGCATGCCTTGCTGAGCAGGTCACAGCTCGTTTGCAATCGTTCAGGCATCATCACGATTGAAAAAGACGGTCAGGATTGACGCTTCCCGCGCTTGCTAGAGAAGGAGGGGAGAGAACATGCGGCGTACGAACGGCGTCATGACCTATCAGGATATAAAAGTCGTCTGGCCATATGGACCGATCCGGCTAGATCAGCTAGAGTTCATCCATCAAACAGGCACGCATGCCAAGCTCACGATCACAGGAATTGTCCCGGAAGACAAAGAGGACGAGATCATCAATCGTGCCGGCACCCACGATCCCATCGAGCTGTACAAGGTGGAAGGCGGGCAAAAACAGCCGATATTCATGGGGCGGCTGGATCATGTGGAGATCAAGGTCGTACGAGACATTCACTACGTCACAATAAAGGCAGTGTCGCATACATATGCGTTGGATCTGAGCGTGAAAACACGTTCGTTTCAACAGGTGAATCGGTTGTACCGGGATGTCATAGATGAAATCATGTCCGTCTATCACGGTGGAGATGTCATCGATCAAGCCTTCGACGACCGCCAGCAGGGCAAATACATCATGCAGTACGAGGAGACAGACTGGACCTTTTTAAAACGAATCGCGTCCCATGTCGGAGCCGTCCTCGTCCCAGATTTGAGTGCGCATAAGGTACGCTTGTGGATCGGCATGCCCGAGGGACGCAAGCAAATCAAGCTGGAAGAAGAATCGCCATACGAGGTCAATCGGGCCATCGCGCCGTACATGAAAAAAGCCGCAAACGGCTCCTCATCCGTCAGCGAGTACCAGTACACGACGTACGCCTTCGATTACGACGACCTGCTGCAAATCGGGGATGAGGTGCAGCGGGAAGGGCAAACGTTTGTCATTACGAAAGTGACTGGGAAGCTGGAGCAGGGACTTCTGAGCTGGAGCTACGTATGCGCCGTGCCGGAAGCCGTCAAGCAAACGAAGCTGTACAACAAGGCCATCATCGGTGCGGCGATCGACGGAAAAGTAATTCAAATTGGTCGCAATCAGGTCAAGCTCCACCTGAACATGGACAAAAAACAAGAGCCAAGTAAGGCCCAGTGGTTCCCATATGCAGCGGAAGGCAACCAGATTTTGTATCTCATGCCCGAGCTCGGCTCAAAGGTAAAGCTGTACTTCCCAAGCGCCGATGAAGACGACGGCATGGTCATGAACTCCGTGCGCCATGCACCCAAAGGAGCCGCTGCCGAGAAGCAGGAGCGGCAAATGCAGGACCCCGGTGTGAAAACGTTTGGGAATCCGCAGGGGAAAGAGTTTACGCTCGGGGATAAAGAGCTGACGATGACCGCCAAGGAAGGGATGCTTTACATCTCGATGAACAAGGATGTTGGCGTCAGTCTGAAAAGTACCTCGAATGTGAATATCAGTGCGAGTGGTGCTCTGACCTTGAAAGGGGCAGCCGTGTCTTTGTCCGGGACGCAGAGCTTGAACGTGAAAACGGCGTCGGATACGATAGAGCTGTTGGAGGAAAACAAATCCAGCAGTGAGGAGATTAAGCTGGAGGCTAGCAAA
Source organism: Brevibacillus brevis NBRC 100599 (assembly GCF_000010165.1). NCBI lineage: Bacteria > Bacillati > Bacillota > Bacilli > Caryophanales > Paenibacillaceae > Brevibacillus > Brevibacillus brevis. Next base: position 1,302,407 of record NC_012491.1, read on the forward strand.
CGAAAGAAGTACGACCAGCTGTTTAGTGAATTTGAAAAACAAGTGCAGGCTAAAGGTATTGAAGCGGTGAAAAAAGAGCGAGTGCGGGCAAATTTTGACGCAGAAACGCAGGGAAACAAAGAGTTCTGGGGAGATAGTTTATCTGCTTTGTGGGGTGCTGTGGTTGATACAGCAGATATTGCGTTTACCGCATTAATGCTAGGCAACTCCGAAGAAATTTATGAAGGGGTAAGTGGTAAAGAGGTAGGATCACTTACCGAGCGAAATATCATGGCAAAGGGGGTCGTGGATCGTACTACCAGTGCCTTGAATTACGCGGGAGATGTACTCACGGGGAATAAATCGGCGAGAGAAATGGGAACGGATGCATTAGAAGCGGCTTGGTCAGGTGCAAAAGGAGTCTATAGCGATTTCATAGAACCCTTTGTAAAAGATGGGCAATACATGTTGGAAGACACACAAGGCGGCAGGTGGACCAGGTCGATTGAAGAAAGCTACGAAAAAGGCCGAAATAGAGGCAAGCAAGATTTAGTTATTACCGAGCTGCTACTCAGCCGTGGGGCTGCGTCTGCCTATAAGCAGGGAGCCAAGAAGGTAATTGACTTGGAGCCAGATGGGCATGCCCAACGTGGAAAACGAGATGGTGGGAATAGGACGGGATTACTTCTCGATGGCGCAGATAACCACCGGAACAGTAGCTCATCCCTAAAGGGTGGGAAGCTAAAGACGCAGGCTAAGAGTTTTCCAAAATCGATCGAGGACTTACAAAAAGAGGTTGATAAGCTTCTTGAGCAGATGGGGAACGTGTTTGGTGGAAGAATTGTTGTTCTCCGAAATGCTACTACGGGTCAACCTATGGTTTATTGGGCTAGGCATGATGATTTGCCTGGTAATGGAGGCGGTGGTGGAGGGAATCATCGTCGTAGAGATAATGGTAATGAGAGGACGGGTAATGATGATTTACAAGAAATAATAAACAACTTAGATTCCACAAAAGGAGGATCATTGGGGAACATTGATGGTTTGAAATTTATTAATAAATCATTTCAAAATAAAATATTGGATAATGTTCCTGATATTGATAAATATAAAGGTAGAAAGGTAGCGATTATTGGTCATAGAGATTCAATAATACCGTTTCAAAGAACTATGGGGTTAGATAATAGAATCAATGTTTTTAAAGCAAATAATTTTGGCCCCGGTGGATGGACTGCAGAGAAAAATTTCCAGTGGATTAAAGATATTGTTGGAAATAAACAGCCCGTGTATTTTGCATCCCAAAAAATAAATTTAGGAGATAGCTGGACAAGAGAAGAAATAAAGTATCTACTTGACTCTGGATACAGGCAAAAAGGAAGTTATTTTGTACCTGCAGATTAGACGAGGAGGAATTAAGTTGAAAATTGATGATTTATTACCTAAAATCTATAAAGATTTAAGTAAAAGAGGATATACAAACGAGCGGAATTTTATATCATTTGATGATGTTAATCAGAATTATTTGTGGTTTATTAATTTAACATGGGTTCCTAATGAAGAGATAATGCAGAAAGAGTATGAGAGTTTCCATAACTTAAAAATGATACCTTTTGCGTATACAAATGGTGGCGATTATTGGTGTTTTGATTTAAATCAGAAAGATTATATACCAATAGTATGTTGTTATCACGATGGAGCAGAAGGTGAATATTTTGCTAAGACGCTAGAAGCAGCATTATTTAGGCAAATTTTAGATTTTGCATGCAATGAATTTACTGATAGTGAGATTGAAGATGATCAGAGTGTAGTAACTGGCAAGAAGATTATACTAAATTGGATAAGGAGGCTAGAAGAGTACTTTCCAAATGAATGGATTTCTGAATTAAACAATATTGTTAACAATAAAGACTATGTAGATAGTAGTCCGGGTTATGTTGTAATGATTTCTGAAAGTAAATATGATGAATTGGTAAAGAAATACATTGATTTTGATTTGTTGGATAAAAAGTTTATTTGGACTCAGGAGGATACTACAAAATTTTTCGGTGGGGCTACCAGTACTGAATGAATTAAACACTGGGTGTGTCAAGAATTTAATGAAAACTTGGTTTACAACCCCAACAGCAAGATCGTACAATACAACCAACAAATGCCACAATGCGAGCTAGCCGCCCGTGTTGTGGTCTTTTTCATTCTCTAATATAAAAGGTGGCGGCTGTTCAAAAAGCCTCCACCCAGTGCTGAATGAACCCATCATTCAACCAATTACACATTTAACCCTTGTAATACCCGTATAATGGTTTCTTCATTTTGGTTGTACGTACATGAAGCTTGAATTTTATACCCTAATTAACATCAATGCGTTGCGAATTACAGGTCGATTATGGTCAGATACCACCATGATTGACCTGTCTTTATATACAGATTATTTTGTACCTCATGTCCGAGCTTGGCTCAAAAGTAAAGCTCTACTTCCCGAGCGCCGATGAAGACAACGGCATGGTCATGAACTCCGTGCGGACCGTTCGTCATGCGTTTCCGAGGATATTAAGTGCGTTTGAAAAGGACGTTAAGGAAAATGGTTTGGCTGCCGTCAGAACTGTCAACAACCAATTATCTGAGGCGAAAGGGAAGTTAGATGCTCTCGGAGATACCTTGTTAGGCTTGTGGAATGTGGTAGTAGATGCCGGAGATATTGCGTCGACCGCGTTACCAACATCGTATCTGGTAGACGCCATTTACGAAGGGGTGACTGGGGAAGAGCGACCTTCTCTCCTCGAACGAAATGATCTCGCGAGAGGAGCTGTAGAAACCGCTACGAATGCAGTCAATTACGTGGGAGATACGGTAACGGGCAATAAATCGTGGGAACAAATTAAATCCGATGCAAAGTCGGTTGGACAAGGGCTATACGATGACTATATCGACCCATTCGTGAAAGACGCCCAATACGATCAAGATAACTTGCTTAAAGGCGGTCTGTGGACCAGATCAGAAGAACAAAGCTATGAGAAGGGCCAGAATGAGTTTAAGAAAGACATGGTGGTTGCAGAGGTAGCGGTAAGTGCTCTTAGTGCTGGTACGGGTACAGCAGCCATGCGGACAGTGAAACTGGCCAATAAGCTGGATGGGCCAGGTGGTCCAAAGGGGTTGGGTGGTGGCAGAAGAAAAGGAATAGGTGGACTATTGCTTGGCACTGTCGATGATATGATGGATGGTGGCGCCTCGATTTTTGATGGGAAGATGAAGACGAGTGCTAAGACACTGGGTGATAAACAGGCAGAGATTCAAGCAGTAGTTGAAAAGTTTCAGCTGAAAATGAAAGAACAGTCGAATAAAGAGGTTGATAATAGACTGGATGGCGGGAAGGGTCATACTGGTTCTCGTGCCCCAGAAATCCAAAAGGAACACGCTGCAAAATCTCTCGATATTCCTAATGAAAATGTATTACCAAAGGTAGTGAACGGGGATTCTGGACATTCGAATTATTCTCCGTCGATGAATAGCAAGGCTAATGGCGGTAACAAAAATAGTTCTCAAGGAAGTAATAAGCCAGATACTGAGGCGAGGACGGGGCATGCTCAACATGCTGAAAAACCTCGTGATATTCCTAAGAAAAATGAATTGCCAAAGGTAGTGAACGGAGACTTTGGGCATTCAAACAATCCTACACCTCCTAAAAGTAAGCCTGATAGTACTAAGAAAAATGACCCTCAAGGAAATAATAAGCCAGATACTAAGGGGACAGGTAATGCTGTTGATTTAGCACCAAAACTATTAGATGATTATACAGATTCAGTAAGAGATGGCACTAGATACGGGCCGGATTTTAAACCATCAGTAAGCAGTGTAGCTGTTGATGCTACCGATACGTCGAAAGTTGGATTTGGATGTAGTGGGATTTATCAAAGTAACCCAAGTATTAAACGTATTGAATTGAATAGTCCTAATGAATATATTGAATTTTATAGACATAAATTATCAGATAAATACGTAGATGAATTGGTAGCTAGCAACCCATCATATTTTGTAGGGAAGAACATCAATTCAATTAAAGAAGAAATCGGTAAATTAAGGGAAATAATTCAAAAGACAAAGGAGGAGGCTGCATCTAAAGAGAAATATTATAAGGATGATGAAAAATTGGGAGAACCAAGCATGCAAAAGAACTGGCTCGTGGAAAATTGTGCTGAGGTTTGGGCGGTTCGAGATGCTATTTTACAAGGGTCAAAAATTGAAAATCTTGTGTTGAGGTCATTAGATGTCCGTAGTGGATTAGTTAAACCGTTTTGTAAAAATTGTAGAATAACATTTAAAGATTTTATGAAGTCAATGGAGTAGGAGAGAAGAAATTTGAATATGAGTAAAGAGACTTTAAAAATTTTAAGAGACTCTGGATGGTATGAAGGAAGAAGTATCGATATTAAAGAGATTGAAGAGAATTTAGAGCGATTAGGTTATATAGTATTTCCAGAAGTAAAGAATTTTTTAAAGGAATTTGGAAACTTAGTGATCGAAGATTCTATAAACGATGAGACTCACAATACAAGTATAAGATTCACTAATTATGATAATTGCGGAAGCTTTAAATCAGAAGAAAAATATGCTGGAGAAAGCTTGGTTCCTGTAGGGATGATTGATAGTGGTTACTTAGTACTATTTGTTTCAGAAAGTGGAAAAGTATACTGTAGTACTGGTAAATTAGGTGACAATTCCATAGAAGCATGGGAAAATTTAATTAGCGGGGGTGGTGGTAAACCGTGGGGGAATTTTTGATAACAAATGTCTTTAGGGTGCGAGACTAATCAATAACAGTGCATTCGACGCTCCAGAGAACAATACTACCATCAAACCAAATACTTGATAAACTTAAAAAGCTCATTCCTACTTGAACCATGAGTAGGATGAGCTTTTTTTGCATCCTCGTTTGGACAAGGGCTATACGATGACTATATCGACCCATTCGTGAAAGACGCCCAATATGGTCAAGATAACTTGCTTAAAGGCGGTCTGTGGACCAGATCAGAAGAACAAAGCTATGAGAAGGGCCAGAATGAGTTTAAGAAAGACATGGTGGTAGCAGAGGTAGCGGTAAGTGCTCTTAGTGCTGGTACGGGTACAGCAGCCATGCGGACAGTGAAACTGGCCAATAAGCTGGATGGGCCAGGTGGTCCAAAGGGGTTGGGTGGTGGCAGAAGAAAAGGAATAGGTGGACTATTGCTTGGCACTGTCGATGATATGATGGATGGTGGAGCCTCGATTTTTGATGGGAAGATGAAGACGAGTGCTAAGACACTGCGTGATAAACAGGCAGAGATTCAAGCAGTAGTTGAAAAGTTTCAGCTGAAAATGAAAGAACAGTCGAATAAAGAGGTTGATAGTAGATTGGATGGCGGGAAGGGTCATACTGGTTCTCGTGCCCCGGAAATCCAAAAGGAACACGCTGCAAAATCTCTCGATATTCCTAATAAAAATGTATTACCAAAGGTAGTGAACGGGGATTCTGGACATTCGAATTATTCTCCGTCGATGAATAGCAAGGCTAATGGCGGTAACAAAAATAGTTCTCAAGGAAGTAATAAGCCAGATACTGAGACGAGGACGGGGCATGCTCAACATGCTGAAAAACCTCACGAGATTCCTGATAAGAAGGATTTACCAAAGGTAGTGAACGGCGATTTTGGGAATTCGAATCATTCTATACCTCCTAAGGGTAAGCCTGATACTACTAAGAAAAATGATCCTCAAGGAGATAAGAAGCCGGATACTGAGGGGACGGGAAAAGCTGGTTCTGTCAACAGAGTTTTTAGGGAAGCGACCAAAGAAGATAAGAAATTGTTAGATGATGTGAGGAAGAGGTTTAACGCAGGAAAAACTAAAAATGTCGCATTAACTAAGGGGGAAATAGATGGTGAATCAATAAATCTTGAATCAATGAGTGGGTATGATCCAAATCATCCAAATCATAAGGATAACTATCCAAGACCACCTGAAAATCACTATAAATATAGTGGGTCAGATAATAAAGGAAGGTTGCAAGATACAGAGCAAAAGATGATAGAATATCTGAGAGAAAAGTTCAAAAATAATCCTGATGTTGAAGGCAGTATTGAAATTATTTCACATAACCCTATTTGTAAAAGTTGTAATGATAGTATTGATCAATTTCAAATTGATTTCCGAATATCAAAGTCACGAGAGTTCAAATCTTGGATGACTTGAATGGAGTAGAATATGGAGGAGACTTAACATGGATATTTCAAATAAGGGTGATTTAAAGGAATTCTTATTAACATTAGAAAAAAAATCATACCCAATGAAGCCTTGTAGTGAAGATGAGCTAACAAAATTAAAACATTTTTCTCCAACAAAAACGCTGCCCTCGAATTATTTAGATTTTATGAGTAAGTTTGGGAATGGTGCAGAGTTTTTGACTGGTACAGATTATACTATGAAGTATATATTAGAGTTAAAAGAATGGGCTGTAGAACTTTTAGAGGAAAATAGTTTCTCAAAAAAACTCACAGATAATCAGTTTGTGTTTATGATGCACCAAGGATATATGTTTTGGTTTTTCAATTTGGATGAGGGTGATAATCCTTCAGTATATCTTTACGATGAAAGTCTTAATCTAACGGAGTTTAAGAAAGTCAGCGATACTCTTTCTGAATATTTAATTTCATTATACGACTAAAGAGAATCGAGTAATTGTTTTCAATTAATATTCTTTAATTGCTTTTCACGAATAATCTATCCACCGCCACAATGCGAACTAGCTACCGTGTTGTGGTTTTTTTATTCGCCACTATATACTAAATATTACATTTATACAAGTGGCGGCTTTTCAAAAACCCCCCACCCAGTGCCGAATGAACCCGTCATTCAACCAATAACAGGGTCTGTTAAGGAACACGCTGCAAAATCTCTCGATATTCCTAATAAAAATGTATTACCAAAGGTAGTGAACGGGGATTCTGGACATTCGAATTATTCTCCGTCGATGAATAGCAAGGCTAATCCTTCAAAGGCTCTTGGGAAAATAAAATTATTCACTGAAATTGATACATGTGCAAGTTGTAGTAGGGTTATTGAGCAGTTCCACAGAGATTATCCGGGAATTGATATTGAAGTAATTCATAACGATGGAAATATTATCGTACCAGAATAACTATAAGAGGTGGTTTGAGGATGAAACGAAATTACGAGGCTTTACTTGGTGCATTTTATGGAAAATATTTTGAGTTCAAAAATATGAAAATGAGTAATGATGAAGCACTTGCAAGAACCTCCAATGATTTTGAAGGTGTATTAAAATTAGGTGAAATGGAAAATGCTGTAGTTCACATTGCGATAGGAAATATTATCTTATCACATACGCGGACATATTATAAAGTAAAAGACCAATTAATTGAGGTTTTAAATTCAATAGACTTAGAAAAACTTCAACTGGAAACTTCTCTAGATGAATACCAAGACATTCTAGAACGAAGAGATATGGTGCTAGATGAAATTGATAATATACAAATTGACTACGATCCTTATGCAAGATGGTATAGCTTTGAGATGGAAAAAGAAGTTAAGAGTTATTTTGGAAATATTATATGTGAAGATGAAAGCGAGCTTGTTGAAAAAATAATCGAGCGTTTCGAACGTGATTGTGATAAAACACTTAGTGAAAATATTGTTGTTAAAACTACGCTTGCAGAATTACTAATTAGGCATGGAATTAAGTCGAATGAACAAATTGTAAAAATCAGAAGTGAGCTGGAACAGTTTGATTTGAATAATGTTGGGAAACAATTATCAGAATTTGAGAAGCTAGACCTGTCTATCCGAATTAAGGAAGTATTAGATAAACTTTAGAATCATAGTCACTGGTTTTGTCCCAAACGAGTACGAGCTACTTGTCTTGGTTTTTCTGTATTACTGCAATATCGTACAGGAAGCAAATACCCGTTTATACCGCCACGAGCGTTAGCCTTGTAACAGCAACCCAGTGAAAGAAAGGTAACTTATCGGGATCAAAAATTATCGTCAAAGGCTTATTCCAACTCAAGTGATGAGGAGGAATAAGCTTTTTTCTGTATATAGCAGAAGGCAACCAGATTGCCTTTACACATGATGTGCAGGAAAAAGATTTGGCTGCCAACTTGGGACATAGAGCCACTAACAACCAGTAGCTGAGGCGAAAGGGAAGATAGATGCCTTTGGAGATACCTTGTTAGGCTTGTGGAATACCGCAGTAGATGCCGGAGACATGCTGCTGACAGGACTTGCGGGAGAAGAGAACACGCAAGATTTATATGAGTTTGTAAGCGGTGAAGAAGTTGGCACACTGAGGGAACGCAATGGCATTGTGAAAGGTATTGAGAAAGGCGTAAACGATACGCTCAATTATGTGGGAGATACGGTTACGGGCAAGAAGTCGGGCAATGAAATCCTTTCAGATATAGGAAAGCTTGGACAAGGGCTATACGATGACTATATCGATCCATTCGTGAAGGACGAGAAATATAAACAAGAAAACTTGTTTAACGGCGGTCTGTGGACCAGATCAGAAGAACAAAGCTATGCGAAGGGCCAGAATGAGTTTAAGAAAGACATGGTGGTAGCAGAGGTAGCGGCAAACTTTCTTAGTGCCGGAACAGGTACAGCCGTCATGCGGACAGTGAAAACGGCCGATAAGCTGGATGGGCCGGATGTGCTGGATGTGCTGGATGGGCCGGATGGTAAGAAAAAGTCTGGTGACCATGAGGGAAATGGGAAAGGTGTCCTTTTGCCTAATTCTAGTATCAATGAAGTAATGCACGTCATTCTTAAGGATGGAAAGCTAAAGACGGCGGCTAAGAGTTTTGCAGAAGCGATGATTGAATTAAAAGAGATAATTAAAGAAATTCATAAACTGATGAAAGGTGAAATAGAAATACGAGTTGGAGTGATGTGGACTAATCCAATTGACAGTGGTGGAATTAGTTGGCCAGTAATTTTTATCGAAAAGCGCAACAGTCACGGGAATGGAAATGGAGGCGGCGGTGGAGGAAATCATCGTCGTAGAAAAGAGGAGGAAGAGCCGGATAGAGAAGAGCGCGAGAGGAAGGAACGTGAAGAAAAAGAAAGAGAAGAAAGAGAGAGAAAAGAAAGAGAAGAAAGAGAGCGAAGGGAACAAGAGCAGAGGGATACTGAGGGGACGGATAAAGCTAAGGGAACTCATGAGGGTAAGTATTTAACTGATCGTGAGGACATGCTGCCATATATTATACCTGCAGACAATGGGTTTGATGCATTTATAGAAAGAAAATATATTGACATTAGAAAAATAGGATTAGAAGATGTTAAGACAGTTGCCAAAAATTCAGGATTATCGGAATCAGAAGTTGCAAAGATGAAAACACATTTATTTTTAACTATTTACGATCTATCTGTAGAGGGAAGGCCTCTTCAAAAGTATTACATGCGAGCTGATGGTGATATTGCCTATGCTTGGCAACTTGCTCAAAAAAAAGAACTTAATGAACTACAAAAAGATTGGTTTAGGAGGCTCAAAAATCATGAAATTAAAGAACAAGATATCATGAAGAATGGAGTAAGAGATGATAAAGGCAACATTATTTTAGACCCATTGCCTCTAAGAGATCCATCTACTTATAACGGTAATGATTATGTTAAAAATCATGAAAAAAATGCACATGATTTAGCAAATCTAACTGACCCGAATCCATCTGACCCATTCCCAGAATATGATTTATACGAAGATATAATGAAACATGTAGATAAACCTAATAAGATTTAATAATGAGGTGAGAAAATTGTATCTAAACGAAGTAGTTTCAAGGATAAACCAAATTAAATGGAATGAAGTACGTACTAAAGAAAACGAGGAAAATTCTAAACTAGGTATTGAATATTTGAGGAGACTTGCAATTTTTTTCAGAGAGGAATCTGTGAGGCCAATACATCCAATGATTGCAAATATAGCAAAAATACTTGGTGATGTTGAGGAAGGAATCAAAATTTCGGATTTTTGTAGTAAAGAAGCATCAGATTTTTTAACTAAAGAAGCGTATTTTGGTAAAGTATTTGAGTATTACATTCAGTTAGCAAGATATGTTGACATTAATCCAACCTATTCCAAGTATCTCAGTGTTTATGAACCACTAATTAGAATTGCAGAAAGGGGTGGGTTTTTCGTTCTTAAACCTCATGAGTTGGATATAATAAATGTATCATACATTCCTTTGGGTAATTGGTATGAAAGATATGTGATAAAAGAACCTATCGATATAAGCAACCTGTAAACTAATATTCAGGGAAACTAAAAAACTGGTGGTAGGGCTACCTAGTAGGGTCGAGTCTGTCAAAATTTTTGTGTAAACTTGGTTTACAACTTCAACAGCAAAATCAATACAATACAACAAAAATCAAACACAAAAAAGCTTAATAAACGCTTAAACTAACTTTGAAAGGCTTATTCCAACTCGAACGATGAGAGGGAATGAGCCTGTTTTGTATGGGCTGGAGGGCATCATCGTCGTAGGGATGGGAAGGAAGACCGGGAGAGAGAAGAGAACAAGAGCAGAGAGATACTGAGGGGACGGGTAACGTGGCTTCATACCCATCTAGAACTCCAGAGACTACTGCAGAATCAAAAGTAATAAATGCTGCACATGATAGCCCAAGTAAAATAACTGGCATGGATACTGTTTAGCGCTCATCTAAAAAAGAAAGTCCTTATCCATATGCAGAAGATTCAAACCAAATGAATCCATGTTTAACGTGTAGTGATATTAAAAATATAGAGGAGTACATGAAATATGCAAATGCCAATAAAAAGTAATCACATCCCACCCATAGGAGATTGTACAAATCTTTTTGAACGATTATCAAAATATATATCAAGATTTGATGAGAAATGGATAAATGAAATAGAACCAGCAAAAAAAGAGAGCATAGATACCCTAAAATATCTAACGCAAATTAATAATTATAACTATCATTATCCTAAAGAATATGAGATTTATTTACATTATATGGGGCAGGATGATAGGGGTTTACTTAAAACTCAACTTCCAGGATATACTTCCATTTCTGAGATAATTGATTCTTATGAAGCGATACATGAGGAAGCACGAGATACTTTAAGTGATAAATATGTACATTTTTTTCAAAAAGAATTATTTGATGGTCAACTATCATTTGATTTTACCCAAACTGATAATCCTCAGATTGTTATGACTGATGAGGATAGCCAGTTTGTAAGTTATTTTGCAGATAACTTTGAGAAATTGTTATTTCAATGTGCATTTAGTAAATATGAAAGATTAAATTATGATAAGTGTTTAATCTTTGCTGGATCACCTAACATGCTTAAAGAAGCAATACAGAAGCATAATGAATCGGATGTTTTTGGCATAATTGATCAATTTTCAAAAACATATGATTTTCAAAGGGTTTGGTTTAGTGACCTGACCCATCACATAGGTTTTAAAGACGGCAGTAGCTTTTACATCGAAAGTAGGAACAATGCTTTGTGTGGGTTTATAGCAGGTGATTTAGATAAACAAATCGACAATATTGGTGAAACCTTACTAGCTGAAATATGTGTTAATAAAAAAATTTAAAGCATTCACCATGCTTATATGCAAAGTTTCGAATGGCAAAACGTGAACAGGTAGTAGCAGAAGAGTTGAAGAACCAGCAACTCGTACAGGAAGTAGAAAAGTAAATGAGGTCTATTGCTTAGGCACGAGCTGTATACGAGCAGCTTATGGATTAAGGAACGTGTAATGCAGGAATGTAACCTTACGTTAATCAGTACGGGGAGACTGTAACAAAAGAACAGACTATTACTGATACAGAATTTAGAGATTCGAACTCATTAACACGGCAACAAGTTACCGATATTATGAATAATAAGAATAAAGGTTGGTAGAAAGTGGATTTCCTAAAGCAGTAAACGAATTTGCCCAGAGAAAAGGCCCTTGCTCTGGAGCAGAGAGTAGCTAAAATGACTTATTGGGTTAATATATTTTCAGATCTTTTGATTGAGGGAGAGTAAGCAATGAAAAAATTGTTCGTTTCTTTAATCCTACTATCTGCGACGATAGTCTTTTCTGCTTGTAATTCCCAAAAGCCTAACTCTAATACATCCGAAATGAGTCAACAGGTTACGCCTGTGAACAAATCAGAGGGATTAATTAATACTGAAAATCAAGCTTCGAATACGAAAACAACAGACTTATCTACGAAAGAACTAAAACAGTATTTAAACTCAGTAAAATCAGACATCTCAGCAATAACGGAGAAAGATAATGAAACGGGCACTATTTCAGTTATGGAATCCCATATGGTATTTCCGTTTGTATTTGTGAAAAGCTTAGGGGTATCATTCATTTTTCCAAATGATACTGATGATATAAATCCAACTTACCTGAATGTAAACAAGGCTACAAACATTAGAAATGTTAATGTAAAGGGCGCAATGCCAGGAATGAATTTTAAAGATATACTCAGTAAACTTGAAAATGCACAGGTCAAGAAAACGTGGATCTCAACAGAAGATAATGTGGCTTATAAAATTGATTATAAACTCGACGGTGTCGTGTATACTTTTATTTCATCTGATGAACCGGGAAATGAATCACAACTATTTATTTCCTTAGACGATAACGAATAGGCGGTTGTCAACCTGGTGACCGTCTTTTTCTTATTTAGTTTTAAGGTTTCTTTTTTTGTGACATAACCCATGAATTGAACAGGTCGATTATGGTCAGATACCACCATGATTGACCTGTTTTTATGTGCAGCCGAAGGAAAGTAGACCTTATGGGGAGAAATTGGTAAAATAAGGTAATTTATGTTATGTTTCACAAAAGTAGATTCATTCAAAATGATCGTGGTAAAGGAGATCCAGCCGAATGCAATTATGTAAGAAGCAATGGCTTTTTATCGTCCTTTTTGTACTGGCAGGCTTATTTGCAAGCTATGCGAGTTATTTAGCCTTTACCAAAACGCTCGTGAACATATATGTAGAGAAAATGCCTGACGGGGCTTGGATCGTTTCAGACAACGTCGTATCGGAGTACAATGCAAGTCAGTGGGCAGAGGAGAATGACATAGCTACAGGCGATAGGATTATAAAAATAGATGGTCATTCTCCCGATGAGGACATCTCCGTTTCACGGTTTGGGAAGATTGGTACGGCAGATATACTGGAAGTCATAAAAGACGGGAAGCGGATTGTGCATCATGTACAAAATGAGCACAGCATTTCGTATCTGGTGTACTGTGTGATTCTGCCAGGCATTATTTTTGTCATGCTGCTTCTCTTTTCTATATTTTTGCTCCAGAAGACAGAGGCAAAAAATGTTCCTTCGATCACGTTAATTCTGTTTTTTCTGGCGACCGGGTGTGGCTATGTATCGGGCGCTACCGCTGGCTTGGGGGACATGATCATTCGGCTTGGAAATACGCTGGGTGTTTTGTTCTGCCTCGTTTTATTACTGCATTTTCTTCTCAGCTATTTTGACCTCCTCCACACGAGAGGGCGCATCCTATTGACTCTCGTATACTTCACAAGCACGCTCCTCTATGTTGCGGAAGGCTTCGTTTCATTTGCAAAGATCAAGGAATACTTCCTGACGGTGTATGTAGTCAAGCTGACCTTTTACTCCATTGTATTCTTGATTAATCTCATTGTTATTTTATTGCAATATTTCCATTACCGACGAACACGAAAAGAAGCGATCATGAAGGTTATGCTCACCGGGATATGTGTATCCTATTTCCCTTATGTAGGGCTGGTGACCTTGCCGAAAACGCTCTTTGGTTTTGAATTGATCCAGACGGAGGTAGCGGTCTCGTTTCTGTTTTACTTGCCTGTCTCTTTTTATTATTTGGTGACAGCGAAACAGCTTCTTGATATTGATTTTTTGTTGAACCGATTAAAGTATTATCTCCTGCTGTCACTGTTGCCGTCGGTGTTGATCTTGCTGATTTGCATGTATGTGATCGGCTATTCTCCTAATGGAATGGTGAGCTGGCTTCAGCTTTCACTGGCGACTTATCTGATTATTACTCTGCTTTTTTTTGCGAAAGAGACACTGGACTATGAACTAAGGCACATTTTGTTTCGAGAAAAACTCAATTTCCAGTCAAGCCTGGATCGTTTTTCACGAGAGATCATGAGAGTGATGAAGGTGGTAGAACTGGATGAACGCTTGCTTGCCGAAATACGTGACACGTTGCAAGTAAAAGCCGTTTCCATCGCAGAGATTGAACCGAACCAGAGGAAGGTACATTGGCTGGAAGGCTATCCAGCTCCGTCGACGGAGAATATTATTCAGGTTCTTCAAAAAAATAGCGTCATGAAGATTGGGGACATCGTTACCGATGAGAGCGGTGTGTTTATCCATATGGGGGAGCGGAATCAGAATTTGGCATTTGTCTGGTTGCAAAACAAGCCCAACCAGACACAATTCAATATCGACGAAATCATATGGTTAAAAACAATGATCAGATATGTAGGTCTTGTTTATGAAAATCTTTTTTTGATTGAGAAGCTGTCAGACGAGCTGGAGGAATCACTGCAAAAGCAAAAAGGGGTGTCACCGTGGCTCCTTCGCTTGTTTTTTCGCATGTCCGAGAAGGAAAGGCGCCGACTGGCAAGCGATCTGCACGATTCTGCGTTACAGGAGCAAATTGTTTGGTACCGAAGACTGGATAAGCTGATTACAGACACGAATACACCAGAAGCGGTCGCCAGTGAGCTAACACATATTCGAGAAGGACTCTTGGATGTCATCTATCAAATCCGTCAAGTTTGCAACGAGTTACGCCCGCCATTTTTGCAGGAGATGGGCATTGTAGAAGTGCTGGAGGGCTTGATTTCTTACACCCAGCAACAAGAGAATTTTACGATCACGTTTGCGAAAGGTGAGATTCCTTCTGATCTCGATCCGGAAATCTCGATCAGTCTGTATCGGATTGTACAGGAATTGTTGCGAAATGCTGCTAAACACGCCTGTGCATCCAGCGTCCACATCACGTTGGATTGCAACAACGAACACCTGATCCTGCACTATTCCGATAACGGACAAGGCATGGCTGAAACTGAGCTACGATCAACCTTTTCTCACATGGGCATCGTGGGGATTCAAGAGCGGGTGCGCTGTTTACGGGGGAGTATCCTTTTTCAAACCGATGTGGGAAAAGGTTTTGATGTTCATGTCACACTGCCCGTAGATAGGATTGCCGATACACTTTTATTGGATGGAAAGGAGATTTATCCATGATGAAGCTGTTGTTGGTCGATGATCATCCCTCCGTTCGGGAAGGAACAAAAGTCATGTTTGAGGAGGAGCGAGATTTTGCAGTAAGCGCGGTGTCTTCCGGGATGGAGGCATTGGAGCTGGTCAAAATCATTGACTTTGATGTGATGCTGTTTGATTTGCACATGCCCGTAATCAACGGCTTGGAGCTGACCAAGCGCATCATGAGCATCAAACCCAATCCGCTCATCATCATCTACACAGGCTTTGAAATTGAGCCGTACTTTAACAAACTAGTAGAGGCGGGTGTCTCCGGTTTTGTCAGCAAAACGGCCACAAGAGAGCAGATGATCGAAGCCATCCGATGCACAGTGCGCAATGAAACCGTTATTCCGATTCCTTTGTTCAAGCAATTAAGACGAAATAGTGTACGGCTATGTACAAGAGAGGATCAACTGGAAGAGGTGTCCATAAACGAGCGGGAGCAGCAAATCCTGCTCGAAATTGCAAAAGGGCGAAGCAACAAAGAACTGTCGGAGATCTTGCTGATGAGCCAACGGAACGTGGAGTACCAGTTGACGCGCATCTTTGGAAAGTTGCAGGTACGATCGCGGGCAGAGGCGATTAGCGAAGCGATCAAAAGGGGGATCATCCCTGAACAGAGCTGGTAGTTAGGTAGTCGTTTGGAGAGAAGAGCGTTTGTACTTGTGAAAAGTCGAGCGCTCTTTTTCTATTTTGGAAGAATGATTGCGGGGAGCGCAAAAGAAATACGGGATTCCGAAATAGCGTTTTCGGTGAAAAATGGAAAAATATGGATTACAATAATAATCAGAAGAGGTTGAAGGTACTGAAGGAGGTGAAAAGCATAGCTGGATGCCTTACAGGTTGATCTGATATCACGGAATGAGTATTACAAAATTTGAGGAGGTTGTTCTGATGTTGAAACGTTTTGCTTTTTCTGTTCTTTCGGCAGCTATGGTACTATCATTGGGAACTGGTGCTGCATTTGCTTCTCAGGGAGATCGTGTATCAACGGCTAAAGCACCAACGGCTGCGAGTGTTCAGCAACAGTCGTATAACGTGTACATTTCATGGACCCAACACCCAGTAGCTACGTATTACCAGGTGTCCATGAGAGAGGTGAACAAAGATCACCACATTATACCGGAGTATGTATTTGGACGAGGTCTTGATTATTATAGTCTTAAAGATGCGCCAGCTGGCGAGTATAGGGTTTGGGTTGGTGCATATGATGGTCATCCTAAATATGGGGGTAGACTGTTAGGGATGCAAGAAAGATATATAAAAGTGAGCGGTCATACTTCAGTACATCTTGATCCGTCACGTCTATAATAATTATTAGTCAAAAGGCCCTAATATAGAGCACTACATATAGTAGTGCTTTGGTTGAAGCTAGAGTCTTCTCTAACAATTCTTTTCTAAAATGTAGCTTTGATAAAAAAATGCAGACCAACTCCTTTGGGAGGCGGGCTGCATTTTTTTTATGAGCTTTACCATCCGTTTTGCGTTTATGACGAAAGCTGTAAGGATGGCGTGTATTCGCATACGAAAGAGACCACGGTATTTGTAGGCTTTAGATTCTCCCTCACGATCACGAGGGGCTTGAATGTCCACCTCGCCATACTCGGAACGGACAGTCCTTTTCCTTTTGTTTTTCATGAAAAAAGACTGCCGAGTTTCTCGACAGCCTTAAAGTGGGGGGAGAGTAGTTATTAATCTTTCAGCTCCGTAATCACTTTTGAAGCGCGTTTTTCATCCGGAGTAGGGAACATTTGAAATTGATGCTGAAGCTCGATTTCCTTCTCATTCAAGTCACTTGAATCTTTTTGCTCAGCTTGTCCCCTGTGTTTATCGCTATTTTCCACGACCAGTCACCTCCCTCAAAGGAGTAGGGTATACAACAAGTCCCTACTTTATCCCAAAAAGAGGAAAAGGATGCTTATCGTTTAATCGGCAATGAATAGTAACCAAATGCTAAGTCAAGCAAGGCACTGGCTTCTTGACGCTTCAGTAAATCTTTTGAGCGGAAATTGAATGAGCCATCTGCGTTTACCTTCGTGTCAGGATCGACGATGCCTTGTGAAACAAGAGCAGTGATCGCATCTTTTGCCCATGCGTCGGCTGTGTCTTGCAGCGTCACTTTGCTGGTTGCCACTGGTTCAAGCTGCTTTAAATTTTGGATCATGGCAGCAGCGACTTGTCTTGTGATTGGTGCCGATGAGTTCAAATTAGGGATGCCCGCGGCCAATTGCTGTCTATGCACGTCTTCCATCCCGGCCATTACGTAAGCGCCTGCTGCTTTGATCAGGGCGTCAGTAAATTCGCCTTGTGTCATGGTTCCTGTAGGATCAAATTTATTTCCTGATTTCGCTCCCATAATGGAAAGGGCGCTGAGGTTGTTGATATGGGTCTTATAGCTGCTAGTGTTAGGGACGTCTGAGTAGGTCTTTTCCATTTCCATTTTTTGTGATTCGGCAACAAGGTGAACGCCTTTTGCCGTTGTATAATAGAAGGATTTGATGTTACCGTTTTTGTCTTCCTTGAACGTGACTTTTTCGCCTACCTCATCTACAAATAGCAATGGGCGAATCATTCGCAGCTTTTGTTTTCCAGTTGCTGGATTTTCTAAAATGAGTGAGCCGTTCTCGTAAGCAATTGAAGTGCGTGTCCAATAGAAACGCGTATTTTGATACAGCCCGAAATATTTTTGCGCATCCGCTTCACTCAAGGTCATGTAAACAGGCTCAGCTTTTTTTTCTGTTTCTGGGAAATAATGATCCATGAATTCTTTGTAAATATCAGCGCTAACCATTGAATCATTGTTGTAGGACATGAAAAAGCCGGTTTTATATTCCGGGATCAATACCATCAGGGAAGAATGGCCTGGCATGTTTCCGCCCTTCAAAACAACGTGCTGACCATTTGTATACTCTGGAAAATAGTTTTCAAAGCCTACGGTTGTGATCGGGATGTCATCCGCGAAAACCTGGTGAGTATGCATCAAATCCAAGCTTTTCTGGCTGACGATTTCCTTGCCGTCAAATTTTCCGTTTTGCAGCTGCATGATCATGTACTTTGCCATGTCTTCTGCGGTTGATATAATGCTTCCCTGCGGACCATCAGTTGGAGCGTGTCCTTCTAGCGGACGTAGCTCGCCATTATCATAGTAATTGGCAGCCATTCTCTTCATGAGCTCAGGCTTCAAACGTACACTGGTCGAGGTCATTCCGAGAGGCTTGAACACCTTTTCATCCATATACTGGGCAAAGGGGATTCCACTTGCTTTTTCCACGGCGTAGCCAGCGAGCAAGAATCCTGTATTATCATACGTATAGGTCTCGCCAGGTGGTCGGATGATGACCGGCATGTGCTTTGGAAAGAATTCATCCATAGAGATGTCCTTACCGATGTATTGTGGACCGGTAAAGGTAGTGCCGTCAGGGAATGCGAAGCCGGGTGTGTAGGTGAGCAAGTCGTACATGGTGACTGGTTTTCCTGTCTGATTCGGAATTTTTAGCCCACCGAGATATTCCTCTATATTGCGATGCAGGTCAATTTTACCCGCATCGACTTGCTGCATGGCAGCCAAAGCAGTAAAGGTTTTCGTTACAGAGCCAATTTGGAACACCGTGTCTTTATCAACAGGGATTTTCTTTTCCTTGTCAGCAAAGCCGTAGCCTTTGTTCACGATGACTTTGCCATCACGGACGACAACAAAGCTGGAACCAGCCACATTATATTCTTTCATTTTTTTTGCAAACAGTGGATCGGCAAACGCTTCTATTTCTTTGGCATCCACGGGTCCTTGGGCAGCAATGGAAGCAGTCTGCGTGGATTCAACAGCACCGAGCGACTGTGTGCATGCGGAAATCAAGGTTGTGGAGAGAAGAAAAACGACGAGACTCATTTTTTGTATCACTTTTTTCATGTGCGATTCTCCTTTTTGTGTTGGCAACACGGTTTGACGCACCGACTCTGAGAGTGAGCGCTTGAGCACAGTATGGCAAAGCTCGCGTCATACTCGGTAGTTACTTCCTGTCATCACTTTCCGACTTGCAAAATTCTTTTGATGAAATGACATGACGTAGCCTGTCATATGACATTTTGGCACTGGCTCATGTGACGCGCCGCGGATTACGGTAAGGGCAGACCGTCATCATCGTGTCGGAAAAGGTATAGATAGGAGAGATTAGCTTAGATGAAAAGAGCGATCATGCGTAACGTTCAAAATGTTATCTTTTTGCTGTTTACATTTGTCTCGGGGGTATTTTATTTGTGTTTTTACATGGTCAGTATCGTGCTTGGCCTGGGCTTGTCATTTACCGTAGTGGGAATTCCATTGCTCACCAATGTGTTGCGTACAACCCAAATCTTTGTCCAGCATGAACGTATTCAGACGAAGATTTATACCGATATTTCGATAGAACCCTTGGAAACAAGACAAAGAGCAGAGGGAAATCAATGGAAGCAGGCAAAGGCGGAATTAATGGATGTGAGAAACTGGATATCGGTTTATTGGCTGATGCAAAAATTTTTCATAGGCTGTATCTGCCTGGTGGTCGGAGTGCTCATCTACATTGCACCCGTGTGTTTTGCGTTCGTACCGTTGTTCTATCCTTATTTGGAGTTAACTTTTTTCGGCTTCCCGGTGGATTCAGAGCTGATGGCATTGCAAATTATGGGTTTGGGATTCATACTCATGATCGGGTGCTCCAAGATTGGGAACGGACTGGTACAATTAATTGGTGGGTACACCCGCTTGATGTTCAAAGCAATTAGGAGATGATGGTTTGTTAGATATCGTAAAACAGTGGGCATGGTATGACTGGGTGATGCTTTTTTTACGTCTGCTCAGTTGCTTTTCACTAACCGTTACGACTATACAATTGGGAGATTCTCTTACTCTGCCCTTATGGATTGTTATTTTGTGGGAAATCATGGTTTTTTCCGTTCCATGGATTTGTTTACTGCTGAACTATCGTTACTACCTGATTGCAGAAATGCTCTTGTTTGGCGGATTATCGATTTATCTCACGTCTATGTTTCCGGAGGCGTACCTTACTTTTTTGATGCCTGCTTTTTTGATTGCCGCTAATAGTGCGGAGAAATCGTATCGCTGGGCGGCTCCCATTACGATTGTGATCCTTCCACTGCTGCTTGTGCTTTTTTCGCGGGAAATTGATGCTTTCGTGATTTTTCCGCAAGTCGGACTTGCTTATGTGATGGGGTTTGCCTTTCATTTGCTCATTGTCAATCATCGACAAAATGAAATTATTCGCAAGCAAAACAGTGTGCTGGAGCAATACCTCACCCAAATCGAGAGAGTAACTCTGCTGGAGGAGCGGGATCGGCTTTCCAAGGACCTGCATGATACGATGGGGCATTCCTATGTCTCGATCATCATGGGGATGGAAACCTTACGTCAGGATATAGCGTCGCAGGAAGGGGTGCAAAAGCTCGAATCCCTCTTGCAGCTTGCGCGAAAAGGCATGAAGGAAGTGAGAGGGTACTTGCATCAGATGGGGTCACCGCAAGAGACGCTTCCCTTGGGTCATTCACTGAGGCAGCTTGCGGAGGAGTTTCAGACACATGCAAAAGTGAATGTGCGATTTCGTGCGATTGGAGAAGAGTATCCTGTAGGTAAGCAGGTGAAAATGACCTTGTTTCGCTGCTTGCAGGAATCATTGACGAATGCCGTACGTCACGGGCACGCTACGGACATCGTCGTTTCCTTGCATTTTGAGCAGCAACAGACGAGGCTGGAAGTACAGGATAACGGTCACGGGGTAGAAAATTGGGAGGATGGCTTCGGGATCACGACGATGAAAGAGAGGGCGGCTCATTTGCAAGGAAGAGTATCCGTTTTCTCAGAGCGAGGAGAAGGAACGCTCGTTACTTGTTTGGTGCCGAGGATGGTCGAGAGCGCCGATGAAATCATTCGTTTGGTTATCGTAGATGATCACTCGTTTATTCGGGAAAGCTTGCGCTCGATACTCGAGGGACAGCGGGACCTGCGGGTAGTCGGGTTAGCCGAGGATGGGGCGCAGGCTGTGGAGCTGTGCGAGGAGCTGGAACCAGACCTGGTGCTGATGGACTTGGAGATGCCGAATATGGACGGGATTACTGCGACAAAACGAATAAAGGAAAAATGGCCCGGTATTCGTATTCTTGTCCTGTCTACGTTTCAGGATACGGAAAAAGCCAAGGAAATCATGCGTAGTGGTGCAGACGGCTATCTCTTAAAATCGATTGAATCACGCGAGCTAGCGGAAACAATTCGCCTCGTCCATCGCGGTGGTACGATGATTGCACAGGACCTATTTCATAAAATGCTGGATGGACAGCCAGTAAACGGACAGGAAGATTTGCTGGTTGCGCCGAAACAAAGCGAAAAAGACGAGAATGCTTATGGTTTAACGAAGCGGGAGCAGGAGATTTTGCAGATGCTCGCCCAAGGCATGCGTTATAAAACAATCGCTTCCAAGCTGTATTTGTCAGACGGGACCGTGCGTAACTATGCGTCTGCTCTGTATGACAAGCTCGGCGTGCGGAATCGGGATGACGCGGTACAAAAAGGGAAAATGGAAGGACTTGTGTGATATGTGTAGCCAGGGAGGTAGGTCCTGGCTTTTTTGCTTTTTCCTGTCCTAATAGATGGAGGGCCAATGCATTCTGCTAAAAATAGTAGGTTTATTGTAAATATTTCTTGTTCTGTTACTATGAAGTTTAGTGCAAAATATGGTAATTGGGAGACAGAGCAAAGAGATTATCGGGGAGATATTTGGTGGAGGACAACTATGAAACGATGGATGGCAGCATTGTTAAGCCTTGTGTTAATCCTGACGGCCCAATTTAATACGGTTCAAGCCAATGGGAATGACACAAGAGTTGATTACGAACAGCAATATACACGTATCGGGGAGGATTACCACATCCTTAACGATAATGTGCTACTGTCGAAAAAAGATGGAACCGTATGGACTTGGTACATCTATGGACATCCTCTTAGTTCTTCAGATCCATTCTATAAAGCCAAGAAGATGCAAATTCCGGGCTTGCAGAATGTGAAGGAGATGACAGTCAAAAGGAAGTCGGCCCGGGGAAACTATATTGTTAACTACGCGGCCCTAAAACAAGACGGAACGGTGTGGTATTGGGACGCCGACCCCGTCACCACTCTTGAAACGAGTACGGCTAGTGCTCCGAAGCAAATCAAAGATTTAAAAAATGTAACGTCACTAGTCGCGTATTATAACAATGCCTATAAGGTATTGTTCGTATTAAAATCAGACGGTTCCGTGTGGAGTTTGGGAAGTGAGATAGGTACCATGAAGGGTGTCTCACCCGTTCTAGTTCGAACAAAGCTGCTAGATGATGTCGTATCCATAAAAATGGCTAACGGCATCGTATTCGCTTCGAAAAAGGACGGTACGGTTTGGAGATGGAAGGCAAATTCGTATCTGCCGAATAACCGCTCGAAAAACACAAGTCCAGAGCAGATGAACGGGTTTGCTGATATCGTCAAGATAGAGCCGGGCATTTCTACCAGCTATGCCTATATGAAAGATGGCACAGTCTTGTCTTGGTCAACTGCTGACACGAAGAAATATCCCTTGTATTTACATGCAGCAAAAGACGCACGAACGATCGTGCAATTTGACTCCATGAGAGATCGGAATATCGATAAAACGTATGCCTTCCGAGAAGACGATCAGCTTTGGTCAGTGGACAACAACGATAAAGTTTTCCCAGAGTTTACGGACATCGCTTCTATATACCAAAATGACTATTCCCCACAAGTTAGGTATTACTATGTATTAAAAAAGGATCAGGCTTTGTGGGCTTGGGCAGATTCGATTGCCTTGCCGAAGCTAGTTGTTTTCATGGATGAAATAGTAGCGCGTAATCGTTCAGAGAAAGCAGACAAACCAGCAGCAGAACGCCCTGGGACAGCAGACAAACCAACGGGCAATCGCTCTGGAACAACTGCCCAGGCTGTGATACGAACTACGCAGGAAATGAGTCTCTATCCGTATGTCACGGTGCTGCAACCTGGCGACAAACAGTTCATTGCGGTAAATAATTTGCTTCCCGGGACAAAAATGACGTACACCATTGACGATCCGAGCATAGGAACCTTAGCGAATGTGAATGGTACACAGGTCGTAAAAGCGAACAAACCCGGGCAGACCATTGTGAGGGCAACTGCAAGCAGAGTTGGTTCTCCGGACGTGACTGCTTACTTTTTGTTGTACGTCGTCGACAGTAATAGGCTGTCCGAGACGTATTACACTGCCGTCCAGTCGGTTCCTGTCGCTGACAGACAGCGTCCGTTTATTGTGGAGGGACTGACCCAAGCAGGAGAGCTAGTGATTACAGCCGCAAGTAGCGAAAAGCCGGAGCTTGTTGACGGCCAACTCGTCATCACGCCTGAGTTGATTGACCGCGTAGCTGACAATGCGCGAAAGGCTAAGATTGCCGTGGAGCAGACGCTATCGGATAACAACATTGCCCTTGCTAGAGAGTTAGTCGTAAATGGGGAAATAGTAGCGTCTCTGCCTGAACAAAAAGGTTTTACAGTCAAACTGTATAAGGATAGCTTCACGAATCGTAAGGATGTCGACTATCTTACCGTTCATACGGGGGATGCGAAACTGACGTTTGACCTTGCGACCGTAAATCGCCTGTTCCATTCGCTCCCGGTTATCGTTATTCGCTTGGTCGAAAACAATAACGGCGGATATCGCGTACAATTTTTAGATGAGCAAGGGCAGGAGCTTTCGAACGTATCAAGCAACATCAGGCTCATTCTGCCTGCAAATCAGGCAGACGCGACATATACGAGCGTATTCTATACGAATGGGAAAGTAACGCAGCCTATCGGAGGAAAGTTCAATCCGTACAATAACGGCATGGAAGCTGAAATAAACCGTTCCGGAACCTATTTCGTGGACGATAACACAAAATCGTTCCCTGATCTTGACAATAAGGATCCTGAGTTACAGCAAGCCGTACAGTTTCTGGGATCGAAAGGAATCGTAACTGGGAAAGAAGATGGCAACTTTGAGCCCGATTCACCGCTTACCCGTGCAGAGTTCACAGCTATGCTTGTAAGAGCTTTTTACGCTTTGGACGAAACGGCGACGGAGAGCTTTTCAGACGTGAATCCGCCGCAATGGCATGTTCCATTTATCGCTTCATCCGAAAAAAAGGATATCGTCAAAGGTTATCCCGACGGCACATTTAGGCCGGATCATACCATATCCCGGGAAGAAATGGCTGCGATTGGTGCAAGATCATTACATGAAAAGAAAAATTATTACTACCCTTCGAATACGGAGGACTACTTGAGTCAATTCACAGACCAACACACGATTTCCGATTGGGCGAGACCAACGATGGCTTTGGCTGTGAAGCAGCGCTTGATCGATGTCCCTGCTGATAAACAGATTAGGGCCGGCGAGGCTGTTACTCGCGGGGAAGCTGCCCGAATGCTGTATCGACTATATTTACAGCTTTGATACTGTTAATAAAATGCGAAAGGCTTATTCCAACTTGAATGATGAGGGAGAATGAGCCTTTTTGCATGAGAATAGGTTCGGTATTTCACAAATCTAAAGAGTATCTTTTAAAAGAATTGGATCGTTTGAAAATGCAGCAACTAAAGGAAAAACTGTCGCTGGAACAATTCGATGATCTTATTTTCAAGCCAATCTCCCAAGAAATTTGACAGGTATTTTCAAAAAGTTGTATAGTAAACTACCAAATGTACCCAAAAGATACATTACAATTCTCCTATCAAAACTCCACGAGGAGGAACGACACGATGGAAATGTCTATCACAAGAGGTCTGTCAGAATTAAAATTACTCGATAAAAGAATCCAAAAAGGAATCAATGAAACGACTTTCATATCTTCGGCTATTGGACCGAAGCCAGTATCTGGCTATACTTCAACAGAGCTGTATGTGGAAACAACAGAGCGAAACTACCAATCCACCATTGATCTAATAAAAAGAAGACAAAAAATTAAGTCGCTAATCGTCGAATCCAACGCGAAGACAATGGTAACGATCAGCGGCAAGAGAATGACAGTAGCCGAAGCAATCGAGCGAAAAACCTCCATTCAATATGAGAAATCACTGCTGGAGAAAATGAGAAGAGATTACAACCACGCTGTCACGCAGGTTGAAGAGAAAAATGAAGAAGTACAGCTGCGATTAGAAAAGCTGCTCGAAGCGAACTTTGGCAAAGACTCCAAGGTGAAGGATACAGAAATGGAGGCGATCTCCAAACCGTTTAAAGAGCAAAATGAAGCGAAGCTCGTAGATCCATTGAAATTGAAAGAGAAAATGGATACGCTTAGTAAAGAAATTGACGAGTTTGAGTGTGAAGTCGATTTTATTTTAAGCGAATCCAATACGATTACCAAAATCCATCTTGTGGATTAACAGTGTAATTTGCTAATCATTTGAATAGCTGATAAACGAGAGTCCCTTGCCTAGTGGGTTAACTAGGCCATCCTATAATTATTTGGCGAATATGAGGATGAAAGCTCAAAGATGAGAGCTCAGCTTTCAAAACTTACGTATCAAAGCTCTTTAGGCTCAAAGCTTAGGACTTACGCTTTAAGACTCGATGAAATCTTGGGGCATTGGTCCATAAAAGTACACTCTCTGGACTTTTCAGCAACCACCAAGCTAAATGGTTAGCAACTAGCACTCATACAAAGTAGAGATATGTTGAGAAATGATTTTCAACGTACCTCTACTTTTTTATTTAAACGAAACGGTGAAGAAATAGAAAAGTTATGTCGATACAGGAAGAAAAGGAAATGAATTGAATTGAATTGAATGTGCCATACAAGAAAGTCAGGGAGTGAAGCAATGGAATTTGAGTTTCATGTTACCTTCAACGATCTCCAACTTGTTGAAAAGGAAGCTTTTATCGATCTTTGCCAATCGCAACAAGTGAAACCGGTCATGATCGTTTTGGATCAGGGAAATTACATCAATCAACCGATGATAACAGGAGTAATCAAGCGAGCAGATTTTCAGGAAGCGAATAAAGAGATGGAAAAGATTGCAGCTACGTTTCATAACAACGGTTTTACCATCGTCCGAAAAAAAGTAGAGATTTCACCAAAAGAAGAAACGTACTTTTACCAGCCCATCCTAAAAAACTCGAAGCCTTACTTCGAATGGCATGGCAAAGTACAGGTCGATGATGTCGCGGCGTTACGAAATTTATGTGAGGGTCATGGCGGACATATTTCGAGAAACTCTTTGAATGCGAATGGAAAAGTGAGATTTATCACCGTCCGAGAATATGAAAGCCCGAAACAGTTTTACGATCGAGTAGAAAAGATTCATACCATTTTGCAAGCAAATCAGATCGGGCTAATCAAAGAACAATACGAACTATGCATTTATGACAGCCGGGAAGAACTGGACAGCGGCTGGATTTCCTAATGAGTAGAGGGAGGATCATGATGATTACATACGACGATGTAGCAGAGTTGGAATATGAGGCGAGAGAGCTCATTGTTTTGGAAGCACTGTTGAGAAGAATTGCTCTTGTGAATATGCCCTTTGTTTTAAAAGGCAGCCTTCTAACCAGACAATATTTGGACAACCGAGAGATTCGGGACGCGGATGATATCGATTTATTGTATGCGGGGAAGATCAGGGACGTCGAACATGCCCACGAAGTATTTACACAATGGATGATCCAAGTAACCGAAATGGATCTGAACGACGGCGTGGTGTTTAGAAGTTTTCGAAAAAATGCATTTTGGAGATATATCGATTACGCAATGGCAGATGATTTTCCGACGATCAATACGGATATTGCCTATTATTTCACAGGTCAAACAAGGGAAGCGAATGACTATAACGAGCTTAATCTGGATATTTCGTTTAACCTGGAAATGGATGCAGAACCGGTTCCGCTACAGTACCAACCTGCCATTGGGGAAAGCTTCTTGGTTCCGTACACTGTGCCCCTGTCCATCCAGGTTGCTTGGAAGCTGCATCAAACGATTGTAAGGCCGAGGTTTAAAGACTTGTACGATTTGAAATTTTTACTCTCCCACCCGTCCTATGACAACGATGCGCTCAAGGAAACATTACAGGCGCTCGTGAACGAATGCAGTATCGATCCATCTATTAAAAAAGCGGATATAAAAAAGGTGCTGGTCGATGATTTACAGCACATATACGATGCATTATCCTACGATTACGACCTGAGAAAATATGCGGGCAGCATGGATCGTGGCCTTTATTTTACACAGTTTGTCAGTGATTTGCGTAAAAAGATGGATGTTGCCGGGATTAATGGGTATGCGTTTGAAAGTTTGCCAAGTCCAACACCGAAAAAATAGAAACAGCATAGGAAGTGAAGTAGGCTTATTCCGTCTGTCGTGGTAGACGGAATGAGCTTTTTTTAAATCATTCACCATCATCATTCATGAATAATACCCTACATTAACCCAATTTCCTCGAGTTCATGGGATGATCCAAACTGTACATGTAGGGGAGTAGCGAATGAGCGGAAGCAAACAGAAAGATGGGAAAATCACTTTTGATTACATTGTTGTCGGCACCGGTCCAGCAGGCTCTGTGATTGCAAAGAAACTAACGGACGATAAAAAAACATCCGTTCTCGTATTGGAAGCAGGAGAAAATAATGATAGGGACACGCCAATTAGCAACTCAACGTTTGCTTTAGAGCTGGAGGAGATGTATCTTCCTCAATATTTTTGGCAAGGAGAAGGAGTACCTCAGGAAAAAGTAAATGAACGAAGTTTTGAATGGACGACGGGGCGATTATTGGGTGGAGGCACTTCTATTAACACACAGCAGTATGTAAGACCTACGTCAGCAGTTTTTCAGCAATGGGAGAAGCTGCTGGGGCCTCTTTGGTCACCAAAGAATGCAACTCGCACTTTCCGAAAAATGGAGAATTACAATGGAAAGACAAACAATAAAGAGGCTCGTGGCTATAAGGGATTGATCGACATTCGGCAAGCACCCGAAAATCCAACACTCATGTCCAAAAAATTAGTGTCAGCCATCGAGAAAGCAACAGGATTTAAAAAAGTTCTCGATTATAATGACCCGAAAACTCCCCTCGGACCCTTTACGCGTTGGCAATTATTTCAGCAACCAAATGGACGGCGAGAAAGTGCTTCCACCGCTTTTCTATCATCAGATATCATGACTACTGCTGGTCAAGGAGTCAATGGTCGAAAGCTGCAAGTTTTCTTTAAATCAACAGTTCTTCGGGTATTATTTAAGAATAAGCGAGCAATTGGCGTAGAATTTCTCAAAGAGGGTAAACGCGTGCGAGCCTACTCTCGGAAAAAAGTAATCATCTCAGCAGGCATCAATAGTTCTCAGCTTCTAATGCTTTCTGGAATCGGTCCCGCCAAAATGCTTAAGGACGAAGGAATCCCAGTTGTTTTCGCCAACCCCCATGTAGGCAAAGGCCTTAGAAACCACACGCTCAACTTTGCAGAGTTTAGTGCCAATCCGAAAGATAATCCATTGCCTGAGGATGATCCAAATGCACTTTTTACAGGTGGGGCCTTTTTGCCAGATCCCACTCCTGGCTCAAACAAAACTCGTCGGGCAGTCCAACTGATTGGAATCGGCTCAAAAGGGAAACTGACGATCGCTATCCTTTTCCTAAAACCAAAAAGCCGTGGTTCCATAAAAATACAAAGCAATGATCCGTTGAAAATCGTGCTGGCTGATGAAGGATATCTCCATAATCCCGCAGATCTTGAAGCAGTTAAAAACTGCTATAAGGTATATATCAAGAAGATAGCTGCACAATTAACTGCGATCGATCGATCATATCGGCTTGTTTCGCCGACTCTAGACATCATCAATAATAATCGCAAGCTTGAAGAGTTCATCAAAAATAATTTTGACCATAATCATCATGAACAAGGTGCGCTTCGCATGGCGCCTTTAAGCAAGGGCGGAGTGGTGGATAGCTATGGTCAAGTCCACGGAGTAAAGGACTTAATTGTTGCTGATGATTCGATTATTCCATTCACGGTGGATGGCAACACGTCTGCACCAGCCTACCTGATTGGAAATACAATTGCACAGCAGCTCGTGAAACAAAACGCGCGAGATAATAAGAAAAGGTGAAAGGAGTTACGAAAATGGCAAAATCCCGTGAATCCGCAATTGTACGGAGATTCAGGGGATACTATTCGTGGATTGCCGTTTTACGAAATCTCGGGCTTTTGGTTTGAAACTGAGCGGCAGTCTTGGACGATATCACCACGTCATACTGCCGCTGTTTTCTGTTATCAATACCAATGATTACCCCAAAAACGCAATAGAACGCTTCACTTTTCTTGCGAATGCAATGGGATTATCAATCGACTCCCAATGAATATACATAAGACGCGGGTTGTCAAAGAGCCAGTGATTATGGACTGCTGTTACCTTTATCCCGTTTTTGCGAAGGTTTGACAGCAAACGGTTTACTTGATTTTGGAAGAGAGCCGTTTCCCCTAAACATAGTGCACGGCCTGAACTGTTCAAGGATTCGAAGGAGAACAATTGATAGCGGACCAACGGGGATGTTGTTTTTCTGCCTAATATGGACGCATTGAATTTTCTATTTCTGGAAACGAAACAAACAGGACCTCTTGTAATTTCATGCTCAGTTCCACCTAAAATGGCAGAAAATCGGTTACACAACCTTCTAAACTGAGGACTTGCCTTTGCTTTTGCCTTTACTTTGCCCATATTCGTCATCCTTTCGATTATGATGAAATGAAAACTTCATGGCTCCACCATTTAACCTAGGAATGCGATGGACTCTTTGGTTTTCCTGGCGAATACGATAGGATTCTCTATCGCTTCCCAATGCATATACATTAAGCGCGGATTTTCTTTTAGCCAGTGGTTGTGAAGTGCCGTCACTTTAATCCCGCGTTTGCGGAGATTCGACATCAAGCGGTTCACTTGATTTTGGTGAACGGCAGTCTCTCCCAAACAAAGGGCACGGCCCGACTTATCAAGAGATTCAAACGAAAACATTTGAGCTCGAACTAAAGGGGAAAGCGTACGTCTTCCCAAGATGGTTTCTCGAAGATTTGTAAGGCGCATAACAAAACAAACCGGCCCACTATCAACTTCCGATTCGCCCCCTAATATTTTTCCAAATCGGGTACAGAGCCGTTTGAATTGTGGGCTAACCTTCGCTTTCGCTTTATTCGCCATAGTAATCCTCCTTTTGTCAATCTCGAATTAGCTTATGACTGACAGTAAAAAGGGAAATGAGTAAATTGTGGTTTTTTTACATGGAAAAAGCACAGATTTCATTCTAGGTCCTAGTTGTTCTCCCTAAGCACACTTCTGACGATTTACTCGTAGAGGAGTTTATAGGATAAATATCATGATGATGCAGTGAAGAACGAGGAATGGAAAAAGTCTCAGTTATAGATGTACTCGGTGACTTTGTATTGAAAGAACTCGTCCTGGAAATTTAGGTGCAGTCCTAGATGGAGCGCGTCTCTATAAAACACGATTTGCAGATGCAAAATGGGTTGAGGAGTGGATAGTGCAGAATGATATCCACACAGCAGCGTACATAAAAAAGCCACAAGAATGGAATGAGGACGGTGAATAGGGAATGGAACAAAGCATCAGCATTTCAAACAACATTTGGTTTGGGCAACCATCATCCTCCAGCCCATCTACTATAAAAGAAAACCTGTTACGTGCAACCACAGAGCACGAAGCCTTATTTCATCTGATTGAACTATTCAAATTGGGAGATTTCACGCAAAAACGACTACTTTTTCAGCTCATGAATTACACGAATGACGAGGCTCTATTAAACCTGTGTATTAGAGTGTTTTGCTCCATCTCAACACACGAAGACTTGAGAGATTCCAATCATCTTCTTTTTCTTGGAGAAGGGAACAAAGCGGCAGTGGATACCTTTGCGTCTGAGGCTATTACGACACTTTCCCTTGAAGTCATTCCATATCTGATGGCCTTGCTGGAAGAGTGGGACTCCATTCGTGACACTTCGGTAATGATCAGAGATTCGATTGACTGCTTTATAAATTTCAAAGAACACCTGGGTGATAATGCGACAGTTGATGAGATTGGTGAGTATTACAAAGATTTCATGGAAGATTGTGATGCGGGGCAATATTACTATCATCAAAATTTGTCCTTTCTTGGGGATCTGACAAAAATACTCATGCAAAGGGTATTTATCGCTGCCAATCATGAACAAATGCTCCGAATGGAACTTATTCCATCTTTATTGTCGACTTGGTCAGGTGAAAAAGTACCTGGGGACTACCACACCATAATCACGAGCGAGAATTATAAAGATTATGTAAGCTATGTGAAAGGTCTTGCAAACAGAAAATGGGAGAAGGGTCAAAAGTATTTTTACGGTCATCTACTGTAAGTGTATTTGGAAGACATGAGAAAAAACTTGAATATTGAATGGAGGTGATCAGCATGTACAAAGAATTAGATGTTTTCATAACAGGCTGCCAAAATACCGTTGATTATTGGTATGACGATGGCTGCATGATAGTGTATGACATGTTAACGAAGTTCAGCCAAAAGGATTGGGAAGACCTGTCCAGTCATGTGCTGATGAAACCGTTAGAATGGCAGCGAAAACTCGCGTACTGTATGGACAGTTCTTGTAACGAGCATGAACTGAACATTCTACTATCGTTGCTGGATACGGATGATGAGGAACTTTTCGTGATCTGTGTAGATACTTTGAGAAGCTATACGACCCTAGAAGGGAAACAAATGATACGTGACAATCCTGCTGTGCTCGTTCGTGTAAATGAATTGCTTCCCAGAGCTGGTGTTGCGACTAGGGGAGTATTAGAGGATTTTCTTGTGAAAATACATGGCTAGTTAGCTTCATTTATTGAGCTACTAAATTACGGAGAGCTGTCTCAATGGTTGTGGATGCAACCGTGAGTCATGAAGCAAATCGTGTATGATGGCTTTTCTTTTCCACATGAGTGCTGCAAGTGAAGGGAAGCGAACTCGAATGGTTTTACATGTAGCAAAAGAGATAGAGTCAGGAGATGGAACGGAATATTTGGAAGAGTATCTTCCCCTCGTTCGTTATAAATACGCGGAACTAAGCTTGAATGTTTAGAGCAAGGGGGAAAGTAAAATGGAAGAAAGCTTGGAGTGGGAATACCAAGAGCTCTTTGATGAAATTAATAAAGATTATTTAGCGTACAGAGCAAGGAACATGAGTCTGTCCGAATGCCTCGCTAGAACATGGGATGTATACGAAAATGTGGAAAACATGGGGGAAATGGAGAAGATCGTTGTTAATGTCGCTTTCGGTGAACTATCTCTATTGCCAGCAAAGATTTTCGTTAACCTCAAAAAGCACACTGTAGAAGCATTAAATCAGTTGAATATGTTCGAACTGCAACAGGTGTTAACAACCGAGCAATTGACAGATCTGATGAGGCGTAGGGACCATGTTTTGCAAAATATAGAACACAAACCTGTCGATGCTCATCCGCTAGTTAGATGGTACTATTCTGAAATGAAGGACGAGGTAATTAAATTTCTGAATGTATTCACGCAAGAAACAAGCCATGACGGTGATATCATTATTCTTGCTGCACAAGAAAGATTTCAAAGGGACTGCAAAAATACACGTGGAGAAA
Organism: Brevibacillus brevis NBRC 100599; assembly: GCF_000010165.1. Classification (NCBI taxonomy): domain Bacteria; kingdom Bacillati; phylum Bacillota; class Bacilli; order Caryophanales; family Paenibacillaceae; genus Brevibacillus; species Brevibacillus brevis. Next base: position 1,335,376 of record NC_012491.1, read on the forward strand.
ATATGAATGTCCAAACAACTATAGCTGAGTTTTTAATCAGTAAAAACATAACGAATTATGAACGGTTTCATTTACTTAAAAGTGAGATACAACAGTTTCAACCTGATCAATTAAATGAGCAGCTTTCGCTAGATGAAAAAGCAGAGTTAACCCTGCGGATTAAAAAAGTACGTAACATGTATGAAAAATGATTAATCACGACTGGAATCAGCGGTTCATCGGAGGCGTTTTCATCAATAAACGGCGAATATTGAAAAGCATAAATATCATCTTTACAAGAGAAGGCGTCATTTTTGATGATGTTTGTATGATTGCGACATACAGGACGTACGCTCTGGATGATCCTGAGCGATGTGCGATCGACCAAGTTGTCCTGAGCATGGAATTCCCCGGCTATCCCGAAGAAACAGCTTGTATAACCTATGACGAATACTTGCAGGTTATTGAATGTGGCTTGCAAGATGTTATGGACAGATACGAGGATTCAGAGCGGGAAGAAATTTTACAGACGCTAGAAAAAGCAAGAAATGAGCTGGGTAGAAAGAATGAACTGACATGAAAAGAATAGAACCGCCCAATTCACCACATACTACAAATGCTATATCTATACCATGAGAGGTGGAGCGTCCGGATGAGTATGACAATGAGTCGGCCTGTGACCGACGTACTTAATAAACAGGTGGCCAACTGGTCTGTGCTGTATATGAAGCTGCATCATTATCACTGGTTTGTCAAAGGACCGAATTTTTTTACCCTGCATGAAAAATTCGAGGAGCTATATAACGAGGCAGCCAAAAATGTAGATGCGCTGGCGGAGCGGCTGTTAACGGTTGGGGGCAAGCCCGTTTCGACGTTGAAGGCCTGTATGGAGCAGGCATCCATTAAGGAAGCGACAGGTGGAGAGTCTGCGGATCAGATGGTAGAGGCGGTCGTAAGCGATTTTACACTGCTGATCAAAGAGCTAAAAGAAGGGATTACAGCCGCGGAAGCAGGGGACGATGAAGCGACTGGCGATATGTTCTTAGGCATCATGGACAGCTTGCAAAAGCATGTGTGGATGCTGCAAGCCCACTTGGGAAAATAACGAGAAACTCTTTTACAAACAGAGCTGATGCCATGGGGTATCGGCTTTTTTCTTAGGCTCTGTTAAAGTTTAATGTTGCTATTAAGGAAAAAATACGAACTTCCAATTATTTGGACCTTTTACTTGAAAAAGAGCTATTAACACTCATATACCATTTTTAGAAACTCAAATGTGCTACCATTTGTATCTTGCATAAAAGTCTTTACATCTTTAAATCCAACTTTTCTGTATAGTTTTATCGCTCTTTGATTAAAAGTTGCCACTGATAATGTAATTTTTTCAGGTTTAAATTCTGATTGAATAAAGTTAATACCTGCCCTTACAAATTCTATTCCATTGCCTTTTCCAGTTAAATCTGGTCTCATTCCTAAACCAATATCAAAAATTCTGTCAGTAACTTTACTAATACTAAGGAAAGCAAACAATTCATTTTCTTTTGTTACAGCAAACGTTGAGTCCCCTCGTTCCTCTGGGTTTAAAAATTCGTCTAAATCTTCTTTGTCAGCTTCCATATCATAAAAAGAATACTCACCATCATAATGCCAGTTAAATGCAATATTTTCAGCTTGTTCTTGGGTCAAAATACTAAATTTATAAGCCATTGAATTCCCCTTCGCAACTTTTGATTCAATCACCTAATTCAACAATCCTGCCCCATTAGATGAATAAGAAACAATGTTATGCCACAAATTTATTTAACCGAATTGTATCATAGGTTTCCAAATTTTATAGTAAATTCCCTGAATCGTTGTATCCATCTCTTTGTGAGTAGCGTATGTTTTAAAGGCACGCCAAGAATCGGTGCATAATATATTTTCACTTGAAAGTTTATGGGAGGATGCTGTAAGCGCATCAATTCAATACTCTTTTAGTCGATGTTTTTCAGCTGAATTTTAACTGTAACAGAGTCTTTTCTTATGTACTCAGGAAGGCAAAGTGCAGAGATGGTCTGATTTGGGACAACCCCCTTGTTCCCAAGAGAGACATGCTGGTGTAAACTAACTTTGTGTTGATTTAAAGAAAGCACTTTCATGATGGAAAGGATGTACATTCCCATGGCATCACCCTATGTTACATTTAATCGCGAGCAGTGGAGTGCTCTGCGGGCTTCCACGCCGTTGACCATATCTGATAACGAGCTTTCCCTTTTGCAGGGCTTGAATGAGAAAATGTCCATGACCGAAGTCTCCGACATTTATCTTCCCTTGTCCCGTCTGCTGAATTTGTATGTCGGGGGCACGCAGGAGCTGTACCAGGCGACCCACACTTTTTTAGGGAACCAGGATGGTAAGGTTCCATTCATTATTGGTATAGCAGGCAGTGTGGCTGTGGGCAAAAGTACAACGGCTCGCATTTTGCAGACGCTGTTATCCCGCTGGCCGAATCATCCGAAGGTCGATTTGGTAACGACCGATGGATTCCTGTATCCGAACAAGGTTCTAGAAGACAGAGGAATCATGAAGCGCAAGGGATTCCCGGAGAGTTATGACTTGCGCCGCTTTATCAACTTTTTATCCGATGTAAAATCGGGTTTGCCTGAAGTGAAAGCGCCAGTTTATTCCCACCTTGTATATGACATCGTGCCAGATGAATGGCAGACCGTCAGACAGCCTGACATTTTGATTGTGGAAGGCTTGAATGTGCTGCAACCGCCTAGAGGTGACGAAAACGATGCCCGTATTTCCGAGGTCATTGTTTCCGATTTCTTTGACTTCACGATTTACGTTCATGCGGAAGAGAAACACATCCTGCAATGGTATGTAGAGCGATTCAAGCTACTGCGTCAGACTGCGTTCTCCGATCCATCCTCGTATTTCAAGCGTTACGCGAGTTTGTCTGACGAGGAGGCGACTGAGGTAGCCACCGGTATTTGGACGGAGATCAATGGAGCCAACCTGCGCCAAAACATTTTGCCGACGCGTGTTCGCGCGCAATTGATTTTGGACAAGGGGCAGAATCATATGGTGCAAAGCGTGAAGCTGCGCAAGCTGTAGATAGATAAAAGGGGGAGACGGTTGTCATGAAAGTGATTAGTGCCTGTTTGATCGGCTGTGAATGCCGTTACGATCAGAAGTCATGCTTGGACCAAGAGCTGGAGCAATTGCTTCGGGAAGGAAAGGCTATTCCTGTCTGTCCTGAACAGCTGGGAGGATTGCCAACACCACGACCACCAGCAGAAATCATCGGGGGGACTGGAGAAGATGTTCTGGATGGCAAAGCACGCATCATAGACGACACTGGCCAAGATGTCACCGAGGAATTTTTGATGGGGGCGAACCAAGCGCTAAAGCTGGCGAAAACGGTTGGAGCCACATCCGCCATCTTAAAAGAAAACAGCCCGTCCTGTGGAAGCTCCTACGTTTACGATGGCAGCTTTTCCGGGAAAAAAGTGCCGGGTGTCGGGCTGACGGCGGCGCTGTTTCGCAGAAACGGGATTGAGGTAACATCCGAGGCGAAAGCAACCAATGAATAACACGGGGGGACGCGATGGACAGCGTCCCCTTTTTACAACTCCTTCAACAACCTCTCCAGCTTCTTCTGCTGATCCTTCCGTTTCTTTTTCGCAATCCGGTCTTCTTCCTGTAGTGCCATGACAAGGGAAAAGCACATCAGGACCATGATGACGGTAAAGGGTAGCGCTGCCACAATGGAGGCTGTCTGTAGTCCTTCTAAGCCGCCGCTTAACAATAGAACGATCGCGATTGCGGATTGGAGGACGCCCCAGGTGATTTTTACCCGATTCGAGGGGTCCAGGTTGCCATCAGATGACAGCATGCCGAGCACGAAAATAGCTGAATCCGCTGACGTGATAAAAAACGTGATGATCAACAGAATCGCAACGACAGCGAGAATGTATCCCATAGGCAACTGCTCCAGTGCGAGGAACAACGCAGTCGAGATGTCGCTTTGTACCGCTGCTCCTATAGGCGCTTGATCAAAAATTTCGAGATGAAGGGCAGTCCCGCCAAACACCGAAAACCAAATAAAGCTCAACAAGCTCGGAACGAGCATCACGCAAATGACGAATTCCTTGATCGTGCGACCTTTGGAGACGCGTGCGATAAACATGCCGACGAACGGCGCCCAGGCAATCCACCACGACCAGTAAAACAGCGTCCAGTTTGCTACCCATGTCCCTTGTGTAAAAGGGGTCAGCCGCAAGCTCATCGAGATGAGGTTGTTCAAATAACTGCCCAGCGTGCTGGTGAAGGCGTCAAAAATAAACGAAGTTGGTCCCAATACGAGCGTTAGTAGGAGGAGCAACAAGGCGAATACGAGATTCGTATTGCTCAAATACTTGATCCCCCGATCTAGTCCGGTCGTAGCGGAGAGCAGAAATAGCACGGTAATCAAGGAAATAATGACGATTTGCACGGTGGTGCTGGACGGCAGTCCGAAGAGGTGAGACAAGCCTCCGTTTATTTGCAGAGTTCCGAGGCCAAGTGAGGTCGCGACACCGAATGCCGTGGCGATGACAGCCAAAATATCGATCCCTTTTCCGAGCGGTCCGTGTATGCGTTCACCGAACAACGGGCCAAAGGTGGAGGAAATCAAGCCCTTCGCACCTTTGCGAAATTGAAAATACGCGAGAGTGAGCGCGATGAGAGCGTAGATCCCCCAAGGATGCAGGCCCCAGTGAAAAAACGCATAGCGCAGAGCAGTTTGTGCGGCTTCGGTCGTTTGCCCAGTCACACCTGCTGGCGGAGCGAAGTAATGAGAGACGGGCTCTGCCACTCCCCAAAAGACAAGACCGATCCCCATCCCAGCAGAAAACAACATAGCAAACCAGGTAGGGAGCGAATATTCCGGCTCGTCATCGTCGCTCCCCAAAGGGATTTGTCCGTATCTGCTAAAGGCAAGGAAGATGCAAAAGATCAGAAAACCGAAAGTCACGATTAAATAAAACCAGCCAAAATTCGTCGTGGTCACTTTCAGGACTTGAGAAGCCGCAGCGGCGAAAAGCTCCGGAGAAATCGCGCCGAACAGCACAATAACAAATACAATGACCAAGGATATCAGGAAAGTCATCTTTATCCTCCCGGGAATCTACAAGAAATGGTAATAGTTATCATCCCGCGGGATTTCCAAGATTATTCCGGATGGACCGCCCTTGAATGGAATTACAATGAAAACGTCTCGATAAACCGATTCGCTGCTTTGGACAAATGGCGTCCAGACTGCCAAACGACAGCAGCGGAAGAATAAATGGAAGTTCCGGAGAGTCGAATCCCGCGAATTTGTTCGCTCTGATGCGTTTCCCACGCCGAGATGGGGACGATGGAGGAACCGACCGAGGAGGCGACCATGCTGACGATGAGAGAGATGTCCGGGCACTCGCAGATGACGTGTGGTTCCACGCCTAGACGGGAGAATTCCTTGATAATCAAGTCGTAAATGCCCAATCCTGGCGTGCTCGGCATGATGAGTGGGAGCTCGGCGATTTCGCGCATTTCGATTGCTTTTCGATCGGCATAGGGGGAGGTGGCAGGAACGATGAGCACAAAATCCTCTTCCTCCAGCGGAATCATGGTGCAGTTGTTCAACGAGTGGGGAAGGCGTACGATAGCGACTTCTATGGTTCTTCGCTCCAGCCACTGATTGAGAAGCTGCGTATCGCCTTTCCAAATTTTATAGGTGATGAGCGGGTATTTTTGCTGAAATACACGAATTTGTTCTGGCAGGCGATAGGCCGACAGTGCACTGACACCGATGGAAAGTGTCCCACGAATGCCTTCGCCTGTTTCTTTTACCTCGGAGAGGGCTTCCTCCATTTGATGAACGATATTAAGCGCCTGTTTATAAAGAGTGATGCCTGCTTCTGTCAGGACTATTTGTTTTCCTGAGCGCTCAACAAGCATGGTTCCGAGCTCCTCCTCCATTTGCTTCAGCTGCTGACTCAAAGGCGGCTGGGCCATGTTCAGTCTTTTAGCCGCCCCCGTTATCTGACCCTCTTCTGCTATGGCGATAAAGTAACGCAGTTGCCGAATATCCACACACAAGCCCTTCTTTCCCTACGAGAATGGTTCCATATGAAAACGATATGAAAATTAGATTTTATGGATATTTTTCATATTGATGATGCTATGATAGCATGTTACCTGTGAATCTTCACTTCATGGAATAGACATAAAGGAAAGAAGGGAAAATCTGTGCGTACGTGGATGGAAAAGCTATTTCACTTGCGCGCTTACGACACGACGTTTCAAAGGGAACTCATCGCCGGATTTATTGGCTTTGTCACCATTGTCTACATTGTTGCCGTAAACGCTTCGATTTTAAATGATGCTGGAATACCGATGGAAGCAGGCATTCTGGCGACTGTGTTGACGGCATTTATCGGGTCACTTCTCATGGCCTTTTGGGCAAATGCTCCTATTATTCTCGTTCCCGGCATGGGGATTAACGCTCTGTTTACGTTCACATTATGCCAATCCATGGGCCTCACTTGGCAACAAGCGTTGGCTGCTGTTTTTGTTTCGGGTCTGATCTTTACTGTGATTGCCTTTACCAAGGCTGCGACGATATTGTCCAATGCGATTCCCGCTTCACTAAAAGAAGCGATTACCGTAGGGATTGGGTTGTTCTTAACCTTCATCGGTCTGCAAAAAGGCGGGCTGATCGTCATGAATCCGTCTACGTTTGTCGCGCTGGGTGACTTGTCCAGCCCGCATGTGATCGTCACGCTGATTACTTTGATTGTTACGTTGATTTTGTTTGTTCGAAATGTACCAGGCAACTTCCTGATCGGAATTGCGGTTGGTACAGGACTTGGCTTTTTGTTCGGGATTGTCGAACCAGGAGGGGGAGGGACGTTCTCGTTCGCGGATTACGGAAGCGTATTTGCGGGTCTTTCCTTTTCAGCCATTTGGGCGTTGCCATTTTGGATCGCGACCTTCTCATTGGCGATGGTCATCGTCTTTGAAAATATTGGCTTGATTCATGGGCATACCTCGATGCTTGGACAGCCGCAGAAGTTCAGACGTTCGCTGCAAGCAAATGCGTTGTCGGCTGCTATCTCTGGCATTTTGGGATCCAGCCCGACGGTTTCGACGGTGGAGACCGCGGCAGGAATCGCAGCGGGAGGAAGGACGGGACTGACCGCACTTGTAACAGGTACCTTGTTCCTGCTCTCACTTGGTTTGCTTCCTGTCATCAAAATGATTCCAGATGGAGCGATTGCTCCAGTGCTCATCATCATTGGCGCACTGATGCTGCAAAACGTACAGAATATCAATTTGAAGGACTTCTCGGAAGGCTTCCCTGCTTTTTTGATCATCGCAATTATTCCGTTGTCCTACAGCATTGTAGATGGAATTGCGTTTGGATTCGTAGCGTATCCGCTCATGAAGCTCGCTTTGGGCAAACGTCGCGAAGTGCCTGCGCTCATGTACGTCATCGCGGGATTGTTCTTGCTGAATCTCATGCTGCCGATCTTCACATAAAAGAGTAGTTTTCCCTCGACTTGGGTCGGGGGTTTTTTCGTTCTGTTCTCTAGAAAGTGGCGGAAGGGTTGTAGAGGAGAAGCAAAAAAGATTTGCGAAGCTGTAAGTGGAAAACCTACCTAAGAACAAAAAAAGTCCCTTTGCCTATGAGAGAGGCAAAGGGATTATTCGTGGAGAGATGCGGTGATTATCGTTTTACCAGCGTAAACGCTTGTTTTACTTGGTCCAGAGACATCATCAGAGGGATGAATTTCTTCCCTTCTTTGCTTGCTGGGTCAAATACGGAGTCTTGTGGCAAGCTTACTACATAAACCGTGTTGGTTGCTTGGTTACGTGCAATTTCGACACCGATTGGCGGCTCGTCCGGGTTGTTCAGTTTTTTCCAGTCATTCAGGTCAAACGCAGTGATAACGACAGCAGTTGCACGATCTTCTGCTTTGTCAGTATTGAAGATGAAGCGGGTTACGCTCTTTGCTTCTGGCAAGAATTCGTCTGCATGTGGGCCGGTTTTTTCCTCGACAAGGATATTGCCGTTCCAAGATTTTGGACCTTTAAAAGCAAAGGCAGAGTCTTGGCTTTTGAAAGTATCATGATAGACTTCGAGTGGTGTTACAGCTGGTTCGAAGTTGGCACTCATCAACTCCCACTTGCTTTGGTTCCACTTCCATTTGGACTTGAGGTAGCCGCGAACATCTGCATTGTAATCACCAGTCAGACGCTCTGTACCTTCCAGTACGTAGAGACCATTCTTATTTAGATCAATTGGTTTCAGTTCGACGAAGTCCGCTCCGACTACACCTGCTTTGTTTTTATCCAGACCTGGCAGGCTGAGCTCTTTCGCTTTTTCATCTTTAACGGTGTAGATGTGATTGGTTGTGTAGCCGCCGCTTCCGCCTGTGCTTGCAGTAACCATGATCTCATCTTTTTTATCGTAAGTGAAATCTTGAACGGAGAGCTTCGGCTCGTAGCCGCTGTCCTTCACGTCAATGGTAAAAGATTTCTTCGTTTTGCCATCTGTTACTTTGATAGTGAGATCCTTCACGTATGGGCTGTTTTTCTCTTTTTTTCCGTACAGAACGACTGTGTCTACGGTCTTGTCACCCGTTACGTCTGCTGTTTTTTTCGTAATCTCTTGCAAGCCTTTTGGTGTAGCAGTTGTGTTGTTGGCATCTGCTGTAATGGCGTACCCACCAGTGAAAAGTGCAGAAGTAAGTACCGTTCCTGTTACGAGTTTGTTCAAGTGTTTCAAGTGTTTCATGTGATGAATCTCCTCCCCAGTCTTGCTGACTGATCATGATGAAAAGTGTCGTTTGTGCTTGTCCTTGCTATATGTTCATTATGTACGATAGGGTGGATGCATTGGTTACAGACTATCGACATAATTCCTACAAATCAGTAACAGGTAAAGGTTAAGGTGCTAGTAGGTTGCTCGCTTCTTTTAGCAGTGCCTCGCTGCTTTGCTCCAACAGCATGGGATAGAGACGTGTTTTGTCTGGAGCTAGCGCGAGGAGCTGATCATATACCGCAGCGGAGGCATAGAGCAAATCAGAATCGTGGATAATCTGGTGCAAGGAGCGTTCATCAGCGAATCCTGCGGTCATGTGTTGAATCTGTTCGATACCTGCCTCTTGTACACGTCCTGCCATCCATTCCCCGCCTTTCTTTCCGAGACAAACAAACCCAACTGCACGGCCTGCCTCCAAGCGAGCGATCTCCAAAAGGGTGCTCGTCTGGGCATTTGCTCCAATGATGAGGACTGATTTGTGATAACGAGCAGCTAATTCTTTTACTTCTTCTGCATGGTTGACGGTGGTAACAATTTGGTCGGCATCTTGTAAGGCAGAGAGTACATCTGAATGGTTTTCAAGATAGGCAACCTGAATGGAGTGACCGATGATGTCTTCTATTTTCTTACGATAAAAAGGATGATCATGCTCGTGACATTCCACCAAGAGCCATCGGGATTCTTTTTTGGACCGGGAAAGAAACAAGTGTCCGTAAGCAATGGAAGCAAGCATCAGCTCATCCAGCGAAAACGGAAGCTGCTGTGCTTCAGTCAGGATGGTTTTGGCGTGATCATAAAGCGATTGCTGACGCATGCGAAAGGCAGCAATCACAGCTTTGTCGGCGATAGAGGTACCACGACCCTTTTGCATATGGACGAGACCTTCATCCCGTAGCTGTGTGTATACAGCATTAATGGTGTTGCGGTTGACTTGCAGCTGATCGGCTAATTGGGCAGCAGGTGGTAGCATTTCGCCCGGTTGAAGGTGTCCAAGGCCAATGAGAAGCTTCAATTGTTCTTTGATTTGCACATGGATCGGGATTGGAAAGTCCGCATTTAGCCGCACAAGTGATTGAGTCATGGATATTCGCCTCACAGTTTGGGGTTTGTATTTTATTTTACTAAATATCTAGGTAACTAGCTATTATTTATGTTTTTGTAAGATAGCTTACAGAACAAGGAAGGGCCACTTGCTACGATGTGAGCAGGAGGTGGCTGTGATGAATGGTGAATGGAGCATAAAGGATTTTGTAGCCAAAATGAAGGGGAGAAGTAGAACGCCCTTGAAAATATCTGGCTCAGTTGCTTTGATTGGGGGCCTTGGCGGATTAGTGACGATAGGGGTACTGGGCATGCTGACGGAATTAACTACTGCGGTCTGGTTGATGGCTTCATTTGGAGCAAGCTGTGTGCTTGCTTTTGTGGCCTGGGATTCGCCGTTATCTCAGCCGCGCAATATCATCGGAGGGCATTTTTTCACCAGCTTGGTTGGCGTTCTACTCTATCAAATAGGCGGATCGCAGCTGTGGGTAGTAGCTCTAAGTGTCGGTCTTGCGATTGTCGCCATGCATGTGACGAAAACGACGCATCCTCCTGCAGGCGCCAATCCGATCGTCATTGTCATGGATGGCAAGGGGTGGGAGTTTTTATTGTCTCCGGTACTCATAGGTGCAGTAGTGGTTGTGCTGATTGCTCTGTTCGTTAATAACATGCATAAGAAACGTGCTTATCCTGTGTTTTGGGTATAGCAGTATTAAGGTAAGAGATGGCCGCCTTTTATGAGGTGGTCATTTTTTCATGGAGGAGGAAGAGGGAGAGGTGATTGACAAATAGATCTAAATACATAAAAGTATAGGTAACTAGTTATTTGGGATGGCGAGGGTTGCATCATGAGTGAGCAAATCGTTCTAGCCAAGAAAACAGTATTTCAGACACCGACCGACACTCGAATGGGCATTTTCTTCATTCAAAAGGGACTCCTGCGTCTTTCTCGGCTGAACGAGGAGGGAAAGTCCTTTACCGTGGGATTGCTGGGACCAGGAGCTGTTTTTGGCGAGATTGAGGAAATGGTGTTAGGGTCACGCGCTGTTTACATTGAAGCAATGCAAAAAACGACCCTTACTCATTGGAGTGTGACTCGGATGGAAAAAATGCTGAAAGCATGTCCACCAAGCCTGAAAGAAATGATGTTGCAGTTGTCAAAACGATTGGGGGAACAAGAGGAGAGGATGGAAAAGCTGGCCTTGGAATCGGTTAGGGATCGCGTATTGCATCTGTTGGTTCAATTATGTCAGCGGTTTGGAAAAGCAGAAGAGCCGTTTTGGAAATTGACCGTATCTCTCTCCCATCAGGAGATTGCCAACATGGTGGGGGCGACTAGAGAAACCGTTTCATTAGCATTAGCCGGTTTAGTCGATGAGGGAATAGTGTTGGTGTCCCGCATGTCGATTGCTGTGCATGCCTCGAGAATGGTTGATAAAATAAGCGAATGCAAGTAAAATGATTGAATGCCCAAAATGGGCCGCGGTTCGTAAACTCCCGCGTTATCAAAACTAGGAGGAAATCATATGTTTAATTTTTGGATCGGAGTGATTTTTGCTCTGGTTAACTTCGGGCTGTTCCTGCTCTGCTACCGATTGTTCGGCAGAATGGGACTGTACGCGTGGATCGGGATGGCTACCGTGCTAGCCAACATCCAGGTTGTCAAAACAATCGAGATGTTCGGTTTGGTCATGACGCTCGGCAATACGATCTATGCATCTATTTATTTGGTAAGCGATCTATTGAACGAGAAGTATGGAGAAAGAGAAGCGAAAAAAGCCGTGTGGTTCGGCTTCTTTACCTTAATTGCGGCAACAATCATCATGCAGCTCGTGCTGGTGTTTGAACCACAGGAAACAGATATCGCCCAAGGTTCCTTGCAGACGATTTTTGGCTTGATGCCAAGAGTGGCATTGGGTAGCTTGTGTGCGTATTTTGTCAGCCAATTTGTCGACGTGAAAATCTATTCGTGGTTGAAGAAAAAATGTCCAGGTCCAAATCAGCTCTGGATTCGCAATAATGGAAGCACGCTCTTCAGTCAGATGCTTGACTCCGTTACCTTTTGTACGATTGCCTTTTTAGGAGAATTCCCGATGGACGTATGGTGGCAAATCCTATTGACTACCTACCTGATCAAGTTTGTCGTATCGGCAGCTTCGACACCGGTTCTATATATCGCACGCAGTATGAAAGTAGACGAAAGCTAATTGACAAAAACAGAGAAAAACCGCCAAGGACGATGGAGCTTGGCGGTTTTTGTTTTTCTATGTTTAGAAGGATTATACAAACTTTACATCAAATTTACATAAGATTCAGGTTATACGTTTACCATCTTATAGTAGCTACTTCCGAATGATGTGAGGAGGAATGATGCAAGAATGATGAAAAAAAGAGGAAGTGCTTCCCGATGGCCGAAGCTGGCGTTAATAGCCGCAGTCATGATGGGAACAGTTTTACCGACCGGGTGGATGCCACAGGCAAAAGCTGCGCGGGCTGATCATGTGGTGATTAGTGAGGTGTATGGGGGTGGGGGAAACTCTGGTGCCCATTACAAGAATGACTTCATTGAACTGTATAACCCGACAGACAAGGCTGTTTCGGTTGGAGGCTGGTCAGTGCAGTATGCTTCTGCTACGGGAACGGCGTGGCAAAAGGCAGGGCTGACTGGAAGCATAGCCCCGTACGGCTTCTATTTGGTTCAGCTAGCAACATCGGGTGCAGTAGGAGGGGAACTGCCAACTCCTGACGATAGCGGGACTTTGAACTTGTCAGGGACGAATGGGAAGGTTGCGCTGGTTAACAATGGCGACCCGTTAACAGGGGCAGATGTCACCTCCCAGGCCAGTGTCGTGGATATGGTCGGCTTTGGTACTGCCAATTCATCTGAGGGCAACTCACCAGCACCAGCTCCTTCGAATACGACCAGCGTCCAACGCATTAGCGACGAGCGCGGCATTGTGCCGAACGGAGGAAATGGCTGGGATACCAATAACAACGGCAATGATTTTATCACGGGGGCTCCTACCCCAAAAAACACGCAAAGCCCAGTAGAACAGCCGCTACCAACAGACGTGACCGATAAGTTGAATGCTACTGAACTTATTTTTGATCATACTGATCCTATCCAAGCAACAATTCGCGGCTATGTCGGTCAGGGGCGAACTATTAAGGTTTATGCGAGTCAGCCTACAGGAACAGGTAGCGACACTCCTTTGGCCCAGCAAGATTCGGATGCGTCCGGACTGATCGAGCTGACTTTTTCCAATCCCGATCCAAATGCGCAGGGAGTCCATCTCACAGCAACGGAAGGGAGTAAGAAGGAAAGCACGAGCATCGAGCTGAGGCCAGCGGTAGCCAGCACAGCTATGATTCAGGATAAAGTCAGCCTGCAAGCATTGAACGGTGTGGGCGAGCTGAGAGGAGTAGCAGGTGCGGCAGCAGGGAATGCGATCCTGCGTGCATACGATCCGCAAAAACAACCGCTAATGCTAAGTAACAAAGAAACAGGAACGGCACAGGCAAACGGGTCATTTTCTTTTACGATTCCAAACATCGATCAGCTGGATCATATTTTCGTAACGCAGCAAACAACTGGGGAATATGGCAAGTCGTTTGAGAGCCCGGAAGTTAGCATTACCAAGTCAGCCGTAGGTTCGACTACGATTGCAGAAGCAAGAAACACCCCGGTAGGCACGAACGTGATTGTCGTCGGAACGGTGACGGCGATGTTTGAAGCGGGCGGCCAAAACAACGTGTATTTCCAAGATGAGACGGCAGGACTCGTACTTCGTGCGCCAGGGCTGACTGGCAAAATTGAGGTGGGAGACAAGATCCGAGCTACCGGAAAAATGAGTGATTATTATGGACTTGCTCAACTCGAAGCGCTCACCAATAACGTGGAAATGGTGCAAAAGCAAGCAGGTGTGCCTAGCCCGCAAGTTGTAACTTCTACTGATTTTGCAGCTGCTACAGGAGAGGCTTTGGAAGGCAAGCTGGTAACTGTGAAGGTGGTTACTGTCAAAACAGCATCAAGTGGCAATTACACGCTGGAGGATCAGCACGGTACGTTTGTGTCTCGACCGGATGCCTCTCTGACACTTCCAGTGAACAAAAGCTATGCAGCTATGACAGGCGTGGTGAACTACGACCGCAATGTTTACAAGCTGGTGCCGCGCACTGTGGCTGATCTCGTCGAGGACGAGAATAAAGTCCCGATGGTCACAGCGAGCCCAGCTGGTCCTATGGTGACAAAAGGAACAAAAGTCACGCTCTCGACGACGATGGCTGACGCTACGATCTTCTATACGGTAGATGGTTCAACGCCGAGCAGAGGAAGCATCAAGTATACGGGACCGATCCAGATTGATGCGGATACGACCCTTTCAGCCATAGCTGTCAAAGATGGTTACACAGACAGCAATCTAACGACCTTCCGCTATGTGATTCAAAAAGATAACATTCGTATCCATGACATTCAAGGAGCCTCGCACCGTTCACCGATGGCGGATGGAACGGTCACCAATGTTCCGGGAATCGTAACGGCTATCGTCGGAAGCGGCAGCAATGTACAAGGCTTTTATATGCAAGATCCGCAATCGGACGCAGACCCATTTACCTCTGAAGGCATTTACGTTTACGAGCCAAAAGCAACGGTCGCCCCCGGCGATGAAGTAACGGTTAGCGGCACCGTCAAGGAATACGTACCATCGAACAGGGCAGGCACAGACCTCACCCAGACCCAAATTGATGCAACCTCGTACGCAGTTGTCAAGCCAGGTCAATCACTCCCAGAACCACTCATCCTGGGCAAAGACAACTACGAATATCCGAAAGGAATTATCGACAACGACAGCCTCGGCAAATTCGATCCAGACCAAGACGGCATCGACTTCTGGGAAAGCCTCGAGGGCATGCTGGTACAAATCGACAATCCAATCGTGGTTGGCGAAACCAAGACGTTTACCAATCCACGCGCAACGGAATTTGTCGTCATCGACGATCGAGCTCATCTGAGTCAGCCGCGTACGCCAGCCGGCGGAGTCGTGCTGGAAGCCAATGATTTTCACCCTGAGCGCATCACGGTATCGGACAAACTCGAATCGATTACCGGAGAGGTAAAAGTCGGCGACAAATTTGACGGACCGCTGGTAGGCATCATTGACTACAGCTTTGCGAATTACAAGCTGTTCCATACACGATCATTTACGGTACAGCCAAGCCATTATAAGCCGCCAGTGACAAGTATTTCGCCAAAAGAAGATAAGCTGACCATCGCTTCGTACAACATCGAGAATTTTTCGGCAAAAACCGATTCCGCCAAAATCAACCGCATCGCCGAGACGATCGTGGACAACATGAAGGCGCCGGATATTATCGGTGTGGTGGAAATGCAGGATAATAATGGACCAACGGACAATGGGCAAACAGATGCGACACAGTCTGCGGATGCATTGATCAAAGCAATGGAAAACAAAAATGGCCCGACGTACCGATACATCGATATTGCCCCACAGAACAATCAGGATGGTGGTCAGCCAGGAGGAAACATCCGTGTCGGCTTCTTCTACAACCCAGGACGGGTACAGCTGGCAGCAGGAACGCCAGGAGGCGCGACTGATGCGGTGCAAATCGAGACACGAGATGGTGTAGCGCATTTGTCACACAATCCAGGACGGGTAGATCCGACCAATGCGGCGTTTGCTTCGAGCCGTAAGCCACTGGCAGCGGAGTTCATTTTCCAAGGCGAGCCAGTCATTGTCATCGCTAACCACTTCAACTCTAAGGGTGGAGATCAAGCGCTGTTTGGAAAAGATCAGCCGCCACAGCTGGTCAGTGAAGTACAACGAATGAAGATTGCCCGTGTGTTAAATAGCTTTGTAAAAGAAATCCATTCAGCACAAGCAAAAGCAAATGTTGTGGTGCTGGGTGATCTCAATGATTTCCCGTTTTCAAACCCGGTGCAGGAATTGGCAGATGGCGTTTTGACCAATATGGTGGAGAAACTGCCGAAGGGTGAGCAGTATACGTACGTGTACCAAGGGAACTCTCAAGTCTTGGATCAAATTTTGGTCAGCAACCATTTGGAGGATGACACGAAGGTTGACATCGTTCACATCAACGCTGGCTTGACCGAGAACGAGGGGCGTGTGAGTGACCATAATCCTGTCCTTGTCCAGTTGGACTTGAAGGATCGCGGCACACCGGAAAAAACAGCACAAGAAGTGGCGGAAAGCATTACGCAGCTCACACAGCCAGCAGCAGGTGAGACGCGCTTGAAGCTGCCAGTAGTACCTACAGGCTTTACTATCGCAATCAAGTCTTCTAGTGATCCAGCAGTCATTGCGCTGGACGGCAAAATTACACCGCCATATCGCCTGACGAATGTAGACCTTGTTTTGGAGGTCACACGAGCGTCCGATCAATCGACAGCAGAAACTACAGCATTGACCGTGCAGGTTCCAGCCAAGCCGGATTCACCACCGCCAGTGACACCGCCGGACAGAACACCGACACCGGACTCGCAGCGAGAGTTGAACAAGCAAGCAGCTCAGGTCATCTCTGCAAGCAGCGAGGAGAAAATCATTTTAGGACAGGTGGATCAAGTACTCAGCCATCTGGAAAAACTTCTGGAGGCCAAGCAATGGACGCCAACTGAGAAATGGGAGACAGTCACGGATACAATCAAGACTGTACTCGAGGCAGTAGCCGAGCAGGCCGAGCGAGGAACCATCAGTGAAGAGACACTCCAAGATGTGACGAAGAGCTTTTTGGACAAAGCATTTGACCCGCTCACTGAAGATGGCATCGAGGATGAAGAGATTGCCCGCTTGGCACTTGCCTCCTTGACGAGCTTGGCAAAAACAGCACTGGAGCCGCTCGATGAAAAGGATATTTCCAAAGAAGTAGCCAAGCATGTCCGTACACTAGCAGAAGAGCTTTTGAAAAAGCTTGGCACTGTCGTCGTAGATGATGGGGATGAGATCAAGGCAGATGACGAACAAGTAGATGAACTTCTGGAGATACTCGGGGAATTCATGAAAGCAGTCGAGTCCGTGAAAGAAAAGATCGGTTTTGCCCCTGTGCTGTTCGTTCAGGTGAAAAAAGGCGATAACGATGCGAGCGATACGGGTTCTCGCAAGGGAGAATCTGCTGATCCGACAGTGACTCTGGAACAGAAGCTCGTTGAACAATTAAAGGAAAAAGAGGTAGGTATTCGCGTAACCTTGGAGAGCGAAGCATGGGTAGAGGTGCCAAGCGCATATTTTTCCGCTCAGCGTGCAAGGAAGTTTGCCCTCGCTCTGACAGAAGAAAATGGGAACGGGTGGAAAGGTGTGCCGAACCCTGGCGAAGCGTATCAATTGCAAGTGTGGAGTAACGGCAAAAAGGTGACCAGCTTCGGTAAAACAGGTTTTACACTGGGTCTGCCAGTCGCCGATGACGCAAGCTCCAAGCTCCAAGCTTTCTCATACAGGAGCAATATGTGGAAACCAGCAATTGGACTCAAGGGTAAAGCGATCCAGGTGACAAAAGAAGACGATCTAGGGATCTTTTCAGTAACGACCGCGGCCTCTTATGTCGTCGGGGAGAGTGCCCTGAAAAGGATCGAGATCGAGCCGAAATCTCTCAAGCTAGCCCAAGGGGAGGAAGCCCAGCTCAAGGTAATGGCGATTCTTGGTAATGATGCAGAAGAAGACGTTACTGAAGCGGAGGGTATCGAGTTCACATCCAGCAAGCCCGAACTGGTAGAGGTTGATGAGTCAGGACGTATTCTTGTCTTGGATGACGCCAAACCAAGGACAAGAGTGACCATCACGATCAGCTACGCTGGCAAAACAGCCAAGGTAACTGTCACGGTTAAGAGCAATTAACGAAAAGTGTTCCATAAAAATAAAGTTGTAGACTGTAAAATAAAGTATTAGACTGGCTGCCAGCTATTCAACTAACGAGAAATTAGTTTAAGATCAAACGCGGGGAACCGTACGACAAGTGATGGTACACACGATCAGAAAAGAAATAGTACCAGTGGTTAGATAAGTTATTTACTAACATAAAATAAGGGAAGATTAAACATTGAAAAAGCCTCTGGTATACACCAAAGGCTTTTATCATCTTTTAAGTTAGTTTATTGCATTAAAACTAGTGCTTTTCCAAATTCTTCGGCGCCATCTGGGCCGTCACCTGTGATAATGTCACTATGTATGTGCTTTCTTTAAATACGTGGATAATTCTTGCGCCTTATTGAGTCTGGTGATTACGTAAGCTGCAATTATTTTTGCTCAGAAGGTTTATTCCGGTTATTTTACACACTGGCCAACGGCAGGGGATATAATGTCGTTTTTTCACTGGAGAATGATTTTGTTACTTCCTATTCAGTATCATTTCGCTTCTTACATAGGTGTATCTCCTGTATCGTTAAGCTTTGATTCCTGATCGATTACAAAATCCGCAGAATTCAATATTTCTATAGGAAGATGCGATATATGATGATCGTGTTATTGGAGTTTTATCCTTCCTGGCTCGCATTATCTCGGGAAGAGCGCAATAATCATGCTGCTTCTTCGCAGAAGATCGTCCAAAAATACAATCAGCATGTTCAGGCCCGCTTTTTTGATGCTGAGGCGCTTCCAGGGAAGGAATTTACTGATTTTGTGGTATGTGAAGTAGACGATCTGAAGCAGTATCACTATATATGGGAAGAAATTAGAGACTCCTTGGTTTACACCCAGGGATACATGAAGATTAAAGATGTCATTATGGGCATGGAAAATGCTTTTAAGTCCTATGAGTCGGAAGTGCTCAAAATGAATTGATCAAGTTAGTATGTAAAAAGACCGGAAAAACTCTGTGAGTGAAGTCCGGTCTTTTTATCAACTTGCCCTATCGGTGAATAACTATGTTAAAAATATCTTTTTGGCAACATTTATAGCATTCAAGACTTTAGGAAATCCCGTGTATGGGTAGCATTGCAGTAATGCCTCAATCACTTCTTGTCTCGTTAGACCTACACGAATAGAGGCATTGAGATGAACGTGCAACTGTGGCTCGCATCCACCTTGAGCAGTTAAGGCTCCTAATGTGACGAGTTGGCGCTGTTTAGGGTTTAGTCCTGAGCGGCTGTAGATTTCACCAAACGCAAATTCAATGATTTGTTCAGCTAATACAGGGGCAATCTCGGCAAGTGAATCGGCAACCGCCTCACCATGTTTGCCGTCGATTTCTTGAAGTTTCGCTATGCCTCTTTCCCGTCGTTCCCCTACAGAATGTAGTAGTTCGTCCTCGATGTTTACTTCGATATTTTGTTCTGCAAAAAGTTGTTTCGCAACGGTAATGGCATTTAAAGCACGAGGAGCGCCGCAAAAAGGAATACAATGGGTAGCAATTTCAATAATTTCGTTCGGCGTAATTCCA
Source organism: Brevibacillus brevis NBRC 100599 (assembly GCF_000010165.1). NCBI lineage: Bacteria > Bacillati > Bacillota > Bacilli > Caryophanales > Paenibacillaceae > Brevibacillus > Brevibacillus brevis. The sequence goes on from NC_012491.1 coordinate 1,354,637, forward strand.
ACTTTCAAACCGAAGTTCATGTGCCATTTTAGTTGATTTGGAGTATCACCTAACGATGTTAACGCAGAGATCACGATCATTTCTCTTTGTTGATAGGTGAGTACGGGATTATTGAAAACTTGCCCAAAAAATTCAATAATGTACCGACTTATGTGGGGAGATACATCGCTTAAAGCATGAATAACCGCTTGGATTCCTGCTCCATCAGTTTCTTGAAAAAGTTTTTTTCCATTTTCATAGTTTGAGTTCATCGCTTAATTGCCTCCAGTTTTGAGGTTTTCTATTTCCCGGTACTTCAAATGTAGTTTATTATTGCTGCTCGAAGTCAAATATAGGTTTTTACAATAGAATTTGCTATTAGGTAGAGGTTACTAAAGCATTTTTCTATTTTTTTGATCTACATTTAGTTATAGTAACTATAACGAAAGGGGACGGATCGGATGTTATTTTCAATGAAATATGTAGTTGATAACTTACATGTGTCTGCAAATACACTCAGATTTTATGAAACGGAAGGGTTGTTAAGAAATATTTCTCGAGATTCAAATGGTCGTAGAATATATAATGATGACGATTTGAGATGGATCAACTTTATCCGATCTCTGCGGTTGACAGGAATGCCTATTTCTAAAATAAAAGAATATATCGATCTTTATGAATTAGGCGATGAAACATTCCTGCAAAGAAAAGAAATGATGATGCAGCATAAATTAGAAGTGCAGAATACAATCAATGAAAACCTAAAACATTTAGAAGTAATAAGTTATAAGGTTGCGATGTACGAACTTCAAGAAAGGAAAGACACGCAGAAAATTTAGTATACTGGACTGTAAGATAAAAGCTCGGCTGTATGCCGAGCTTTTCCAATGAATACACAGTTGTTTCAACATGGTTGTTTGTTACACGTTCCCGCGCCACAGAGGTATTTGAAGATTATTATAAATATAATGGGACCCTTATTCTGAAGTGACTTGTGTATGGAAAACCAAAGATATAAGTAAGCTACATCTCAACTAACGAGTAACGTTAGTTGAATGACAACAGCGGCAGTCTAAGACTTTATTTATCAAGTTTTGGGCCGCAACTGCTCCTTTTAATGGATCAGTCTAAAACTTATTTTTCAAAAGCTAACGATTCTTCAATTCTAAAATCGCGTTAAATCAACGACTCCAGTCTAATACTTTAATTTTACCAAACAAAAAGAAAACGGGTTGGGAGAAAGCTTCCCAGCCCGCTTTTTTGTTGTGGAAATGGATTAGATACGTGCCATCCCCATCGCTTTTTCAACTTTGTACAACATCTCGTTCGCGACTTTATTCGCTTTTTCTGCCCCGGCAGTCAGGATATCATCCAGCTCAGAGGAGTGGAACAGCTGCTCAAAGCGTTCTTGAATCGGACGGAGTGTTTCTACGACAACTTCTGCCAGCTCGGTTTTGAATGCGCCGTAGCCTTTGCCCTCGTACATCGCTTCAATCTCATCCAGCGTTTTTCCAGAGCAGAGGGAGTAGATGGTCATGAGGTTAGAGACAGCAGGCTTCTCTGCTTTGTCATAACGCACAACGCTGTCGGAATCCGTTTGCGCGCGCTTGATTTTTTTCGTGATGGTGTCTGCATCATCCAGCATGGAGATGAAGGCGCCTTGGTTTGGATCGGATTTGCTCATTTTCTTGGTGCCTTCAGCAAGAGACATGATGCGTGCGCCAGTCTCCGGCAGGCGAACCTCTGGGATGGTGAAAATGTCGCCATAACGGTTGTTAAAACGAGCGGCTAAATCACGAGTCAGCTCAAGATGCTGCTTCTGATCCTCGCCCACAGGGACGAAATCAGTGCTGTACAGCAAAATATCAGCCGCCATCAATGGAGGATAAGCCAGCAGACCGCCTGGAATGGATTCGCCGCGTCCATCGGATTTGTCCTTGAATTGAGTCATGCGCTCCAATTCACCCAAGTAAGAGGTACACAGCATGATCCAGCCGAGCTTGGCATGGGCCGGTACTTCGGATTGGACGAACAGCGTCATTTTGTTCGGATCGAGGCCAACGGACAAATAGAGAGCCGCAAGACGACGGATGTTCTCGCGCAGGACAGCAGGCTCCTGTGGAACGGTGATCGCATGCTGGTCTACGATGCAGTAAAAGCAGTTGAACTGATCTTGAAGCGGAACGAAGTGCTTCATTGCGCCCAAGTAGTTGCCGAGTGTCATAATGCCGCTCGGCTGAATGCCGGAAAAGATGGTTTTCATGGGAAAGTTGCTCCTTTCAATCGTGAGATATGAATTCAAAAAGTCGACTTTTCAGAACTACTTCGTGATCAAAAGTCGATTTTTTGAATGTCCGCTTTAAATACAAAAAGGTCCATCCGCCCTGGACAGGGACGAATGAACCGTGGTGCCACCCTTGTTATTTCGCGCAAGGAATCATCCATACGCAAAATCTCTTTAATCCGTACCGTTTCTGTGTAAGACAGCTTGATACGGTGTCCATTGTAACGTACGGACGTAACGCCAAAGCCTACTGCCGCCATGAGTAGCGGGTTTGGTTTGGAGCTCGGAAGCCCATTCATCATTTCCTTAACACTGATTCGCACCAACCATCAGCTCTCTGAAGTCTCGTAAAATGACTACTCTTCTTCCTCATTGCCATCAAATGATACCCTTTGAGCAAACATTTTACATAGAGTGGATTAAAAAAGCAAGTAGGTCTTGACAAAAAAATCCAGTTGTTGTAAAAATAACTCAAGAGTTACATAACTGATGAGTTACTTTTGGGGTGAGGAAATGACCAATGACAAACTGTCAAAAGGAGAGTTGAGTCGCAGTCGGTTGCTTGCGGCAGCAGCTTCTGAGTTCGCGGCAAAAGGCTTTCATCGTACACGGGTGAGTGACATCGTGAAAGCAGCAGGTTTGACACAGGCTTCGTTTTACCAGTATTTCGACAGCAAGGAAGGTCTGTTTCAGCAGTTGACGGACACATTCTTAACCAGGCTATGGGAATTGGCGGACGGCGGTCAAAAGGTAACGGCCTTGACGAAGGCAGATGTCTTCCAGCAGGTACGGGAAAACTTGCTCGCCTTGTTCCAATTTTTTCAGGAGCAGCCTGACTTGACCCGGATTGTGCTGTATCAGGCAGAAGAGGCCGAAGAGCTGCATCGTAAGCTGGCTGCCATTGTTGCTGTCAATTTGCGACAAAATCAGACTGCTGGGCATGTTCGTGTCGAGTTGTCTGTGGAGGTAGCGGCAGAGGCAATGATCGCAGTCGTAGACCGTATGACGACGCGGTATTTGCTGACGGGTGAGAAAACAGCGGAGCAGCTTGTAGATGACGCGGTATCTTTTTTGGCATATGGAATTTTGCAGACAAACGAATAGAAAGAGGGTGCTTGCATGCTGGAGCTGTCTCATCTGATTTGGCTGTTTTTAGTCGTTTTCATGTTTCATGATTTCGAGGAGATCGTGATGGTAGAGGGGTGGGTGCGAGCCAAGAAAGACATCATTAGACGGGCTGTGCCAAAACTGCTGATGAAGATGCTGGAGCCATCGCTTTCGATGAACACGGCGCAATTTGCGGTCGCAGTCTCTTGTATTTTCGCGGTTTTATCGGTAGCGGTTATCCTGACTGTCACGACACTTTCGTCTGGAACGTACCTTCCGTTTTTCCTGGTTTGTCTGCATGTGATGTTTCTCCATGTGTTCATACATGTTGGTCATACCGTTGTCCTTCGCACGTACACACCTGGTGTGGTAACGGCTGTGGTATTCGTTTTGCCGTATAGTTTATATACATATGATCGATTGCTTGAGGCTGGCCTTGTGACGTGGCCGTTGCTATGGAGTACATTGCCTTACAGCTTGTTGATCATACCTGTTTTGTATGGGGCACACAGGATTGGAGAGGCAGCAGGTAAAATGATCCCCCGATGAGAAAAAGAAAGGGAGTATGTTATCCTAGTAGGAAGATTGGTGTGAAAGAGGGAGTTTTGTTGAAGCTGCGACTAGGCGTAATAGGCGCGGATGATTCACTTGCCATCATCGAATCAGTCATGCGAGAGTTTCCTGAAATTGAATACTTGCCGATTGTCTATTGGAAAGAGGAGGAAATCCTCGATCTGATCATGCCACATGTGGATGAGGTGGATATGTGGCTTTTCTCCGGACAGGTCCCTTATGCCATGGTGAGCGAGTCAGGCAAGGTTCAAGTGCCGATGGCGTATGTGCCTCATCTCGGTGCGAGCTTGTACAGAACCTTGCTTCATCTGTCCCATCAATTGGGAGTCCGGGTGGACGAAGTGAGCTTTGATACATTTTCACCAGAAGAACTGGAGCATTTTATGGACGAAGCGGGTATCGCTGGCGGCTACAAGTGGCTCAAGCATTACGAGGGAGCGATTTCAGCCGATGAACTGGCGAATTACCACGAACAGCTCTGGAAAGCAGGCAAGACAAAGGTGGCTGTCAGCTGCTTGCGGACAGCAGAGTTAGAGCTGACACGCAGAGGTGTCCCTGTACATCGGGTCGTGCCGACGCGTGCAGGAGTGATTTCGGTCATTCACATGCTCTTGCGAACACACGAAATGCTTCACTTCAAAGATACCCAGATTGCCGTACAGATGATGGAGATCGATCCCTTCCGCGAGCTTGCTGGTGGCAATTTTTCTACAGATGAGTGGCAAAATGCCGAGATCAAGACGATGGAAAAGCTGTTGCGTTACGCAAAGCATTTGCAAGGTTCATTGAAGACAGCGGGTCCCGGACGCTACGTTATTTTTACAACGCGGGGGAATTTGCAAGAAGTTACTCGTGATTATTCGACAATTCCCGACTTGGATGAGATGTTCGACATTCGTGCTGATCTGGTAACATGTGGGATCGGGATTGGCAAGACCGCTTATGAAGCGGAAATCCACGGTGGCGCGGCCCTCTTACACGCCAAAGAGCGAGGGAGCGGCAATTGGATGGTCTTTTTCGATGACAAAAGCGTCGTGGGGCCGCTCGGGCGAGACGAACAGCTTACGTATCGGTACGACTCAGAGAAGCTGCAAGCGCTCAGCCAGCTTACCTCACTCAGCGTCATGACACTGGCGAAGCTTGAATCCATCCTGAAAAAGCGTGGGTCTCAGGATATTCATGCCCACGACTTGGCATCGCATCTACAAATATTGCCACGAAGCGCCAGACGCATACTGATTGAGCTGGAGTCAAAGGGCCTTGCGCAGGTCATCCGGGAAGAAAATCCGCACCCGCGGGGCAGACCGCGCAAGGTGTATCGGATCATCTTGCAATCGTAATTGTAATAAATTTACCAATTAATCATTTCTTTCAGGAAATGATTTTTTTGTCGTTAAAAAATTGTTCTCAAATTCACATTTATGACAAATAATAAGAGATGTAAACAACTATGAACTTACATAAAAAACAATATTTTCCAAGGAGGAGTTAACGAGTATGAAGAAATCGGTTTTTGCAGTAACACTCAGCTTCGCATTAGGTACCACTACATTCCTTCCGTTGGCAACGCAGGCCGCATCCGAAAGCATCGTGTATAGCGCTGAGTGGGATACCCCCGAATTTATCGGAGAAGAGTTCGAAGCAGAAGAGCTGGATGGCGAAGAAAAAGTTTGGGGATTCCTGGAGCAGTATCAAGACTCCTTCCGTATTGATGGAGATGTGAAAGATCACTTTAAAGTGCTAGATGAAGTGACAGACAAAGAGACAGACATGACTCACTACCGTGTACAAGAAATGTACGAGGGCATCCCGGTCTATGGTTACCAGCAGACGATTCACGTAAACGAGGATGGAAATGTAACAGCATTCCTCGGAAACTACGCGCCTGACCTGTCAAACAATGATAAGCTGACGGAAAAACCAAAACTCAAGGCAGATAAAGCGGTCAAAGAGGCCATCAAGGATTTGGAGGATGAAATTAACGAAAAAATCGAGAAGTTCGAAGTAAAGCCAAAAGGGGACCTCTACGTGTACATCCACGAAGATGAATCGTATTTGGCTTACGAAGTGGAACTGAATTTCCTCGATCCGCTGCCAGGGCGTTGGAAGTATTTCATCGATGCAAATTCTGGTGAAGTCATTAACAAATACAATATGCTTCATGAGATTACAGGAACGGGTACAGGAGTACTGGGTGACACCAAATCGTTCGAAGTAACGAAAGTAAGCAATAACAACTACACGGCGAAAGACACGACTCGCGGTAAGGGAATTGAGACGTACACTGCACGCAATAGAACCACCCTGCCAGGTACTCTTGGTTCTGACACGGATAACAATTGGACAGATGGAGCGCTTGTCGACGCACATGCGTATGCACAGAAAACCTACGATTACTACAAAAACGCACATAACCGCAACAGCTTTGACAACAATGGTGCGAAATTGATCTCCACAGTCCACTACAGCAACAGATATAACAACGCATTCTGGAACGGTACGCAAATGGTATACGGGGATGGAGATGGAAGCGTATTCCGCCCATTGTCCGCCGGACTGGATGTCGTTGCTCATGAATTAACTCATGCTGTCACAGAACGAACAGCCAATCTGATCTATCAAAACGAGTCCGGTGCACTGAACGAATCCATTTCTGATATCTTCGGGGCTATGATTGACGACGACGATTGGCTCATGGGCGAAGATGTATACACGCCAGGAACGCCTGGAGATGCACTGCGCTCTCTCGAAGATCCAACCGTTGCAGGTGATCCAGATCACTACAGCGATCGATACACAGGTCCAAATGACAATGGAGGCGTACACACGAACAGCGGTATCAACAACAAAGCAGCATATCTCCTCGCAGAGGGTGGCACACACACCGGTGTAACTGTAACAGGCATTGGTCGCAATGACACAGCAAAAATCTACTACTACGCCCTAACAAACTACCTCAATCCAAACTCTAATTTCTCCGCTATGCGACAAGCAGCCATTCAATCCGCAACAGCTCTTTTCGGTGCTAATTCCCAACAAGTAAAATCAGTAAAAGCCGCGTATGATGCAGTAGGCGTGCAATAATTACTGAGATATTTCGTGACGCGAAACAATTTTCATACTAGTAAAAATTGTCTTGCTCCTTGTGGGGTAAGGCAATTTTTTGTATGTTGGTGGTAATTTACAGCGTGTGAATAAGGAGTTAGAAAGGAGTAGCTCATGGATCATTTCAAAACCATATTGCGACACCATTATGATAGAGACGCTGCTGATGTTATCCCTCAACAAGGAGGATGGTCTGCACTTGCTTATAAAGTCATCAGCGACCAGCATTCCTATTTCTTGAAGGTCTATGAAAAAAGCAGAGCATCAACGCCCAAGTGGACAGCGCTGATCGATAAGTACGTTCCCATTATCCAGTGGCTATCCTGCCAGACCGGACTACAAGGCAAACTTCCAGTGCCACTGCTGACAAGAAACGCAGCGTATAAACATGAAGACGACATGGGCATCTATCAGCTGTTTGAATATATTGAGGGGAAAACCATTGGGAGCCAAGCATTAAGCACGATGCAAGTCCGCCAGCTAGCAGAAATCATCGCGCAATTGCATTTGTACGGGGAAGAAGTCCCGATCAGTACGGCTGCGATCAAGGAAGACTTCCGCATCCCATTTGCCGAGCAGTTTAGAGAAATGCTGAACGAAGATATCCATCGTCTGCCTGATGATGTGAGTGAAATCGTCAAACCTTTTGCCAGCATACTGGCTACTCGCATGAATGATTTGGAGATGATTGCCGAGGAATTGCGAGGCAGTGAGGTGGAAATGAAGCTTTGTCATACGGACATTCACAACTGGAATTTGATGCAATCTGGTCAACAGCTCATTCTCATAGACTGGGAAGGATTGAAGCTGGCTCCGGTTGAAGCAGATCTGATGTTTTTGGTAGATCAGCCGTTTTTAGAAGAGTTTATGGCTACCTATCTGAAGACACATACAAATTATGTCGTCAATCGACAAGCCCTGAAATTCTATCAAATCCGACGTAGGTTGGAAGATATATGTGAACTGTTAGAGCAGCTTTTGTTTGATGAGCAGGAGGAAGAGGATCGAGTAGGGACGATCAGGCATTTGAAAGGGGAATTGAGTAAGGTTGAGGGAGATTAACATGATTGACGTTACTAGGAGCCGCAAGAAAGGTAGAATGGGATCCATTAGCGAACGTTCTGCCAACGCTAGACGACGCTATCCTTGATTATGCATTAAGCATTCTTGGTTGTTCAAAAAACGAAAATTTATAAAAGTAATCGAGCCGTACTTACATTCCCCTACGGAAAATATTAGGCAAGCTGCCGCAGAAGCTTTGGAGGAAATCAATTATAACAGAGAAGAATGTTGAGGTTTGTGGCGCTACTTGACGAGTTATGCCTCCTTTTCAAAATAGACAGACTATTATACAATTAAGGACATAACCGTTAATCAACCGTTATTGGCTCTACATAGAAGGGGGAGTGACGCGTCATGATCAATTCGGATCGATTGTGGGATCGATTGGGACAGCTTGGCAACATTGGGAAGCAAGAGGCGGGCGGCATTACGCGGTTGTCTTTTACGCCTGAGGAACGGGCGGCAAAAGATCTCGTCACAGGCTTTATGAAGGAAGCGGGTCTCATCGTTCGCGAAGATGAGGTAGGGAACTTGATTGGCCGAAAAGAAGGGAAAAATCCAGCCGCTCCTGTCGTTTTGGTTGGCTCGCATATCGACTCCGTACCAAATGGCGGCGATTATGACGGTCCCCTTGGCGTACTGGCTGGGGTAGAAGTTTTACAGACGATGCAGGAACAGGGAATCGAAACAGAGCATCCGATCGAAGTCATCGCGTTCACGGATGAAGAAGGAACGCGTTTTGGGTACGGGATGATCGGCAGTCGTGGTATCGCGGGTCTGATCAAGCGTGACGAGCTGGAACAAGCAGACAAGAATGGGGTCACGATTGCCGAAGCAATGCGGCAAACGGGGCTTGATCCGGATCGCACCAGTCTCGCCGCGAGAACGCCTGGAAGTGTGAAAGCGTATGTGGAGCTACATATCGAGCAAGGCAAAGTACTGGAGAGCCGTGGGCTATCTGTGGGGATCGTGACAGGAGTGGCGGGCCCGCTCTGGTTGAATTTCGTGTTTGAGGGAGAAGCCGGTCATGCCGGGGCAACGCCGATGAATTTGCGCCGTGATCCGATGGCAGCAGCCGCTCAAGTGATGCTTGTCATCGAGGAAGAAGCCGGACGGACAGGAACCAGTGTAGGGACGGTTGGAAGGCTGCAAGCTTTCCCGGGCGGGGTGAATGTCATTCCGGGACGAGTCGAGTTTTCGCTTGATTTGCGCGATGTGGACGAAGCGATCCGCGATGAAGTGGAACAGCGCATTTACGAACGGGCAGAAGCGATCTGTGCAAAGCGCAATGTGACGTTGAAGGTAGAGCTGCTGCAACGCATAGCTCCTGCTGTATGCTCGGACGATATCCAGCATGCTGTAGCCGAAGCGTGTGAGGCAGAAGGCTTGGAAGCATTTAGACTGCCGAGTGGCGCAGGGCATGATTGCATGCAGCTCGTTGGGCTGTGCCCGGTTGGCATGATTTTCGCCAGGTCCAAGGATGGCATTAGCCACAACCCGGCAGAGTTCACGACAAAAGAGGATTGTGCGAACGGAGCACAAGTACTGTACCGCACCGTTTTATCCTTAGCAAAATAGGCATAAGAGATAGTAAGTGGGGGAGCCACGTAAATCAGGAGGAGAGCGGCATGACAGCAACGGCAGTGGTAACGCTTAATAAGGCGGTCGAAGAAATCAAGGATCAGGTAATCGCATGGAGACGGTATTTGCACGAAAACCCTGAATTATCCTTTCATGAGGAAAAAACAGCACAGTTTGTATACGAGACACTTCTTTCTTTTGGCAATCTGGAAATATCCAGACCGACGAAAAACAGTGTGATGGCCAGATTGATCGGTTCCCAGCCTGGGAAAGTGCTCGCCATGCGGGCTGACATGGACGCATTGCCGATTACGGAAGAAAATACGTTTGAATTCGTATCGAAAAATCCTGGCGTCATGCACGCATGCGGACACGACGGTCACACGTCCATGCTGCTCGGAACGGCAAAGCTACTGTCTGGGATGAAGGATCAGATCAAGGGAGAGGTTCGTTTCTTCTTTCAGCACGCGGAGGAAGTATACCCGGGCGGAGCGGAAGAAATGGTACAGGCAGGCGTCATGGACGGCGTAGACATGGTAATTGGTACGCATCTGTGGTCGACGATGGAGTTTGGGACAGTAGGTATCTGCCCAGGTCCGATGATGGCCGCTCCTGATACGTTCTGGATCACTGTTCTTGGAAAAGGCGGACATGCGGCGCTCCCACATGAAACGATCGACAGCATCGCAATTGCGGCACAAGTGGTGACCAATCTCCAGCACATCGTATCCCGCAATGCCGATCCGCTCGATAATCTGGTTCTCTCTGTCACGCAATTTGTGGGGGGAACGACACATAACGTCATTCCGGGTACGGTAGAGATTTGCGGGACAGTACGCAGCTTTGACAAAAATTTGCGCGAGTCTGTTCCAGGACTCATGGAACGCGTGATCAAAGGCATTACAGAAGCACATGGCGCGGAATATAAGTTCAAATACGAATTTGGCTATCGCCCGGTTATCAACGATGCCGAAGTGACGAAATGGATGGAAGAGGTCGTGGAGGAATCACTGGGAGCAGAATGGGTAGAGCATATGCGCCCAACCATGGGTGGCGAGGATTTCTCGGCCTTCCAGCAAAAAGCGCCAGGCTGCTTCTTCTACGTCGCTGCCGGAAACAAAGAAAAAGGCATCACATATCCGCACCATCATCCACGTTTTACAATCGACGAGGATGCACTCGAAGTCGGGGTTAAAATGTTCGTCAACGCGGCGAGAAAAATCGTGATGGAATAGGCAAAATGAAAAATGGCGTAAACTAATCCAAAAGTAAGGCAGCTTGTCAATGCGGCAAGCTGCTTTTTTACGTTTCTCTCTAATCTGGGACTCAGGTTGTGGTACGCAATGTGTATTTAGTTGTATTTGAGGTTGTGAAGTTGTGTATTTAACTTGGAATTTATTGTTTTTTCTTTTGGTTTTAATAAACCCTCAACAATGCAGCTATAAAATGAATGCAAACAGCTCTGGATTCTTTCTAAGTGATAGGGATCGGGACAGAAAAGGGAGGCTTGATCTTTACGTAAACAAGTGAGGAAGCAAATCAAGACGATGAAAAGAAAATGAATTGAGATCCGAGGAGGAGAGACACCATGAAAAAAATCCTGAACCCAAAAGGAATTGCTGCGCTTTTAACAGCTACAACTCTCGTTACCGGTGGAGTCATCGTACAAGCTCCATTTCTGAATTCGTCAGTTTATGCCGCAGCAAAGGAGGCGAAAGAACTCTCATCTGAAAAGCAACTCCATCGTTTCCTGTTTGAAAATAGCATAGAGGATAGCTCAGAATCTCACCATCCTGTGCAAGTGTCCGGAACACCAACGTTCGTGGAAGGACGTGCAGGATTGGGGAAATCCATTCATTTCCAGTCTACCTCAAAAGATAATGCAACCTGGATAGATTTAGGTGAAAATGACGAGATGAAGTTTGGGGAAACACAAGATTTCACTATTGCCTTCTGGGTGAAATCTCCTGGCGTTGATGCTGATCCTGGCATTATCTCCAATAAAAACTGGTCAAGCGGTGGTAACGTGGGGTGGTTCATCGGATTGCAAGGATCTACGTTAAAGTGGAATTGGCGTACATCCGATAGCTCCCGTCTCGATGCATCGATTCCAAACATTGCAGATAATGCATGGCACTATGTCGTCGTTTCTCATGATCGGGATGAACTGGCAACGATCTACGTCGACGGTAAAGTAGCAAAAACAATCGATATCAGCCAATCCAAGGGAACAATCGACACTAGCTTCACTACCAAGATTGGAGTAGATGGCGCTGGAAACCATTTTGGAAGTCGCTATGACGTGCAGTTGGACCAGTTGCAGATTCTGAGTCGCACCGTTACAGATAAAGAAGTAGCTGATAGTTACGCAAGTGCTCCGAAGATTCCAGTGAAGAGCCTTTCATTGGATCAGAAGGAGCTCAAATTGAAGGCTGGAGCAACGATGCCTGTTACAGTTGTGATCTCTCCGAAAGAAGCGTCCGTTCAGGATGTCAAATGGAGTTCCAACAACAAAGAGGTCGCGAAGGTCGAAATGATCAATGGACGCCCAACTGTTGTAGCAGGCAAGCCGGGTAAAGCAAAAATCACAGTGAAAACTGTCGATGGAGGCAAAACAGCGAAAGCGGAAGTAATCGTTACGAATTCGATTGACGTATCGGGAGACGGTCTCCTAACCGAGGAAGATTTGAACGTCATCATGGACAACCAGAAAAGCCGCTTCGGTGATCGGCGTTGGGAAAAAGCGCAACATGCGGATATTAACAATGACAAGAAAGTGGACAAAGCAGATGTGGAGATGATGAAAGAAAAGCTGGCTCCTTATGAGAACGATTTCCTTTACAGACGTGTCGTGGTTATCGGCATCGATGGTGCAGGGAATGCAGTCAAAGATCCGGAAGCAAAGGCGACGAATATCTTGAAACTGATCGAAGAAGGTGCTGGAACATTTGAAGCGAAAGCAGAGCTGCCCACGATCAGTGCGCAAAACTGGGGATCTATCCTGCACGGCGTCACTCCTGACAAGCATCAATTGACTAACGATAGCGTAGCGGCTACTCCTTATCCGGAGAAAAACGAGTATCCTTCCTATTTGAAGCTGCTGAAACAAGAGCGTCCTAAACTCCAGCAAGCTTCCTTCGCTACATGGGGCCCAATCAATATCGGTATCATTGAAGATTCGGCAGGTTCTTACAAGCAAAATAGCAAGTCGGATGAAGAGACTGCGAAAAAAGTAGTCGATTATATCAAAAAAGAGGGTGAAAATACTCGTAACATTTTCGTTCATTTAGATGAAGTGGACGGGGCTGGCCACAATCAAGGCTATTTCACACCGGCATTTTATAAAAAGCTCCAAAAAGCAGATGAGTATGTAGGTAATATCCTCGAGGCACTGGAAGAGGAAGGACTGATGGAGGATAGCCTGATTATCGTTACGACTGACCACGGTGGGAAAGGAACAGGGCATGGGGGTTCTTCACCGGGAGAACAGACGATTTTTTGGGCGGCAAAAGGTGGCTCCATCACGCCTGGTACAGAGCTCTCAGAGGTAGGAAACATTGACACTGCCGCCGTAGTAGCCCATGCGCTTCGGTTGGAATTGCCAGCAAATTGGGATGCTAAAATTCCAGAAGGGTTGTTTCAAGACAACGAGTAAAAAGACCAGTTATTCCTTATTCCACCATGGTGTAATAGGGGATAACTTTTTTCTTTCTAGCTAGTGACAACGCAACTAGTACAGACGAATCAGCTTTTGCCAAAAGGAAGTTTTTCTACTCGCGTCCTTGATCTTTGCCAACTCGATTTTGGCATCCATAATGTCATTCATAGCCTTGGTCAAGCGGCGATCTCGTTCCTTGAGATTGTTGGTAATATAGGCTTCCTGCTTTTCTACACGCGCTAACAGTGCTAAGTAGGCGGCGTCTTGTTGCTGGACATGGGAAGCCAAGGCATGCAGCTTTTCATCCAGCTCTTCGAGGACAACGGTATGGTTCAAAGCCAGATGTGAGGAAACAGGGGCAGGGGGGAATGCAACCGCAACGGCCGTTTCCTTTCGGGCGGGTTCAGGTGAGCTCTGCGTAGCAACCATTCGGGCAGCTTCATCTTGCGGAATGAGCTGATCCTTTGTTAAGCTATAAAACCGCTGAAGACACGTAATATCTGCCTGTCTGTACTCCCGACGATTCTGACTATCCCGCAAAAACCAGTAGCCGTGCTGTTCTAAGAGCATGCTCCACTTGCGCAAGGTGCTGGCCCCAATACCTAACAGTCCTGCCACATCTCTGCCACTGTATGTTCTCTCCCGTGCCAACAACTCGATAACCTCTCCCATGGAAATCCCTCCTCTGGCGTAAGTCCGCTCATCTCTTGCTATACCGTTTCTGTACGTGAAAAAGGTTTTCCTTTTGGAATCGTGCGACAAAATCTCACAGTGTTCGTAAGCAACGTACTGGTATGGCGTCAATTTGTCACCAGTCGACAAAGTTGTTGAGAAAAATGAGGACAAATGACGGACGGGTACAAGTACATTTTCTCTTTGACTCCGCTTTTGCTCAGTAGGGCTATGCCAAATGTTCATAGGATGCATGAGAAGGAGGGATTAACCATGGCATTCAAAGACCAGGTAAAAAAATTCGAAGGGAAAAATGTTAGGGTTGCCACTGTAGAAGGTATTTTTTTCGGTCGTCTGGTACAAGTAAAATCGACCACCATTATTTTGGAAGAGCGCAATGGTAATCGCCGCACCATTATTCGTGACTCGAAAATTATTGCCGTTACAGAGCATGACGGCGACGATTGCTAAGTTGTGATTGTAGAAAAGTAGGATTTGTTTCTCAGGCTGTCGAGTGATCGACGGCCTTTCCTATTCTTTACACCCTGCGGCATGGTAACATAAAAGGGACTGAAAAAACGCTGCGAATAGAGGGGGTACCACTATGTTGGACATTCGATTTCACGGACATTCTTCCGTGCAGGTAACAAGTAAAGGGCATTCGATCATGATCGACCCATTTATTTCAGGAAGCCCAGTGGCAGCAACCAAGTTGGAAGACTTCTCGGTTCAGTACATCCTTCTGACACACGGACACCTAGATCATATTTTGGATGCAGTAGAATTGGCCAAGAAAAACGATGCGACAATCGTTGCAACCCATGAGCTCGCTACCTATTTGAGCTGGCAGGGAGTTAAGACCATCTCGATGAATCTGGGAGGCTCTATCAAACTGCCATTTGGAAAAGTGAAGATGACCCAGGCGTTCCACAGCTCTGGTGTCGTGCTGGATGATGAGAAACAAATCGTGTACATGGGAATGCCAGGAGGCTTTGTGATCGAGCTGGGTGGAAAAACGATTTATCACGCAGGGGATACAGGACTGTTCGGTGACATGAAGCTGATCGGAGAGCGTCATGACATCGATTTGGCGTTCCTGCCAATTGGAGACGTGTTCACAATGGGACCTGAGGATGCACTCGTGGCTGCCGAGTGGGTACAAGCCGATTTTGTTGTGCCCATTCATTACGATACATTCCCGCCGATCAAACAGGATGGGGAAGCATTCGTAGCCGAGCTGGCTGAGAAAGACATCAGAGGCAAGGCATTGAAGCCAGGGGAGACATTGCGTTTGCCATAACTCGCTCTAGATACATAGAACCGCTAATCTACGGAAGATGAGATTGGCGGTTTTTTTATGGAGTTCTTTTGGATGTGGCTGCGGTGGGGAGAAGAATATTTCCAGTCTAGGCTCAGTGCTCCGTCCCGCTGGGGGGTGGGACTGTCCGCTCCGAAGGGATTTGCGGGGAAACGCAAAAGTGGTAGCCGCTACGTCGTACGGGCAGGGTTGCGTTTCTTTTGCCCGCAAATCCCTTCTCCGCTCGGTAGGACTCCACAAGTCGCTACGTCTGGAAATATTCTTCTCTGTCATAACTGATTATGTTCTTCATTCTTTTAAGGCATTAAAAAATCGGATCACACGGAAAGCTTGTAGAGGAAACAGGAGAAAAAAGCGAAGATCTTAGGGACACCGCCCGAGGCGCAATGAAAAAAAGAGAAACAAGCTCTTAGCGTCCACCTCTGAGAAGCTACCAGAATGGACGACTTTGGACGCGTGTTTCGCTTTTTTTCATGGAGCCGGGCAGTCAATCCCCCAGCGGGTGGCCCTAGAATCTGAGCGTTTTCTCCTGTTTCCTCCCCAGCACGACAGCAACAACTTGAAGTTCTAATGTATGTGGCTGCGGTGGGGAGAAGAATATTTCCAGTCTAGGCTCAGTGCTCCGTCCCGCTGAGGGTTGGGACTGTCCGCTCCGAAGGGATTTGCGGGGAAACGCAAAAGTGGTAGCCGCTACGTCGTACGGGCACGGTTGCGTTTCTTTTGCCCGCAAATCCCTTCTCCGCTGGGTAGGACTCCACAAGTCGCTACGTCTGGAAATATTCTTCTCTGTCATAACTGATTATGTTCTTCATTCTTTTAAGGCATTAAAAAATCGGATCACACGGAAAGCTTGTAGAGGAAACAGGAGAAAAAAGCGAAGATCTTAGGGACACCGCCCGAGGCGCAATGAAAAAAAGAGAAACAAGCTCTTAGCGTCCACCTCTGAGAAGCTACCAGAATGGACGACTTTGGACGCGTGTTTCGCTTTTTTTCATGGAGCCGGGCAGTCAATCCCCCAGCGGGTGGCCCTAGAATCTGAGCGTTTTCTCCTGTTTCCTCCCCAGCACGACAGCAACAACTTGAAGTTCTAATGTATGTGGCTGCGGTGGGGAGAAGAATATTTCCAGTCTAGGCTCAGTGCTCCGTCCCGCTGAGGGTTGGGACTGTCCGCTCCGAAGGGATTTGCGGGGAAACGCAAAAGTGGTAGCCGCTACGTCGTACGGGCACGGTTGCGTTTCTTTTGCCCGCAAATCCCTTCTCCGCTGGGTAGGACTCCACAAGTCGCTACGTCTGGAAATATTCTTCTCTAGCGTAACTGATGAGGTTCTTTCATCTTTTAAAGTTTTTAAGACCCGTTTAAGTACAGAAAGCTCGTAGAGGAAGCAGGAGAAAAAAGCGAAGATCTTAGGGACACCGCCCGAGACGGAATGCAAAAAGCGAAACACGCCCTTAAGCGTCCACCTCTGAAATACATCCTGAAAGGACCACTTTGGACGCGGTTTCGCTTTTTGCATGGAGGCGGGCAGTCAATCCCCCAGCGGGTGGCCCTAGAATCTGAGCGTTTTCTCCTGTTTCCTCCCCAGCACGACAGCAACAACTTGAAGTTCTAATGTATGTGGCTGCGGTGGGAGAAGAATATTTCCAGTCTAGGCTCAGTGCTCCGTCCCGCTGAGGGTTGGGACTGTCCGCTCCGAAGGGATTTGCGGGGAAACGCAAAAGTGGTAGCCGCTTCGTAGTACGGGCACGGTTGCGTTTCTTTTGCCCGCAAATCCCTTCTCCGCTCGGTAGGACTCCACAAGTCGCTACGTCTGGAAATATTCTTCTCTGTCGGAACTGATTACGTTCTTCATTCTTTTAAGGCATTAAAAAATCGGATCAAACGGAAAGCTCGTAGAGGAAACAGGAGAAAAAAGCGAAGATCTTAGGGACACCGCCCGAGGCGCAATGAAAAAAAGAGAAACAAGCTCTTAGCGTCCACCTCTGAGACGCTCCCAGAATGGACAACTTTGGACGCGTGTTTCGCTTTTTTTCATGGAGCCGGACAGTCAATCCCCCAGCGGGTGGCCCTAGAATCTGAGCGTTTTCTCCTGTTTCCTCCCCACCACTACCGCAACGTACCAAAAAGTTTTTTATAAATCTCTGAAACTAGCATGAAAAGAGCAGGACCACTCATAGATATAGAAGAGAAAGAAGAAGAAAGGGTGACTACCTGGATGAGATTGGTGCACAATAGTCTTCTATTTCTTGCGGGAGTGGTCCTCTATTCACTGGGTGGTATCGCTTTTCCAGACGGTGGGACCTGGTATGATTCCCTCGCCAAGCCCGATGGAACACCGCCAATCTACTTGTTTCGCATCATCTGGCTCATATTATACGCACTCATAGCATGGTCGTTCGTGATTTTGATTCGAACAAAACAGATAGACCGCGAGCTTTTGCTCCTCTATGGGATCAATTGGTTTTTTCATCAACTGTTTTTCGTGTTGTTTATCGGCTATCAATTGCTCGTGTTGGCTGCGCTGGATACCATTCTAGTGATGTATTCCACATGGGTACTCATTCGCGCCATTCGTCCCCACCACAAAATCGCATCCTCGCTACTCATTCCCTATTTCATGTGGAGCGTGTTTTTTATGTGTCTAGCAATTGGCTTCTGCCTACTCAACCTGTGAGTACAAAAGTAATTACAGGCCCTCGACGAGTCGGCTGGCTCGCGCTGTCGCTTCTCGCTTTATTTCCTCCCAATGAAGGGTTTGGAATTGGCGCTGATGCATCAAAATTTCTCCGTTCACAATGGTTGTATCCACATCGGCTCCCGTCGCGCTGTATGCAAGCAGGGCATGGATGTCATGGACAGGCAACAGGTGCGGTTTATCCAGATCGATCAGGATGAGATCAGCTCGCTTCCCTGCTTCCAGGGTTCCGACCTCGTGATCGATCGCAAGCAGCTTCGCACTTTCGATAGTAGCCATGCGCAAGGCCGCTTCGGCAGGCAGTACCGTCGGATCGCCGTGCTTGAGCTTTTGCATCCAAGTCGCGGCTTTGATCTCAGCAAACATATCGAGGGTCGTAGCACTTCCGGCACCGTCTGTTCCCATCCCGACAGTGACCCCGGCCTCGATCAGCTCTCTGACAGGAGCGATGCCGCAGCCGAGCTTCAAATTGCTGACAGGATTATGTGCGACACCGCCTCTCATCCCGCGAAGAAGCGCGACATCGGATTCATTCAGATGAACAGCATGCGCGAGCAAGACGTGGGTATCGTGAAACATGCCCAGTTCATGCAAATACTCCGTGGGTGTTTGATCGTACTTGGCCCGGATTTTCTCTCCTTCCTCAATCGTTTCAGCCAGATGGATGTGGAGAGGGATTTGGCGCTTGCGGGCAAGCTCGATGACTCCTTGCAAAGGCTCCGGCGGGCACGTATAGGGAGCGTGCGGACCGAGCATCGTCGTGATTCTGCCATCGCCAGCCCCCGTCCAGTTGTCGATGAGGTTTAAGGCTTCGGCCATTCGTCGACCTCCGTCATCCTCAAGAAAGACCATTCCGCGTGTTAAAGAAGCGCGTATCCCGGAATCAAGTACGGCTTGGGCAACTGCATCCATATGCACATACATATCGGCAAAAGCGGTCGTGCCAGAAGCGATCATTTCTGCAATCCCGAGTGTCGTTCCCCAGTAGACATCTTCTCTTGTCATCCGGGCTTCAGCCGGGAGCATCTTTTTGTCCAACCAATCCATCAGCTTGAGGTCATCGGAAAAAGCACGCAGCAAGGACATACTGGCATGGTTGTGAGCGTTGATGAGACCAGGCATCGCAACCCTATTTTTAGCCAGTATGACACGGTCTGCCTCCTCTTCAATAGATGGTCCAATTTTGGCGATTCGACCATCCGCGATCCAAATATCCCCGAGAAATGGCTTCTCTCCCTCAACCATCGTCAATATCATGCAGTCTTTAATCAGTAACGTTTTCATGGGAAAATCCTCCTTTTTCTTTCTGGTAGCGATGCAAGCGTAAAGCTTAACGCCGCGAGAAAGTCAAGGAGGGAATTTATGAAAAAGAGAGAACAAATTCAGAAGCGTTGTGCTGAGCTTCGTGATTTTGAAATATTGTTTATTAGATAACAATTGACGAGAGAAATAATGCTACATAAAATGTAGATAAGATTTGGGGGAAGAAAGTGATGTCACATATGTTAAATGGAGGGCTTGTCGGCCTACAAGCAATCTTGGATCAATTAAAGCCTTCGGAGCGAAAAGTCGCCGATTATATCCTGGCTCACCCGGAAGATGTCGTGAAGCTCTCTGTCCAAAAATTGGCGGAATATAGTGGGGTATCCGAGGCGACGATCATCCGTTTGGCTCGTTCTCTTAATATGAAGGGGTATCAGGAGCTAAAGCTGCGCGTCGCAGGAGATTTGACGAAACAGACGGCGAGAGGCAGCTATCAGGAGATCATGATGGAGGGTTCAGTTGAATCGATTATGCAAGCGGTTAGCTGGAACAATATTCAATCCATTCAGGATACGCTCTCTGTCTTGTCCAACGAAGAAGTAAAGAAAGCAGTCGACGTGCTGTCGGTAGCCAGGAAGATTGATGTTTACGGTGTCGGTGCATCGGCGGTCATTGCTGACGATATCCGGCAAAAATTTTCGCGGATTAACTTGTGGTGTGAGGCTTATTCGGATTTTCACGCACAATTGACATCGGCAGTCACTTTAACGGAAAAAGACGTGGTCATCGGCATATCTTATTCAGGACAGACCGAAGACATTATTCAATCGTTGACGGAGGCCAAGCAGCAGGGCGCGACTATCATTACCCTGACCAAATTCGGTCCCTCGCCAGTAGCCGAACTAGCCAACATTCGGTTATTCACCAGCTCGGTAGAAAAAAGCATTCGTAGCGGAGCCATGGCTTCGCGCATTGCTCAATTGAACGTCATCGATATTTTGTTTATTACCATGATCAGCAGGATGCAAGAGCGAGTCATTCCCCTGTTGGAAAAATCAAGGCTTGCTGTTAGTCGGACGAAACGCTCCTCGACGTAGGAGAAGGGAGGGAAGACATGGACGATCTGGAGCTGCTTTTGCAAGGATGGGTGGACAGCGGTTTGCTACCGGGAGCTGCCTTGCGAATCGTGCGTGATCGTCGTATCTGGTATGCGTGTGATGTCGGAACGACGAGTATTGCCAAAGACAAGTCAGTGACGCCGAATACCATGTTTGACCTGGCGTCGCTCACCAAAGTGACGGCGACGCTACCTGCTATCCTCTTGCTCGTGCAGGAGGGAGTGGTAGCGCTGGATGATCAGATTGGTCAATTTTTTCCCGATTGTCCCGCTGACAAAAAGCGGATCACAATCGAACAGCTGCTTGTGCATACCTCAGGAATGCCGGCAGATTTGGCAGAGAGAAGGCGCGATAGCGAGATCCATTTGCCAGAGCTGTTGTATGCGCAACAATTGCTTCACGAGCCTGGGACCCAGGTCGTTTACAGTGATTTGGGCATGATCTGGTTGGGCCTCGTTATCGAGCAAGTAACAAGAGAGCGTTTAGACCAGTTTGTTACCCGGCGCATCTTCACCCCATTGGGCATGACACATACTGTTTTCTGTCCGAACGAACAGATTTATCGGAATATTGCGTCTACTGAATATTGTAGCCTCACCAACGCCTACATCACAGGAGAGGTTCATGATGAGAAAGCATTTGCGATGGGAGGGGTTGCAGGACATGCTGGACTTTTCTCAACAGCTGACGATCTGTGCCGATATGCGATGAGCTGGTTGTACCAAGAGCCTCGAATACTTGCTAGCGAATGGTACGAACTGGCGATACGCAATCATACAGAGCAAGCAGGGGGGAGTAGAGGGTATGGCTGGGAGATCAATCAAGCATCCACCACCTTGAGCTGTGGAAGCGGCTTTCATCGTAGGAGCTTCGGGCATACAGGCTTTACTGGAACCAGTATGTGGATTGAACCAGAGCAACAGTTTGCTGTCATCTTTCTCACTAACGCCGTTCATTTAGGCCGTAATCATCAGCTTCGGCAATTACGACCGATTTTGCACGATGCTGTTACGGCCCAGCTTTTGCAGACCTAAGGGAAGAAAAAGGGGAGGGTTTCGCATGAGTCAATTTCGTTTTCGCTATGTAGCTTCTCTCGTGTTGACTGCGGTTATGGTGGTGACAGGATGTAGCAGTGGAGGAACCGAAACAGAGTCAGTCGGCGGACAAGGTGGCGGACAGCAGGTAACACTCTCCATGCATAGTTGGCGCGTAGAAGACACGGAGGGCTACAAAGCCATCATCAAAGCTTTTGAGGCAGACCATCCGAATATCAAGATCGACTTCAAACCATTCAAAGCAACGGAGTACAATACCATCCTCAACACGGCGCTCCAAAGCGACAGTGGCCCAGATATTTTGCAGCTGCGTCCCTACGCTCCGGGGATTGCCTTGGCTGAAGCTGGACATCTGGAGCCTCTCGACAATGTGCCAGGCATATCTACCATCCCAAAAGACGTCCTCGCAGCCGCCACAGGTAAAGATGGTAAAGTCTACGGAGTCCCACTATCCCTGAACTCCACGCAATTTTACTACAACAAGAAAATCTTCGAGCAAAATGGCCTCCAGGCACCGAAAAGCTGGGATGAGCTGATTGCGACAGCCAAAACATTGAAAGAGAAAGGAATCGTCCCGATCTCTTTCGGAGCAAAGGAAGGCTGGCTCCTCTCTCTTAGTCATGGTGTGATTGCTCCAGCTAGCTATAGCGGTACGAACTATCTCGACAAGCTGCTAAAAGGAGAAAGTGACTTAAAAAGCGCCGAGTTCCTCCAATCCGTGCAGCGTATGCAAGAACTTATCCCTTATTTCCCGGAAAATTATGTGGGTCTCGAATTGAATGATATGCGGACGTTGTTCGCCACGGAAAAAGCAGCAATGTTCATCAATGGCAGCTTTGAACTGGAAGGCATCAAAAAGCTGAACCCTGATTTGCCGCTTGATTTCTTCCCGATGCCAACCGATGACGGAAAACAAGTCCTGACAACCTGGGTCGATGGCTCCTATGCTGTAAACGCCAAGTCCAAACACAAAGCAGAGGCATTGAAGTTCATGGAATTCATGGCGACGAAAAAGTTTGGGGAGCTATTCGCCAATCAGTTCAAACGAATCAGCGCGGTGCCAGGTGTATCGACTGACGATCCGTTGGTAAACAAGATGGCAGAGCTTTCCCAATCAAGCGCCACACCCTATTTGATGGTCGTCAGCTTCGCGGAAGGAAAACCGACCACGAAGCAGACATTGGAAAACGCCCTCCAAGGCATGTATTTAGGCAAGCTCACCCCTGAGCAGGTCGTAGAAGAAGTTCAAAAGTCGGCGGCTACCTGGTTCCCTCCCTTTAAAAAGTAGAAAATAGCAGACGGAAAGGGGGAGTGGACCTGAGTTGGGTTCACTCCCGGCTTCTGAACAGGCCGCGATGATTTTCGTAAAAAGGGGTGGGCCATCATCGAGAGGGTAAACCGAAAAAGCATTCGAACAAAGGGGCAGGTGCGCTGGCTGATTCACTTGTTTCCGCTGCCCGCGCTTGTTATTTATACGTTGTTTGTCGTGTACCCGATCTTCTCGGCATTCTTATACAGCCTGTACGACTGGAATGGCATCAAGCGCGGGGTTTTTGTCGGACTGCAAAATTTCATTACGCTGTTTACGGTAGAGCCTTTCAACGAAATGTTCTGGAATGCTTTTCGGCATAACGTTTTCTACTTTGTGGTCGAAATGATTGTGCAAAATGGGATTGCCTTCGGTCTGGCTTTTCTCATCTATCGCAAAATACGAGGATCCGGCTTTCTCAAGATTGCTTATTTCATGCCAAGGCTGTTGTCTGTTATTGTAATTGGGTTTTTATGGAAGTTGATTTTAAACCCGAATTACGGTGCGCTGAATAGCATTTTGGCAAAAATCGGTCTAGAAGAATGGACCAGACCATGGCTCGGTGACCCGGATACAGCGCTACTCGCGATTATTTTGATTAACTCTTGGTTTGGCATAGGCTTTGCCATTCTAATCTTTTTGGCGGGACTTCAGTCGATCCCCGAGGATTTGATCGAGGCGGCGAGATTGGATGGGGCAACAGGCTTGCGGATGCTGTGGAAAATGATTTTGCCGCTGTGCATGCCAGCCATTACGATTATGACGATATTTACGTTCATTCAGGCTTTTGAAGCGTTCGAGCTCGTCTACGCTATGCAAGGCTCGATGGGTGAGCCGTTTTATTCGACGGATACGCTGGCTGTTTACTTTTATCGTATGGCGTTTAGCAGCGGAGCTGGGGATGTCACACTTGGACTCGGTTCGGCATTGGCTGTCGTGCTGTTTTTCATCGTCGGATCTGTGTCGGCGTTGTCGCTCTATTTGATGAGGAAACGAGAGGTCCAACACTAATTGCGTGTTCCTGAGTGGAAAGGAGGATGCGATGTGAAGATGACTGTGGGTGGGAGAGCTGTATCTTATGTGCTGGCGTATTTATTTGCGTTACTCGCGCTATATCCGATTGTACTGATGATTTCTTCTTCCTTGAAAACGAATAGGGAGATATTTGCGAGTCCGCTCTCCCTTCCGAAGACGTTTAGTCTGGATACGTACAAAAAGCTGTGGGAAGCCGTGCCGTTTGCCGACTTTTTATGGAACAGTGTATTCGTCAGTGCTCTGTCAGTCTTGCTCATTACGGTTTTTTCAGCGATGGCGGCCTTTTACTTGTCGCGCTTTTCTTTTACATGGACAGCGGGGCTCTACTTCTTTTTCATTATTGGTCTAATGATTCCGATCAAGCTGGGGATCGTTCCCTTGTTTTTGCTCATGAAGAATCTCGGCCTCTTGAATTCTCTGTGGTCGCTGATTCTGATTTATACGGCGAGTGGGATTCCGATCTCTGTTTTTATTTTGACGGGCTTCTTTCGGACGTTGCCGATTGAGCTGGAGGAAGCGGCGCGGATCGACGGATGCAGCCATTTTCAGGTGTTTTGGCGCATACTCTTGCCGCTGATTCGTCCTGCCTTGGCTACGGTGGTCATTATTAATTTCATCCATGCGTGGAACGACTTTTTCTTCCCGTTGATTTTCATTCAGGAGGAATCGCTCAAGACGATCCCGGTAGGCATGATGGTGCTGTTTGGAGAATATGAAACGGATTGGAGCCTGTTGTTTGCAGGGCTCACGTTGTCTGCTTTACCGATGATCATCGTGTTTTTGCTGGCATCAAGGCAGTTTATGGAGGGGTTGACGGCAGGTGCAGTCAAGTAATGGGGAAAAGTGGTTTATCGGGATCGATGGGGGCGGAAGCAAAACCAGAGCAGCCATCTGCAATGAGGCAGGACAGGTGGGGGCAATCGTGGTGGGGGAATCATCAAACCCGCTCTCCAGAAGCTGGGGGGATGTGGAAGCTACACTACGCCAACTCATGGATGCTGTGAGAATAAAGGCAGGTGCCAAGGAAGAGGAAGTAGCCGGTCTGTTTATTGGGCTTGGCGGTGCAGATCGTCCGCAGATCAAGGAAAGAATTCAGCATGCCTTTGCCGATGAGTGGGGAGAGCGGCTATTGATTAATAACGATGTCATCGCAGCCCTTTACGCGGGGACGTGGGGGCAGCCAGGCGTCGTACTCCTTGCTGGTACGGGCTCGATTGCCTGTGCCTTTTCAAAAGAGGGGGCGCGGCACCGTGTAGGCGGATGGGGGTATCTGGTAGGAGATGAGGGCAGCGGGTTTGATTTGGGCAAAAAAGCGGCAAGCGCCGTATTGCGCGAATACGATGGGCGCGGTGAATCGACAGTGCTGACACAACTGTTTATGGACCACTATGGCGTTGAGCGTCCTGATGAATTGATCAGCCTGATCTACGGGGGAAGCAATCCGCGAATGGAGCTGGCAAAAACGAGTCAGCTCGTAGAACAAGCCGCAACACTAGGCGATCCGGTGGCGAATACATTGATCATGCAAGCAGTAGAGGATTTGCTAGAATTGGCTGATGCTTGCTTAAAAAAGGTTCAGGAGCCTGTTCCAGTCGTTTTAGCCGGAGGATTGTTAACTTCTAGTACAATCCTGCGCGAACAACTAATTGGGAGAGCTTCGTTTCAAACGATCATTCCCACGGTACCCCCTGTCGTGGGAGCGCTGGTAGCGGCTTTCACAAAGCTGGGCTTCGTTGTTGACGAAAAAATGGCAGAGCAACTACGAGTCAGTGCAGAGGTACTGGAAGAGAAATCACACAATTAAATTTTCCGAGGGATGGAAACCACAGAACGAATAGGGTAAAATTGGGTGAGAATAGGATTTGAGAACGTTGTAGGCTATTTCCGTAATTTGGAGTAGCCGTTTTCTCGTCCCAGGAGGGAGGGGCACGATGAAAAATTTATTGGACAGTGGATGGAGAAGTGGTCATCTCTATCGTTCCTTCTTTGATCAAATGATTCAGGCCACTTTTCTGCTCGATCAATTTGGTAGAGTTTTTAAAGGCAATCCTGCCTGCCAAGTGTTGACTGGCTACTCCGTAGAAGAATGGGAAGGAGCCTCATTTTGGAAGCTGGCTATTTCGGAAGAACAGGAGATGGTACGCCTTCAAACACAATTTGCGATGAATGGTGATCCGAGACCTTTTTTCACCGCTTTTCGTCATAAGGATGGCACAAGTATTCCCGTGCATATTACATATGGAGCTTTTGGGGAGGAAGGCACATCAATTGGGTATTATGCGATGGTGCAGAGGCTCCCGGCCCCGTTTGGTGACAGCTATGGTTCCAAACAGTGCAGAGTATTGGATATTTCCGGTGAAGGTGCGTTCATTTTCCGTGCTGGGGAGCTTCAATACGTCAACCAAGCAGGGATGCAACTGGTTGGAGCTTCCGGTTTGGACGAGCTGTTATGGTATCCATTTCAGTCGTTTTTCCATCCCCGTGATGTACCAAAGATCAAGGGTCTCATCCGCACTTTGGAAGAAGGGGAAACAGCCTCTCCAATTGAGGTCGAGCTAATCCGTTTGGATGGCAGTCGGACGGAGGTAGAAGTGTGTGGAACATCCATGACGATGTTGGACAAGCTCTCCATGTACATTCTGATCCGGGATATTACGGAACGCAAACGGGCGCAAGAATTTTTGCAAAACTCGGAAAAACTCGCGCTGGTCGGGCAATTGGCGGCAGGGATCGCGCATGAGATACGCAATCCGCTTACCTCGTTAAAAGGCTTTGTGCAATTAATGCAAAAGGATGGCATGAGAAAGCCGGAGTATTTTTCGATCATGAGCTCGGAATTGGCGCGAATTGAGATGATTGTCTCAGAGCTGTTGGTCTTGGCGAAGCCACATACGGCTGTGTTTGAAGCCCGCGATCTGTCCAACCTGATCACGCATGTGGTTACGCTCTTGGAGACGGAGGCGATTCTGAAAAAGGTCATGATTCAGGTCGTTTTCGAATCGGAAGTCCCTTTGATCCATTGCGATGAGAATCAGTTGAAGCAAGCTTTCATTAACTTTTTGAAAAATGGGATCGAAGCGACCGCAGGGAATGGAGAAATTGTGATTCGACTGCGATGTGAAGATGATCGAGTCGTCATTCGGTTTGAAGACAACGGAGTGGGGATCCCGGCCCATCAGATGGCGAGATTGGGAGAGGCTTTTTTCACGACGAAGGAAACGGGGACGGGCCTGGGATTGATGGTGAGCCGCAAAATCATCGAGAACCATCGGGGGACGCTGCGGTTAATAAGCACGCCAGGTAACGGAACGGCAGTCGAGGTATGCTTGCCGATCAGCAGCTAGGAGGACGACTGGATGAACAAAAATACGGTACTGACAGCAGGCTTCGCCCAAATCCCCAAGGGAACTACCTTGTACGAGGTTTCAACCATGGTAGGCTGTGTACTCATCATTGATGTAGACGCCGAAGTGATTTGCGACGCCAGCTTTACCTTTGTCATGGACAAGACGAGTGAGTTTTTGGTTAGCTTGCTTGTAGGCAAGACAGTTGCAGATGGCATGCAGGAGATCACGAAGGCGATCCAAGAACGTTTTTTAGCACCTGGTCAGGGAGCTGTCTTGCAAGCCATCCGTGCAGCTATTGAGCGATATCATGAAAAAAAAGCGTAAAGCTACCCAATAGCCGGAGGGTTGAATATGCATGAGAAGCACGACGTTAGAGAAGCGTATGCAAGACAGTTGTTGGAGCGTTATAGCCAATGGCTTGGCAACATAGAAGCAGTCGAGCTTGGCGAGGTTGAAGCGCTATCTCGTGAGGTAGATAGTATGCTGTCGGAACAGGACAGTGTCTTGCATGCAGAACTGCTGAAGCAGATTGTGGAGCTGCGAAATAAGGTAACCGAAATGATGTGGATCTCCGAGCACATGAAGATTTTACATGACCTCAGCCACATTTTTGCGAAAACGTTTGAGGAAAGTGAAATTTTGTGGAAAGCATTTGAGCTGGTCTCGCGCGTGATGCGTGCAGATGCTTTCTTTATTGCCTTTTATGATGAGGGCGACAGTGAGATCAAAATTCCGATCAGCATCGATAATGGGGTCAATTACGGTCCGCTCACGATTCCCTATGGACAAGCGATGGTGTCCAAAGTGATTGATACACGGGAAACCATTCATATCAAGACGATGAAGAATGAGCCAAGCGAGCCAGAAATGTTCCGCTGGGGAAGCCCGGAAATGGATACGAATACATGCATTTTCGTACCACTCATGCTGGGGAATCAGATCAAAGGCGTTGTTTCTGCCCAGTCTTATCGGGAATTCGCCTATAAAAAAGAGCACGAGGAACTACTGAAAATCATTGGTTTTCAGGTAGCAAGTGCTATTGAAACGGCGCGCTTGTATGAGCGAATGTACCAGATGTCGTTTCAGGATGAGCTGACAGGGATTGCGAATTATCGTGCTTTCCATCGTGATTTGGAAAAGCTGCTGAGTGAAGAGAATGCGTCTGTCTCTTTGATCATGCTGGATTCAGACAGCCTAAAAGCGGTGAACGACCATTTTGGTCATCATGCAGGGGACGCATTGATTAAGCAAATTGCCGAAGCGATGAAAGAAGTAGCAGGACCAGAGGATACGGCGTATCGTTATGCGGGAGATGAATTCATGCTGCTCTGCCCGGGGGCGTCGATGGAGATGGCGGAGGAAAAAGCGAGTGCCATTCGGGAATATTTGCGCTTGCGCCCCTTAACACAGGACGATTGCTGCATCTTGATTGCGGTCAGTGTTGGCATTGCACGCTACCCTCAAGATGCAAACACGGCAGATGGCTTGAAGCGGGCAGCAGATGAGGCACTGTACCGCTCCAAGCGCAAAGGGAAAAACTGTACGACCGTGTATGCAGCCGGCTAAGCTTTTTGCTGACGCATGGCGAATAGAAACGTCAAAACTGGCGAGATCCACAGGTAGATGACATAAGGCAAGTATTCCACTGTAGATACGTGCAAGGTAGCGGTAAAGAATGCACCACTTACCCCCCATGGAATGAGTGGGTTGACGAGTGTCCCGCAGTCTTCGAGAGTACGAGACAGTCGTCTGCCCGCCATTCCGCGAGCTGTGAATGCTTCACGAAACATCTGCCCAGGGAGCAGGATAGACAAATATTGTTCTCCTGTCAGCAGATTCACGAGAATAGAAGAAGATCCGGCAAGTCCGACCATCTCAGCGTCTCGTTTGATTCGATTGATGAATCCGGAAAAAAGTGCATGAAACACACCGCTGTATTGCAGGATGCCGCCTAAAGACAAGGCAATCAAAATCAAGGCGAGGGACCAGGTCATCGACAACAGTCCACCGCGGTCCACAATCGATGCAACGGCTTCATTGGCGATATTGCTGGTGAAGCCTTTTTGCATGACAGTCATCCATTGGACCGGAGAGGTAACTCCTTCGGAAAGAGCAGCTGTGACAATCCCGCTCAAAATCCCGAAGACCAATGTAGGCAAAATCGGTTTTCGCAGCGCTGAGCATAACAGGACGACGAATGCTGGCAGCAGCGATAAGAGGCTAAGCGAGAAGTTTTGTTCCAAAGCATGCTGGATTTCTTGAATGGCGTCCAGATTCACATTGGCGCTTTGTCCTTGAATTCCGAAGAAAATCGCGGTAATGACAAGGGCTGGAACAGCAGTACGTGACATGAACTTGACGTGCTCCGACAAGGAAACGCCTGCAATGGCTGCTGCAAAGTTGGTCGTGTCGGAGAGCGGCGACATTTTATCCCCAAAGCAAGCTCCACAAATAATGGCCCCAGCTGTAATCAACGGATCAAGTCCGAGTGCTGTCGAGACCCCCATCATAGCGACCCCTACCGTACTAATCGTGGTAAAAGAGCTCCCTGTAACAGTGGAGACGATCACTGTCAGAAACAGGGCGGAGAGTGTGAAGTACTCCGGTGAGATCAGCGAAATGCCGAGGTGCAGGATCATCGGAACGGTACCACTCATCATCCATACCCCGATCAAAATTCCAATTAAGGAAAGAATCAGCATGGGGGCGATCGCGGTTTGAATTCCTTTGATCAAGCCCTCCTCCATTTGCTTCCACGGAACGCCGAACAGGAAGAGAAGAGTGGCAGCTCCTATGGTTGCGAGGAAGAGCGGCATATGCGGCTCAACTTTGCCCCAAAAAAGGGCAGGAAACAAGATTCCGAATACGGTGACAAGCACCCAAATACTTTGCGAAAAAGATAATGGCTTGTTCATAATGGCAACTCCTTGTTAAATCAGCCTAAAGCAGTGAGAAAGTATATTTCGCTTTCGTACTTTTGTGCTTTCTTGCTTCTTTGCTTTTGTGCGTTCAAGTGTTAGTGGTACTTTATCCTGAATTACTTGTTTCGTCAACGAAATTGGTTGAATTCGGAATCGTAAAATAATACAGACGAGTATGCGGCTGCTGAGTGAGATAAATCTTATCAGTCTTATTTAAAATTATTATAAAAAGATATTGACTTTAAAATTATATCAAGTACAATGATAATTGTTCCTAGTTGATAATAATTATAATCTGATAATAAGAAAAGGGGGGCTGTTCATGTATGATGTCATCATCATCGGCGGAGGACCAGCTGGTGCTTCTGCTGCCATATATACAGCTCGTGGAAATCTAAAGACGCTCGTCATTGATAAGGCACCCGGAGCTGGTGCGCTTGCCCTGACACATAAAATCGCCAACTACCCAGGGGTAGAAGGCGAGATGACAGGGAAAGAACTATTGGATAAAATGCGCAGACAAGCGGAGGGCTTCGGTGCAGAATTCATCCAGACTACGATTTCTGCGGTAGATGTAGAGGACGAGGAAAAAAGCATTTTCACGGCTCATGGTACTTTCCAAGCGAAGGCCGTGATCGTAGCGACTGGTTCCAAAGGACGTAACCGTATGCTTCCAGGAGAAGAGCAATTGCTCGGACGAGGCGTGAGCACTTGCGCGACATGCGACGGAGCTTTTTATGAAGGCAAGCATGTTGCGGTCATCGGTGATACGGAGGAAGCATTGGAAGAAGCGCATGCGCTGACCAAATTTACGGACAAAATCACTTTTTTGGTGCCGCGCGCTGATCTTCAAGGGGTAGATGAACTACCTCGGCTGCCGAACACGGAAATACATTTTCGTACCCGCCCATTAGAAATTGTGGGGGAGAAGTCAGTCGAAGGGTTGCGCATTCGCACAGCAGAAGGAACAGAAGAAATGCTGTCCGTAGACGGGGTTTTCGTCTTCCTGTCTGGCAGCAAGCCGGGTACCGATTTCTTGGATGGGCAAGTTCCCCTCGATGAGGAAGGATTTATGATTTTAGATGAGTTCATGCAGTCTTCTGTTCCAGGCGTATTTGGAGCTGGTGAGGTACGCAAAACACCTGTGAAGCAAGCGGTAGTCGCTGCGGCAGACGGTGCCATTGCGGCTATGGCTGTAGACAAATACATCAACAAGCGCTCCAAAGTTGTTCCACAGTACAAATAGAAGAAAAAGGAGAGAAACAAACATGGCTCAAGCAATCGTATACTCCAGCACACATTGCAACTTCTGCCAGCAATTAAAATCGTATTTGACAGAACAAAACATTTCTTTCGAAGAGCGAAACATCGATGAAAAAGAAGAGTACTTCCAGGAGCTGAGCCGTTTAGGCGTGATGTCTGTTCCCTTGACAGTCATTGGTGAAAAGCAAATTTTGGGCTTCAACCCGACCCGTATCAAAAAAGCACTGGCAGTATTGGAAGAGGCTGCGAAGTAAATTTCATCAGTTACCATATAAAAGGAGAGATGTATCATGACAACAATGACAACACAGCAAACTGTCCAACTTCAAGTAGGAAAACCGGCACCTGACTTTAACATGCTCACGACCAAAAACCTCGAGACACTGGAAGAACGTGTGTCGCTGGCTGATTACAAAGGAAAATGGCTGATTTTGTTCTTCTGGCCATTCGACTTCACGTTCGTTTGCCCGACAGAGGTAACTTCGTTTAGTGACAACATGGAAGAGTTCGAAGAGTTGGATTGCGAAGTATTGGGTGTATCCACAGATAGCGTACATACGCACCGGGCATGGATCAAAACACCGCGAGATGAAAACGGCATCGGTGAAGTAAACTTCCCGCTCGCGAGCGACTTTAAAAAAGAGACGGCACAAGCTTATGGCGTTCTTGATGAAGAGACTGGTGCAGCTCACCGTGGCTTGTTCATCATCGATCCAGACGGCATTCTGCGCTACCAAGTGGTAACGGACATGAACGTGGGCCGCAGCGTGACAGAGACAACTCGTATATTGCAAGCCCTGCAAGCTGGCGGTCTGTGCCCGGCGAATTGGAAGCCAGGACAGAAGACGCTGTAATCAAAGAAAGAGCATTGCTTCTATATAGAAAGAAGAGGGACAATCCCACCCGTCTATTGCAGTCGGAGGGATTGTCCTTTTTTATAGAAAGAACGCGGAGGGATAGAGCTAGCTTTGACGATTCCATGCCTCTACAAGTAGTTCGTTGTTGATGCTCATTCCAGCAGCAGAGCCTAGAGCAGCAGCAGTTATCACTTGGTATTGGGTAGTTGCTGCATCGCCTGCACTGTAGACACCCGGTACGCTCGTTTTCCCAAAGTTGTCGACGATAATCGTACCAGCTTCCGTTACCTGGCAGCCTAATGCTTGTGGCAAGTCAGATGCAGCGACGAGTTTTGGGGCAAAAAAGATCCCTGTGCACGAAATGCTATTGCCATCTGTAAGTTCAACGTGTTGCACCATCCCATCGATAGATACAATCCGTTCGATCGGGGAGTCAAAGACAGGAATGCGATGCTGCAACAGCTCCATTCTTTGTTCTTCCGTGAATTCATCTGGTCCATTGGTGCAGAGGGTGTAATGATTAGTCCAACCAGATAGCACTTTTGCCAAGTGCAATGCTTTCTCGCCGTTTGCTATCAAGACAAGTGGTTGGTCGCGTAATTCCCATCCATCGCAATAAGGGCAGACAAAAGCACTTTTTCCATACACTTCTGCTAATCCGTTAACAGGTAAAGGAAGATCCTTCATTCCCACTGCGAACAGTAGCTTTTTGCTTTGATAAGTCGTTCCCTGTGCAGTCATTATGAGAAAATTTCCATCGTGCCCCGTGATCGTTACCGCTGTATCCTCCACAAAGTGAACGGAAGGGTAGGCGCTGATTTGCTCTCTTGCAATGCGACGAAACTCGCTCGGAGTGATGCCGTCTCTCGTAAGAAAGCCATGGGACTCACGTGTAACACGATTGCGCGGACGGCCTTCATCGATAACGACGACTCTCTTTCTTGCTCTGCCAAGTGCGAGAGCGGCACTCATACCTGCTGGTCCTCCACCAATAATCCCTACATCGATAAGTTGATTCATGTTTGTTTACCACCTTTACAGATCCTTTATGTCTATTATAATCAAACCTTCCTCAGAATCAAGCTCCGAAACACTTTGTATTCTTTTTGTAAATAATCCCTTATATCGAAAAAATCTAACGCCTTTCAAATAGTAGCAACCTACTATTTTTACGAGTGAAAAGGAAAAAAAAGGAAGGAGCAATTGTACCTAGTTGGCAAAAAATGTGGGCCAGAAGACCGTCCCGGTTGCAGGACTTCCCTCCAAAAAACGTAGGACAATGGAGGCGAATCCGTCCCAATATTACATTTTCATGACAAATCTGAAAAAGACACAATAGTGAATTTTGTCTATGGGAACGATTTGCTCCCTATGTTTACAATGACTGTGACGTGGCAACATATCGGAGGTTGACGAGGAATGGAGCCAACAAAAAAGAAAAGATGGCGCTGGATGAGCTTGACCATGCTGATCGTGGTGGGGGCAAGTGCCTTCTGGTGGTTTTGGGCAGCAGATCGTGTCGAAAGCATGGGGACGACTACAGGTGCTCAATTAAAATTTCGTACGAATGGTGAGCTGTTCGAAGTCTATCAGAATCAGAAATGGCAGCCCTTTTTTGCGAAAGGTGTCAATCTGGGGGCATCGCTACCGGGTCATTATCCGGGTGAGCTTCCCATAACGAGAGAGGATTACATGCGCTGGTTCGCGATGATCGACGAGATGGGAGCGAACGTCATTCGTGTGTATACGATCCATTCTCCTGTCTTTTATGAAGCGCTGGTCGATTACAATCGGCGAAAAGAAGGGGATCCTCTCTATTTGATGCAGGGCATTTGGAGTCCAGAAGAGCTGTTGATTGAAAAGAAAGACGCCTATTTGCCAGAGATTCGCGAGGAGTTTCGACAGGAAATCAAGGATGCAGTCGGCGCTGTCTACGGAGACATCACCCTGCCGGAAAAACCGGGAAAGGCAAGTGGTACATACCGTGCCAATGCGGGCAAATACTTGATCGGCTGGCACACAGGGACCGAGTGGGACCCCGTGATGGTGAAAAACACCAACCGCCTGCATCAAAAAGTTGCACCCTATCAAGGGAAGTACTTCCACGCGACACCGAATGCAACCGCTTTTGAGACATGGATTGCTGAAATGATGGATACCGTCGCAACGGAGGAGAGCAAATACGGTTGGCAGCATCCGATGACTTTCACCAATTGGGTGACAACAGAC
Organism: Brevibacillus brevis NBRC 100599; assembly: GCF_000010165.1. Taxonomy (NCBI): domain Bacteria; kingdom Bacillati; phylum Bacillota; class Bacilli; order Caryophanales; family Paenibacillaceae; genus Brevibacillus; species Brevibacillus brevis. The sequence goes on from NC_012491.1 coordinate 1,389,066, forward strand.
CCCTTATCGCATCCGGGAGAGCCGATCCATCATGAAGATTTGGTCAGTGTCGATTCTACCCATATAGAGCCAACACAGTGGGAGGCAGGCTACTTCGCTTCCTATCACGTGTACCCGTATTATCCGGATTTCTTCCGTTACGACACTACCCTGCAACAGTTGAAGAATGATGCAGGGCAAATCGATACGTACAAAGCGTATTTGCGACAACTGAAGCAGTATCACAAAAATATGCCGATCATGGTGACGGAATTCGGGGTCCCGGCATCGGTGGGAGTCGCCCATCTGGGAAATTTGGGGCGTAATCAGGGTGGTCATTCAGAAAAGCAGCAGGGAGAGATTGATGCCGAGCTTTTGCAAGAAATCCATCAAGAAGGGTATGCGGGAGCAATCGTATTTGTCTGGCAGGACGAGTGGTTCAAAAAAACATGGAACACGATGCGATTTGAGTTGCCGGAAGATCGGCGCTCCCTGTGGATCAACGTATTGACCAACGAGTCTCTGTTTGGAGTCCTCGGCATGTACCCGAACAAAGAAGGCGTGCTGACCATCGATGGGAATCGCACAGATTGGGATCAGCTCGTGCCGGAAGAGAAGCAACGCCTCGATGTTCAAGTTCCGGGTGTCGACGAAATCTGGATGACACACGATGAAGGGTACGTCTATTTCCTTGCTCAGTTGAAGGAAGAGTTTGACCCGGCTAAACAACAGCTCTATGTAGGTGTTGATACGCTTCCTGGCGGGAACAAGCATGCTGTGCAGCTTCCCGGCCTGACACTGGATGAGGGGCTAGAGACGTTGATCGCGTTGGGAAAAGCAGATGAAAGCCAGATTCAAATCGCTGCCAATTACGACTTTCATGCACGCTTATACGGAAAACGCTACGGCATGCTTGCAGTCAAGGAAGAGGAGAAAAAAGACGATTCCGGGATATTCAAGCCGTGGAAGCTGGCTGTAAGCCTCGAGATGGAGCCGCCAGACAGCAAGAAGTACTATCCGTTGGAGGAAGTCGAGGTCGGCAAGCTGATCCGGGGAACGACAGATGCCCAAGACCCGCAGTACGACTCACGAACCTCGTGGCAAGCGAAGGGAAAAGTGGTAGAGCTGAGAGTACCGTGGATGCTGCTTGGATTTACAGACCCGAGCTCCTTGTCCGTCATGAGCTATGAGGATGAAGGCAAAAGCTTCACGACGAAGACGACGAAAGGCATACGTATCCTGCCGTTCCTCGTGGATACAGCGACGAAGCAAATCGTCGGACAAAACGCTTATGCAGTGACGAAGCTCCCGATGTATACATGGCAAGGCTGGGAGCAGGTCGGTTATCACGAACGCAAAAAACAGAGCTATTCCATACTAAAAAAAGCATTCCACGAGATTGAGGCTCCGGTGAAGACCGGGACTCAGCCTTGATTGGATAGGAGAGTGGCAAACGTGCAAACACCATTGGCGACGGCAATTGTTTTTCTGTACGCGCTATGTGGATTGACAGTACTAGGCTTGCTTGTCTTGTTCGCACTGAAGCTACGCAACATTTCGGTGGAGAAACAGACCATGCGCTGTCTGGAAAAATATCGCGATTACTTCGTTTACCTGCAAGCACACGGGGAAGAAGAGGAGCGCTTGCAGGTGCCTTATGGCGATGTGACGCAAAAAGAAAAGCAAATCATTCAGAAAAAGCTGTTTGAGCTGATGGAGTGCTTCACAGGCATTCATCGGGACAAGCTGATCTGGCTCTGCGAGGATATGGGACTCGTAGAGCTGGATATGCAAAGACTAAATGGCAAGTGGAAATGGACGAGAGTGGATGCCGCTTACAATTTGGGGATCATGCGCTCCAAGCTCGCCGTACCAGCTCTCATGACCCTCCTGCAAAAAAACACGAATGACACCAGTGTTTTTATCATTGCACGCTCCGTCGCCAAATGTGCACGCAATACTGAAGATTTGCGGGAAATGGCGACCCACGTTGTCCGAGCGAAGAACAATGTCCACCAGCTCATCGTGGACATCATCAGTGATTCGCAGGTGGATACAGCACCACTTTTTGCACAGTTTTTACAAGATTCCGATGCTGAACTGGTCAAAATCGGACTGATTGGCTACGCCGTGCATGCCCAGCCTGGCATTGAGCCTGCGCTATACCAGCTCATTCAATCGCCTGACAAGGAAGTCCGAATCAAGGCAGTCAAGCTCATGTGTCGGGATATCCGCTATATGAATGAGCAGACACTCACGGATTTTATGAATCACAAGGATTGGGAAATTCGGGCAATGGCAGCGAAGGCAATCGGCTCACTGAAATTGCATGCGTACATTCCCTCGCTGAAAAAGGCGGTGGGCGATGCGAACTGGTGGGTTCGTCATCACAGTGCACGCAGCTTGGCGCAGCTGGAGGTCGAAGGCTTTGCTGCCCTGTGTGAAATTTTGCAGGAAGAGAGAAACAGTCATAAGAGCGAGATGGCTCATCAAGTGATCCAGGAGGAGCTGGAAAAAGAGAAGCTGGTTCTACAAAGCGCGACAGCGACAGAGAAGCTCGTGCAATACAACGAAAAGCTGCATCTGTACCGCAAGTCGTATCGCAAAACAATTTCCACGGTTCAGGCATTGGAAAGATAGAGCGAAAGGAGGCTGCCATGAGAGATTTTCTACTTTACTACGGAGTATTTGCGGTCTATTACGTCATCGCGATCAACTCTTTGTACTTCATCATCATGCTGTTCTCGTTTAATAGCATCATGGGAATCTTAAAAAGCTCCATCTATTCGAGATTCCAGACACTTTCAGGCTCTGAGCACGTTCCGCCGATTTCGATTCTCGTGCCGGCTTACAACGAGGAGCTGACGATTATTGAAAATGTAAGGTCGCTCTTATCCTTGAACTATCCGCGCTACGAGGTACTCGTGGTCAACGATGGATCAAAGGATGCTACCTTGCAGGTAATGATTGACGAGTTTTCACTGGTTTACTCCGAGCACATGCCGGTGCAGCCGCTTCTTCATACATCGAAGATCAGGGGAATCTACCACAATCCGGCTTTTCCGAATCTGTATTTGATCGACAAAGAGAACGGAGGAAAAGCTGACTCGCTTAACGCGGGGATCAATCTCTCCCACTATCCGTTGATTGCTTCCATTGATGCAGATTCCCTGCTGGAAAAAGACGCGCTGATTCGCATTGCGAAGGTGTATATGGAAAACCCGGATGAAACAGTGGCTATCGGCGGAGATATCCGCATTGCCAACGGCTGCAAGATCGAAGACGGTGTCGTGAAAGACATTCGTCTGCCAGACAAGTTTTTGCCGATGATGCAATCTGTCGAATACCTCAAGGCGTTTCTCGGGGGACGGATCGGCTGGAGTGCAATCAACGGATTGATTATCGTCTCAGGTGCGTTCGGTGTTTTTCGCAAGGATTACATCATCAAGGTAGGCGGCTATCGCGAGGGGTATCCGGGTGAAGACATGAACATCATCATCAAGCTGCACAAGTACATGCTGGAAAACAAGCTGCCGTACCGAGTGGCATTCTGCCCCGATGCGGTCTGCTGGACGCAAGCGCCGGATACACTCAAAATTTTGGGCAGTCAACGGCGCAGATGGGGACGCGGCAATCTGAAAAACATGATTGAGTACGGCAGACATATGGCGTTCCGCCCCAAGTACAAGCTGTTCGGGATGCTCACGCTACCGTTCAATATCCTGTTTGAAACCTTGAATCCATACTTCCGCATCACGGGTCTACTAGCCCTCATCGGTTACACCTTACTGGATATGACCAACGGCTATGTCCTCTTACTCTACGGCTTGCTCAATGTGCTGTATGGCATGCTGCTTGGTATTGGCTCCTTATTGCTGGAGGAAATCGCGTTTCGGCGGTATCCACGCTTTCAGGACATCGTCAAAATGCTTTTCTATACGATTCTGATGTTCTTCGGCTATCGGCAAATCGGCGTCATCTGGAGATTCCTCGGTCATATTGAATACTTGCGCAACAACAACTCCTGGGGAACGATGACGCGGACGAGCTGGCAGACGAAGGGCAGCGAAAACATTTCAAGTTTGGAGGCTAGATCATGAGTAATCTCGTACCTGTTTTTTACGAGCATCTGAGCAAGATGGAAGAGAAACAATTGGCGTGTGGGGTTATTCTAGCGGCTTGCAAAAACCTCACAAAAGAGTCAATGGAGCTGATCAAGCAAGACCTGGGCACCAGTTCAGGAGACGGCTCCGAGATTGCTTTGCACTACGTGTATGACAAAAACAAGCAGCTCTTCGGAATCCTGCTTGAAGGACAGAAGCTTTCGAACACTCATTTCTATGCTTTGCGTGTCAAAGACTATTTGCAAGAGCACAAACTGCTTGCGGGCAGCCTGTTGATTGCGAGTTTTCCCGAAAGCTCCCGCTCGTCCGGTCAAATGCTGATGCGGATGATCCAAGAGATGAGAGAGCCAGGCGCTCACGGGGAGATCAAGATTTACGAGCAGAATCCCGCTCAAAGAGAAGAGCCGGCAAGTATTTTGCTGGTTAACCATGATGAGACTGTCAACGAGTTTTTGAGCATCTACTTTCAGCGCAAAGGGTATCTCGTTACAGTAGCCAATGACGGGATGGATGGCATGGAAAAATATCAGGAGGTCGCTCCTGATCTCGTGATTACCGACCTGAATCTCCCTATCCTCAATGGATACCAGCTCATGGAAAAAATCAAGCATATCAGCGCTTCCATGAGCAAGATTATGGTGCTTACAGACAAACGTCTGGAAGAAGATGTGCAAAAATCGTTTGCGATGGGAGCATCTGACTACATTACGAAGCCATTCTCTCCGGTAGAGCTGGAAGCCAGGGTGAAAAGGCTGATTTCATAATTCTAGAAAGAGAAAGGGAGAGAAACGAGGATGGCGAGATACGAGGAACTGCAACAGAAGATTCAACGAAAGACAGCGAGAGTGGGTGTCATTGGGCTTGGGTATGTAGGGCTGCCGCTTGCCGTAGAGACGATCAAGAGCGGTTATACCGTAATCGGAATCGATTTGCATGGTGGAAAAATCGAGAGCCTGAAAAGAGGAGAGTCTTACGTCCAGGATATCTCTAATGAAACCTTGCAGGAATGCCTCGCGACCAACCGCTTTTTTCCGACGACTGATTATAGCGTAATCGAAGAGCTGGATGCGATCAGCATTTGCGTTCCGACACCGCTCAGTCCCAATCAGGACCCGGACACCTCTTACATTATAAACGTTGTCGAGCAAATCAAGCGATTCATGAAAAGAGGAATGCTCATTACACTGGAGAGCACAACCTATCCGGGAACAACGGAAGAGCTGATCCAGCGCGAATTTGAAAAGCTGGGCTATCGGGCTGGCATCGATTTTTTCCTCTGCTACTCGCCGGAGAGGGTCGATCCGGGCAATCGCAAATACAGTACGTACAATACGCCAAAGGTGATCGGCGGGACGACAGAACGTTGCATGGAGTTAGGCACACTCTTGTATGGCAGTCTGGTCAAAACCGTCGTACCAGTCTCCTCGCCAAAGGTGGCGGAAATGTCCAAGCTTTTGGAAAACACCTTCCGTAGCGTCAATATTGCCTTCATGAATGAGATGGCGATGATGTGCGACAGAATGGGCATCAATGTTTGGGAAGTAATCAAGGCCGCATCGACCAAGCCTTTCGGGTTCATGCCATTTTACCCGGGACCCGGAATCGGTGGGCATTGCATACCGCTCGATCCGATGTATTTGTCGTGGAAGGCCAAGGGCTTTCGTTTTCACAGTCAATTTATTGAGATCGCCCAGTCGATTAACGACAACATGCCGGACTATGTGCGAAACAAGACAGCACAGGTACTCAATATTTACGCCAAAGCGATTAACAGCTCGCGCATCTTGATTCTTGGCATGGCCTACAAGCCGGAAGTCGATGACTTGCGGGAATCACCTGGGCTGGAGATTTACGAGCTATTCACCAATAGCGGAGCGACGGTTGACTATTACGACCCGTATGCGCAGAGCTTTGTGAATAAAAAAGGGGAGATCGTCCATTCCATTGCCAATGACTACGAGGCGTTCAAGACTTACGATTGCATGGTGCTCATTACGAATCACCAATGCTTTGCCTATCAGGAGCTGGCGGATTTGGGAGTGGCTATTATCGATACACGAAATGCGTTTGAGGGCATCACGAATCCGAATGTGTATCGCATCGGAACCTCCGTGGCTATCAAGCAGGAGAAGGAAGTCGTCAGCTTGCTCGCATAATACAAAGTCGCAACATTATACGCAACAAGGGAGGAACCAAAGACATGTGCGGAATTATGGGATATATCGGGAACAGGGAAGCGCAGCCGATTCTTATCAATGGGCTGCGAAAGCTGGAATACAGAGGCTACGATTCCGCTGGCATTGCGATTTGTGACGGAGCAACGATCGGCATTCGCAAGGCAAAAGGCAGAATTGACGTACTGGAGAGCCAAACCCAAAAGTCCGGCTTGCAGGGCTCCATCGGCATTGGTCATACGCGCTGGGCGACACACGGACGACCATCTGACGAAAACTCTCATCCTCACTTTGATCAGTCTGGCAAGTTCTCGATCGTGCATAACGGCATTATCGAAAACTATCTGGATCTGAAGCAGGAGTTGATCGAAAAAGGCGTGACGTTTACTTCGGAGACGGACACGGAGGTCATCGTACATCTTTTGGCGCAGGAATACGATAACAACCTGGTTGCGGCAGTGCAGAAGGTCGCTGGCAAAATTCGCGGAGCCTTTGCCCTCGGTGTGATGACGGAGCATGAGCCTGACAAGCTGATTGCGGTTCGTATGGCGAGCCCGTTGATTATCGGGGTAGGGGAGAATGAGAATTTCATTGGCTCTGATATCCCGGCGATCCTGGAGCATACGCGTGATGTGTACGTTTTGGAAGACGGAGACCTGGCGATTCTGACCAAAGATTCCGTTCACGTCATGCGTCTGGATACCACGGAGCCAATCGAGCGAGAGCTGGTGCGGATTGAGTGGGACAAGGAACAAGCGGAAAAAGACGGCTTTGCGCATTATATGCAAAAGGAAATTTACGAGCAGCCGCGTGCCCTGCGCAATACAATGACAGGTCGAATCGATACTACCGAGCAAAAGGTTATTTTCCCTACTCTTCAGTTATCAGAAGCGAGTGCCAAGCGTGTGGAGAAAATCTACATTGTCGCATGCGGTACCGCTTATCATGCAGGCTTGATCGGGAAGCATGTGATCGAGCGACTGGCACAAATTCCGGTAGAAGTAGATGTAGCGTCGGAGTTTCGTTACCGTCGCCCACTCTTTCAGCCCAATACGCTCACGATTGCCGTCAGCCAATCAGGGGAGACAGCAGATACATTGGCAGCGATGCGTGAAGCCAAACGAAACGGCTCAGCAGTACTCGCGATTACCAATGTAGTCGGAAGCTCGATTGCCCGTGACGCCGATGACGTGATTACGACAAATGCAGGTCCGGAAATCGCGGTTGCTTCGACGAAGGCATATACGTCGCAGCTGATTGCGTTTTACTTGCTTGGCATTTATTTGGCGCAAGCGAAGGGTACACTGGATGCTGACACCCGTGCCTCACTGCTTCAACAACTGACCGCGCTCCCGGATCAAGTCGATCATATTCTCCAACATGCGGATGAGATACGTCATTTCGCTGAATCGATCAAGGACGAGCAGCATCTGTTTTTCATTGGACGAGGACTCGACCATGCCGTATCGATGGAAGGCTCGCTCAAGCTGAAGGAAATCTCGTACATTCATTCGGAGGCGTATGCGGCAGGAGAGCTGAAGCACGGCACGCTGGCGCTGATCGAAGAGGGAACGAGAGTCATCGCCTTGGCTACACAGGATGAGCTGCATGAGAAAATGATCAGTAATATTACAGAAGTAAAAGCCCGAGGAGCAAAGGTTCTCGGTATTACCTTAGATGGACATGTAGAGCTGCATCGCTCGGTTGATGATGTATGCCTGATTCCGCAGACAGATGCCTTGTTTACATCGGTGTTAGGCGTGATCCCCCTCCAGCTCATTTCCTATTACACTTCTGTTGCGCTCGGCAATGACGTAGATCGTCCACGAAATTTGGCCAAAAGTGTAACAGTTGAGTAAACACAAACGTCTGTCGTAAGAAAGGTAGAGACATTCAAATAAGGGGGAAAGATGAATGAACACCTCGAAGCGGACGTTGAATCAGGAGAAATTACTGGAGATTATGCTTCAGGCCTATCAGCTGGGCGTGCAGAGGAAAGACATTAATTTGAGCATGATGATTGACACACTGACCTATGAATTGAAACCATACTTCGATCAGCAAATCCAACAAGGTCAGCTTGCAAAAGGGGAGCTGACCAAGACGGAGGCGATAGGATGAACATACATGCAGTAGTACTCGCAGCAGGAAAAGGAACCAGAATGAAATCTTCGCTCTACAAGGTCATGCATCCAATCTGCGGGAAGCCGATGATTGAGCATGTCGTAGAAACATTGGAACCATTATCACTTCGGCACTTAGTCGTCGTTGTCGGTCACGGAGCCGAAGTGGTCAAAGAACAGCTGAAAAACCGTGTTCAGTATGCGTATCAACCGGAACAGCTAGGAACTGCTCATGCAGTTTGGATGAGCCATGAAATTCTCGGGGCGCAGGATGGCATAACGATTGTCATGAATGGCGATACACCGCTCGTACAAGAACAGACGCTGCGAAGCTTGCTCGAGTATCATCAGCTCAAACAAGCAGCAGCCACGGTTTTGACATCCATTGTGGACGAGCCTACAGGCTATGGCAGGATCATTCGCGACGAGAACGGCGATGTCCGGAAAATTATCGAGGAAAAAGACGCGACCTTGGGCCAAAAAAAGGTGAACGAGATCAGCACCGGAATCTTTTGCTTTGACAATCAAAAGCTGTTCTCGATGCTGCCGATGGTCTCAAACGAAAACGCGCAAGGGGAGTTTTACTTGCCGGACGTTCTGGGGCTATTGCAAGAGCAAGGTCATTTGGTAGCGGCGTTTGCAACGGATGATCCCGAAGAAGGCAATGGCGTCAATGATCGTGTGCAGCTTGCAGATTTGGAACAGCTAATGCGCAAGCGAATCAATGATTTCCATATGCGAAACGGAGTGACGATGATAGACCCGAGCTCGACGTACATCGATTCGGACGTAATGATCGGGCGTGATACGGTGCTCTATCCGGGAACCTGCCTTTTTGGCGACACACAGATCGGTGAAGGCTGCCAGATCGGGCCGAACGCGTTGGTCAAAAACAAGAGCATCGAGGATTACACGAGAATTCCGCCGTTTTCAGCGGTTGACGGTAGTACGTTTGGTGAGCGGGCTTTTGCTGGAGTGGGAGCGACGACACAGCAGTACGGTATCGACCAGCGCTGATGCAGGTACTTCGCCGATATAGCTGGCTTTGGATAGCATTGCTTCTTGTGACAGTGACTTCGATCATCATGCTGTCGTTGGCAAGCACCCGCTCCGCCCTGACAAAAGCAACCTGGATATGGGATGCCAAGCAAATGAAGACCCAAACCGATGAAATGATCGAGTTTGCCGAGAAAAATGACATCAACCTGATCTATCTTCACGTTGAACCAGCAGCAGTTGCGCCAGAGACGTATCGTACCTTCATTGAAAAAGCCAACCAAGCAGGCATCAAGGTAGAGGCGCTTGGCGGTGACCCAAATTGGGCGTTAACAGCAAATCGACAGAGTATCGACGATCTCATCTCCTGGGTGAAGGCGTTCAATCGAAGTGCCAAGCCAGATGAACAATTTTCGGGGATTCACGTCGATATCGAGCCGTATTTGTTGCCTGCATGGAAGGAAGACCAGGCAGAAATCGTCCGGCAATGGCTGAAGAATGTCAGTTATTTGGCAGCAGAGACGAAGAAGGATACGGATCTTGCTGTCGGTGCCGACTTGCCTTTTTGGATCGACTCCGTAAACGTTCCTGGCAGTGATGAAAAAGTGAGCAACTGGATGGTGCAGCGACTCGACAGTATTACATTAATGGCCTACCGCAATCAAGCCCTTGGGCAAAACGGGATCGTCGAAATCGTAGAAAAGATCGTCGATGATGCCAATGTACGCAAAAAAGGGTCGGTCATTGTTGGCGTCAACATCATGGAAACGATGGAAGGCGCTCATGTGAGCTTTTATGAAGAAGGCACAAAAGAGATGAATAACCAGTTGGCCATTTTACAGGAGGAGCTGTCAAACAATCCGGCGTTTGCGGGAAGTGCGATCCATGATTACGAGAGCTGGAAGCACGCAAGTCAACGAGAGGAGCAACTTTGACGAATGAAAGCTGCGCGCATCTATTTGAGTGTTCTCTGCCTGACGGTCGGCTTTCTGTTCGGCTTTTCCCCCGCGGAGAAGAAGAGTAAAGCAACGTGGATCTGGCAATCCGAAATGATCGGGAGAGAGAAACAAGAGATTCTCGATTTCTGCAAAAGGAACGATATTAATCTCGTCTACTTGCGAATCGAAATGAACAAGCCCTATGAATACTACCGCGATTTTATCCGCGAAGCGACAGAGATGGGAATCGAGGTACATGCGGTTGCTGGTCATCCCGCATGGGCACTCAAAAGCAATGAAAAGCGGATGATGAACATCGTCCACTGGGTAAAAAGCTACAATCATGAAGCCCAGAAGAATGAGCGAATTCGCGGGATTCAGCTAGACATCGAGCCGTATCTCCTGCCGTTTTGGGAGAACGATCAGAAGCGGATTATTCGGGAATGGCAAGCCAATGTGCAGGCGTTCACAGAAGAGGTGTCAGAAGATGAGGAATTGGTTTCCAGTGCAGCCATTCCATTTTGGCTGGACGATATTCCTGTTCCGGGACAAGAAGACATGTCTCTGTCGAAATGGATGATAGGTCAGTTTGATACGGTATGTATCATGGCGTATCGTGACACACTGTCAGGTCAAAACGGCATCCTGAATTTGATTGATCAGGAAATGAAGGAAGCGGATGAATTAGAGAAGCGTGTCTTGGTTGCTGTGAATATGAAGCCGCTTGATGAAGACCACGCTTCTTTTGCAGAGGAAGGTCCGGCTCTCATGCAACAGCAATTAGAGCAATTACCTGCCCTTTTGGCACAGCATCCGTCCTTCTCTGGCGTCGCGATCCACGATTATCGCTACTGGAAGGAGGCGGCTCCATTGCCCCCGGCAACGAAGCAACGCTACAAAGGCACCTACATATGGCGTGCAGAATTGATTGACACGGAAAAGGAGGAAATTCTCTCCTTTGCAGAACAAAACGGGCTGAATCTCCTCTATGTGCGTCTAGATTTGGAGCAGCCGATTTCCTATTATCGCGATTTCGTGAAAGAGGCTCGTGAAGCGGGTATCGAGGTTCATGCGATGGGGGGCCATCCGATTTGGGCTCTGTCTGAAAGTAGGAGCAAGATCATGAAGCTCGTGAATTGGGTGAAAGCCTACAATGAGGCTGTCTCGACAGAAGAGCAGTTTCACGGCATTCACTTAGACATTGAGCCGTATGTCCTTCCTGTCTGGCGTGAGGATAAAGAGGCAGTTTTACGCCAATGGATGGGTAACATCGAAGCATTTGTCGAAGAGACCAAGAAAGAAACATCCTTGGAAGTAAGCGTCGATCTCGCCGCATGGCTGGACAAGACACCAACTCCGGGTCAGCCGGAATTGCCGTTTTCGCATTGGATGATCAAACAGCTTGATCATACGACCTTGATGGCCTTTCGCGATCGCGCTCCTGGCATCATCGGCTTGGTTGAAAATCAGATGAAGTACGCAGAGAGCCTCCAGAAAAAGCTGGTCGTCGCCGTGGAAACGAAAGAGAGTCACGAAGGGAACGGGATTACCTTTCACGAGGAAGGCATGGGCGAAATGGACCGGCAGCTGGATCTGGTGACAAAAGTGTTGGATCGATACTCCTCTTATTGGGGGCTCGCTATTCATGCCTATGACTACTGGAAAAACGGGAAAGAGTAAGCTGCCATCATTGTTGTACAATAGAAGAAAACGAGCGTCGGAAAGAGGAGAACAAGCCATGCGAGATGTGCAAAACCGACATCGAAATCTTCCGCCGCGTACACCAGAGATGTTGTACAACGTGGTGCGCAAGTTTTACCGTGGAGCAGTCAGTCATTTTGATCTGATTCAGGAGAAAAAGCAGGAAGCACGTGCAGCCTTGGAAACGGGTGACCATGACAGAATCCGTGCAGCTGTACACACGTTATTTTTGGAGTTCCATTTTTATGTGACCTGCTGGCTCCAGATTGAGCTTGCCCTGTATCGGCTGTCGCGTCAGGATGAACGGCTTGCACAAGTGATGGAAAACTATCGACCATCGTTGGAAAAGCATGTAGCGGTACGGCAACTGCTGGATCAGACGGAGGCGTGTGTGGAGGCACAGTTTCAACCAACCGGGGATGGATGGTCCTGCGTGCAGAAGGATGCCTACGTGTTTGGCAGCATCATTTTTACAGTGGATGAACAGAGTTTGCAAGATTTGCACGCCGTGTATCAGGCGATTTGGGAAAAGGTAGACCGCTGAACCATCTCCCATAATAAAAAGCGTGACCGTCGCGATGGATGGTCACGCTTTTCTCGTTTAGAATGTGCCAGGGAAAATGGAGCCTGTGTGAGGAGCCATTTGGCCTGGGGTGTTCAATTGTTGAACCTCTTGCGTATTCGTGCCTGCAAAGCCAGGAGAGAAAATTGCTTGTGCTCCTGCGCCAGCCTGATTGCTGTACCCCTGATTGGCATATGCCTGTGGTTGCAGCTGAGATTGTTGCAGCTGAGATTGTTGTAACTGAGATTGTTGTAACTGAGATTGCTGCAGCTGACCTTGCTGCCCATACATGCCATAGCCAGTGTTATTCAACTGGCGAACTTCCTGGACATTGGTATTGGCAAAGCCAGGCGAAAAAATACTGCCAGTCATCGCTGGCGGATAGGCTGCTTGATTCGTATAGCCAGCTTGTCCACCGTAGCCGCTATAGCCAACCTGATTGCGGGCTTGAACGTCTTGAACATTCGTGCCGGCAAAGCCTGGAGAGAAAATGGAGCCTTGTCCAACCGATTGCTGATAAGAAGGCTGTGCTTGTATGTAGCCAGCTTGCTGGCCTTGTGCATAGCCAGTGGATTGGTTTTGCAACGAGTGAAGTGCTGGATTTTGAGCATAGCCGAAATGCTGTTGCTGTTGTTGTTGTGGATAGCCAGTGTTATTTAGTTGTCTCACTTCTTGGACATTCGTATTTGCAAAACCTGGGGAGAAAATCGCTTGTGCCCCACCGGAGGACATCCCCAATGAAGGAGTTCCGATGGATTGGGCATGACCGCCGTGGTTCCAATGTTGTACTTCTTGTACGTTTGTTCCGGCGAATCCTTGTTGGAACATAGCACCTGCAGGGCTCATTGCTCCAAAAAATTGCGGTTGTTGCTGGGAGTGCATCATATTGTTAAGTATATGGGTCATGGTTAAGACCACCTCCATGGAGTATTTTTTCCAAGGTTGATCAAGTCATGCATTCGAAACGAAAAAAACATGCCGCAGTCTAGACGGCATGTTCCTTTAGATCAAAATGTGAGACTTGCCTCATTGTTCAGTGCTACCCGCACGTGCAGCCAGCATGCCAATTCACTTATTGCGGTAGCGTTTATCTACAACCAGGAAGGATTGACCCATTATGAGCCAACAGCCTGGGGGTCAATCGCGTCAGCCAGTCGTCGTTGGGTGACGCGCCGTTCCCCTTCCTGACGGGCAAATCGCACCAAGGTCGTCTGTGAATCAGCTAGTGCTGTTCGACTCCCTTATCCTGCGGCACTCCCTGGCTTGCTTTGCATATGGGAGACATGCTGTGCGTAGTGGATTAAATTCGCTAACGACAATTGTCGAATCGAGGGTTCATCGAATTTCTCCGGCTTTGCATTTGCTTCAAAGAGCCATAGCTTTCCTTCTTCTGTCAAGCCAAGGTCCATCGACATCTCAGCCAAATCCGTCCATTCTGCATTTAATGATCGTGCGATGGCGAGCGCTGTATCGTGAATGTGTCTTTCCATTTGCTCGTGATTATTATGAAACAAGGCTTGCATAACGGTTGATAACGAGTGGATCGAGCCACCGCGTGGCACATGAGTAGTGATACTTTGCGAGCCAGCCCTTCTGATGCCAGCTCCGGTTATGCTCCACTCGCCCTCACCATCTTTTTGTACGAGGACGCGTACATCGAAAGGTTTACCGTTGTAGCGGGCACGACGGATGCCTTGCTGCATGATGTACTTCTGCTGCTTGACATGAAGTCTAATATGCCTCCATACGTCATTCAAATTGGAAAAGCGGCGAGTAATGGCCTTATGCTCCTTTAACCGTTGCAGGAACCACTTATCGTTTTTGAAATCAATGCGCATGATTCCCTGACCAGCTTTGCCGCGCACAGGTTTCAAGTAGACAAAGCGATGTTCGGTGCAAAAGCTTCGAAAGCGGGCCAAGGTGTCCAGCTGTTTCGTCTCCGGGAGAAAAGCTTGCACTTCCAGATGGGACTCAAGCATCGTAAACAGCTGTTGCTTGTCAAAAAAGCTGCGATTAAACAAAGTGACATTTGGCATCTCATGGATGCGGTTCAATGTTCTTCGGACTTCAGGTCGCCGTTCTGCTTTTCTCGTCGGAATTCGGTTGTAAACCACATGGGGGAAAGGTAGAATCACCTCTTGCCACGAGTTTAGACGATTGTTGTACAAATAGCCGCGCACCTTTTTCTTCTCCCAATTGATTCCTTGTGGAGTGAACACATATACGAGTGCACCCCATTGCTTTCCCGATTGAGAAATATCCTTGAAGTTCTCGCGATTTCCTAAAAATGTTGCCCCTTCACCAACGGTCAATATGCCAAATAATGGGCCAAGCTTCAGGGAGTCGTCCGCCATTTTCCAGTTAATGCGTGTACGAATACGGTTTGCTTGCACGCGGGGTAAACCAGCGTATATCCGTTTCGTATGAGAAAAGGGACCGAGACTGGCGACCAGTGGCTTTGGCGAGCGTTTAAGGACTAGCCGAGGTAACTGTACGAACCATCTACCGCTAGGGAGGATCGTCAGCCACCCGGAGCGCTGCTGAAGCATGGTGTTCCTCCTTCCTGAAAAACGGTACAGATCGCGTGCGACTAGAAATTGGCCAAGTAACAGCTATAATCGACGAGCAACTTGCGTGATTCCTGATCAGCCTGCTTGAGACGGGCGTGCTTGAATATAGAACGGCCAGGCTTGGAATTCGCTTCGAACATCCAGACATGGCCTTGTGTATCAATCCCCATGTCCAGCCCCAATTCTCCTAAATCAATCCCTTTTGCCAGTTCAATTGCGGTAGCGAGTCGGATTGACGCGTCAGAAATGCGCTGAGTCATGAGGGGTTTTTGTTTGCCAAACAGGTGCTGCAACAGGTCATCGCCTGGGATAACAGTTCCACCTGTGCGTACATGGGTAGTTACGCTACCAGAACCGGCAACCTTCGCTGCCGTGCAGGAGACGACCCATTCGTTTTGTTGATTTTTATGCAAGTGAACACGGAAATCAAACGGTCGTCCATGGAATGTCATGAGCGAAATGCCCTGTTGTGCCAGATACGAACTAACGCGACGACTGCGGAAGACATGCTGATAAAGGCTGGACAGCTTGGAGAATTGTTTTTTTACATTGCCGCTGCCTGTATGATAGGAGGCAGTAAAGCCACCGCCTGCCTGGCGAACAACTTTGACAATGCCATACCCGAGACTTCCGTTTTTGGGCTTCAAATAAACGATAGGGTATTTACGCAGCAAGTCTCGAACTGTTGTAAGGGAAGGAGAGGTATAAGTCTCCGGGATATGCTCATTCACTTCTGGATTCGGATACAGCAGCTGGTGCACGCCCCATTTGTTGAAAAAGCCCTGATTGAACATCGGTAAATTGGGGTAACTGGCGAGTCGATACTTGAATTCCTGAACGGCTTCATGTTTTTCTGCTGAACGAGAGGGAATACGATCATAGACGACATCGGGCATGGCGGTAACATGCTTTTTCCAAAAGTAGCTGCCTGATTTGTTTCTGCGCAAAAACCACGCTTTGACCGTATTCGATTCCCAGTCTACATCGGTTGGGGAAAATATATAGTAGAAAACGCCTTTCCCTTCTTGGGCCTGTAACAAATTGTGAAAAAACGAGGTGCGTGGGCCAATTGGCTGCTTGGGATCTCGTCTGATGCCAGTCGTAACGATCCCGATTGAAGGACCGATCCGGAGCGCGGAACCCTCTAGTTTGAGCTGGATCAAGCCAGGGTGAGGAATGCCCAGCTCTGATTGCAATAGCGTCGTCACTTTTATGACATTCGCATCCGGATTGCGTTTGTCTTGTAAGACAGTTGCGACTACTTCCTTTTTACCCAGTAAGACTTTAATTTTCTGGCGTTGCCGTAGCTGTAGCTTTTGGAAGAGACTAGCTGGCAGAATAATCCCACTGATACGGGGGTTGGAAAGGAAGCGAAGCCGCATTCTGAACGTTTCCATGCTTTAACCTCCTACACGCTCTTTCATGAGATAGTGGGCGTAGCGAACAGGCTGAGTAATCGAATGTAGTTGTGCAGTTGGGTCGTCAATCATTCGAAAAACTGTTCGCCCTGGTCTGCTGTTTACTTCGATGATCCAAACATTACCTGCGGTGTCGATGCCAATATCGATTCCCAGCTCAACGAGTCTGCCGTGCGACTCTTCCAAAAAACGGGGAAGTTCTTCCGCCACTCGGTTGATTGATTGCTCGATGCGTGCCGCTTTTGCGGATTTGAAGTGAAGGGGCAGGAAAGAGGCCAGAGGTGTTGCTTTCCCTCCTCCGTGCAAATTGGAGGTGATGCTGCGTTTGTCTCCCAGGCGCACAGCTTTGCCAGTTGTCGCCCATTTACCTAGTCCGTTTTTTTGAACCAGAACACGGACATCAAATGGGGTACCATCCGGGGTATGCAACTCCAAATAGGGCTGTACCAGGAACTTGCGGCCAGCTGTAAAGACAGACACAAAACTTTTTAATCCGGCAGTGTCACGAATTCGCCTGGTGAAAGGTTGATTGTCCCGGTTTCGTCCAGAAGCTTCATAGCCACTGCGCACTTCTTTGATTCTCACGACGCCAATACCGTGAGTTCCCGCCATTGGTTTGATGATGGCTGCCCCGTATTTTTCCAGGGTTGCCTGAAGCACAGGATATGAGAATATTTCAGTAGGTGGTAGCAGCGGGGCGAGAAGAGGAGACTTAGCGAGCATCTGGTGCACCTGCCATTTTCCAGACAGACCATGCCCCAAAAACGTAATGTTGCGATCGTTTTGCAACTTTTCCACAAATGGTTTATAGTGGCGATAAGATGGGCCCACAAAGCAACGATCATAGATAAAGGCGGGGATTGGGAATTCTTTCGCGTGCCAGGACCCATTGCGATATTCGAAGCCTTTTACCATACGGGTGGAAAAGTTAACCTGACGTGGTGAAAAAACGAAGACACGTATGCCGTGCTTGCGTCCATAGAGCGTAAGCTTTTTATAGTACCCTTTGTCTACAAAGTGGGAGCCTTGGCACCGGGCCATGATGCCAAGACTTCTCTCGGATGCTGTCATGTAGGTCACCTTCGCCTGTTATTGTTGCGCTTCGGTCTTCTTTTTATGGGCTTTTGTGGTTGAATGGTCCGGGGAAAACCACTTAGAAAGGCGGAATAATCCAGCATGCGAACGACAGAAGGGCGAGCGCGCCGAGGCAGCTCTTCGGCACCCTCAGGCAACGGAACTGTTTTGGCTGACTTGGATGGCTTACTGTTGACCTCCAATAGCCACACCCGTCCATGGACATCGACTCCCAAATCAATTCCGAATTCTCCGTAATGCCCAGGCAGTGATTCTTCTAAAAGGATCGCGAGCTTAAGTGCTACTGTGTGTAACGTTTGAGGGGATGGTCGTATCGTGCTCGCCCGTGGTCCACATACTCGCAGCGCCTGAAGGGGAGTCATCATTTGCCCACCTCTGGATATATTGGAAACAATGCTGTTTAATCCCAGGCGAGCGACCATGGAAGTGACGGACCATTCGCCTTTTCGGTCTTTTTGTACCAATACACGAAAGTCTGTCGGTCGTCCTTGGATGCCGATTAACGGTAACCCTTGCTGCAGCAAATAGGATGTGCCTTTTGTCCTTTTTTGCAAATACTGATGTAAGCCCTGAATGCTAGCAAATGATTTGCGGAATCCTCCGGGGAACGCGAGCTGGTATCCTCCGGGTGAACTGCGAACTCGAATGATCCCGCGTCCCATACTGCCGTTAGCTGGTTTAGCATAAATCGTGCGATAGGTAGATAGCATTTGTCGCAGGTCTTCTTGATTCAAATAACGAACCATGCTGGGAAGATGCTCGGAGGCTGTCGGTTGATTCTCGAGAGCGGCGTGCACATGCCACTTATTCAAAAAACGCTCGTTAAAAAAGGGAATGGAAGCTTCCTTGCAGCGTTGAACCCAGTTGGCCATTTGTTCACTTCGTTCGCGTTGGCGGGACACGAGTCGGTTGTAAATGCATTGTGGAAGCGGAAGTAAGGTTTGTCTCCAAACGCCTCCTTTTCTAACGAGGCCGCGCACGGTTCCTGCATCCCAGTTGACATCCTGAAGCCGAAATGCGCAAAGGATCCCTCCGCGTTTACGGGTGATATCGGACATCTCGTGAAAGAAATTGTTTAGGTGTCCAAACGGTCCTTGCGAGGATGCTGCATTGTAGTTTGAAACAAGAACACCTACATACGGTCCGAAAACGATTGTTTTCTGATTCGTATCATAACGAACTAAGAGTGGAACGCCTTTGGGTAGATAGAGTGATTGAGCTAAAGAGGGTCGAATGAAGGTTTTGCCCGAGGTTTTGCCTCCCCGTTCCCAACCGCCTACGCGTGCGGAAACGGTTTTGTTCCCAAATTGGACCGAAATGGTGGACGGTGTTGAAAGATTCCATTTGCGCAAGTGCGCCTGGGGCAGGTAAAGGTCTACTTCCGATATTATCTCGTTTTCGACAACGATTGTTGGAACGTAGGACATGAGTATCCCCTTCCCATCAGGCAAAGTTAGTCTATGGTATGAGCATCCAAAACGTTTGGTGCCATGTAGAGAAGAGAGGTTGTTAGGATTTATGAACGCATGGATACTATTAGTGAACATTGCAGTAGGCTCTGTCATTGGTGGAGTGACGAATGAGTTAGCCATCCGAATGCTGTTTAAACCAGTAAAACCGTGGTATATAGGCGGATGGAAAGTGCCATTTACTCCGGGATTGATCCCAAGAAGACGGGACGATATCGCGATACAAATGGGCAGACTCGTCGAAGAGCATTTGCTGACGACGGAGGGGGTCAAGCGTGCGCTGAACCAGAGTGGTCTGGAGAGTACACTGACAGGATGGATGAACACCATCGCTCGCGATTGGATGACAGATGAGCGTAGTCTACGTCAAGCATTGCTCACAGTGATGCCACAGTTATTTAAGGAAGATGGAACGTGGAGTGAGGGTGTCCGCGCGCCTATCGAGGCGAAATGGGGTGCCTTTGTCGATCAGGTTCTGGCACAATATGAAGAGAAAAAACTGCGAGAGTTGGTTACGGACAACGGACGCGAGCGTCTGGATGCTGCACTTGGCAGTGTGAGCGAACTGCTCTTGAAACGTTTTCGTGAATATTTGCATTCCCCGGAAGGTCAGCAAACCTTGCAAAACATGGTTCGCGGATTGCTCGGCGGAGGCGGAGGCATGTTTGGTGGCTTGGTCGGGATGTTTCTTGGGGATGACAAGATTTTGGGCAAGATTCTCCCATATCTCGATGAGCTTTTGCAGAGCAGGGAGCTTTCGGAACGCGTGCACTACTTTTTGCATAAGGAAGCGGACAAGCTCTTGGACAAAAATGTGGGCGAAGTGGTTGCCTGGATTGGGCGAGATCAAGTGGACGATTGGGCGCGAAAGCTTTTTGCCAAGCTGGAGGAGCAAAGCCTGCGTATCGTGGACGAGCCTCTGTCTCGTTTGACGGCGCCTATTTCTGAGACGGTGACAACGGAACTCGTTCCCCGTTTGGCCAAGTGGATGGTGGACACGCTGCAACAAAATATAGAGAGAATATTTTCGCGCCTGGCCATCCGGGATATTGTTACCCGGCAAGTAGAGGGTTTCCCGATTGAAAGAATTGAAGAGATGGTAGTCGGAATCTCAGGCAAGGAATTCCGCATGATCACCGTGCTTGGATTTATTCTTGGCGGGATTATTGGGCTTGTCCAAGGTATATTGGCAAATTTAGTTAGTTAAACAAAACTGAAAAGAAACTGTAACTGTGTTGTAATAATCCTGTAATATTCCTTGGGTATGATAAAAGCACGATGAAAACCCCCTTAATGATATACTTTCTGGTCGGTAGCTTTCGAAAAAGCTACCCTTTTTTTTTGCCCCGCCTTCGGGTATATTGGTCGAAGGAGCGCACGTACATGGAACGGGTGGGAGAAAAGGAAGGGGGAGTAGCAATATGGCAACGAAGCATGAACAAATCTTGCAACATATTGATCGCCTTCCGATCGGTTCGAAGATTTCCGTGCGGCAGATCGCGAAAGACCTGGATGTGAGTGAAGGGACTGCATACCGCGCGATCAAGGAAGCGGAAACGCAAGGATACGTCAGCACGATTGAGCGTGTCGGTACGGTGAGAATCGAGAAGAAGCAGAAGGAAAATATTGAACGTTTGACCTTTGCGGAGGTTGTGAACATCGTCGATGGTCATGTGCAGGCTGGACGTGAAGGCTTACACAAGACCTTGAATAAATTTGTAATAGGCGCCATGCAGCTCGAAGCCATGATGCGCTATATCGATGCCGGGAGTCTCTTGATTGTCGGTAACCGCTATCAGGCACATAAAATCGCTTTGCAGCAAGGGGCTGCTGTATTAATTACCGGAGGATTCGATACAAGCGAGGAAATCAAGCAGCTTGCTGACCGCTTAGCGCTGCCAATCATCTCCTCCAGCTATGACTCCTTTACGGTTGCTTCGATGATTAACCGAGCCATTTACGATCGCCTGATCAAAAAAGAAATCGTAATGGTAGAGGATATTTTGAAGCCGCTTGCAGAAACGCCTGTCTTATTGACATCCGATTCTGTTGCCAAGTGGCATCAGTATACGGAGTTGTATCAGGACACGAGATTCCCCGTTGTTGACGAGCAGATGCGCCTGATCGGGATTGTTACTTCCAAAGACATCATCGGTCATGAGGAGACGGCCATAATCGACAAGGTCATGACGAAGAACCCGATTACGACCTCGCCGCGGGTATCCGTAGCGTCATCTGCGCACACCATGGTGTGGGAAGGAATCGAGCTATTGCCTGTCGTAGACAATCATCGCAAGCTCGTAGGGGTCTTGAGCCGCAACGACGTGCTAAAAGCGCTGCAATTTACAGCGAAGCAACCACAGATGAGTGAGACGTTTCCGAATCTGATCATGTCCCATTTCAGGGAGGAGCGACAGGCAGATGAGATGGTCTATCTGGGTGATGTGAGCCCACAAATGACCAACCATCTCGGTACGATTGCCAGCGGAATCATGACGACGGTCATGGTCGAGGCTGCTTGTAACCTGTTGCGCCACCATCGTCGAGGGGACATGGTACCAGAAAATATCACCGTCTATTTCCTAAAGCCAGTTCAGATGGAAAGCCATATCGAAGTAAAGCCGCGCCTATTAGACATCAGCCGCCGCTTCGGAAAAGTCGAAGTATCCGTATTCCACGGCGATCAGCTCGTGGGGCAGGCCATGATTACTGCGCAAATTATTGAGCGATAAAAGAAAGGAACAGTCTTCGGGACTGTTCTTTTTTTAGTTGGTAAGCAATTATAAACCGTCATTCATTTTCTGTGTTGAGTTGGGGCAAGAGGCGCGCCTCCTTTTTTCTATGCGCATAAAAGGGATGTGAATGAAGATTTTAGCCAGCATGCCTACGCCCAAAACAAATGCTGCATAAACCAATTCAATTGAGTCAAACAGCGCTCCGTATAGTTGAAAACCGATCAGCCTACCCACAGCAAACAGCATAACCATGACGGAAATAAATCGTCCCAGCATATGTGATTCGATGGTTTGCTGATAGAAGGTACGGAAAAATACACCGTAGATATTGAACATGGAAAACAGAAAATAGCTTACCAATGAATAAAATAGGACTACGGCAAACGGAGAGGTTTGCAAGAGCTGTAAAAAAGAATTACTGCCCAAGAGCAGGAGGGGAAAGACCGCTGCAACGATCCCGATCAGACCGATACCAATACTATTGGAGACGGAAAAGCGTTTCTTTAAAAGGATCACCCCAATAATCGAGCAGACGGAGCCCATAGTTTGTGCACTTTCGACCAGTCCGAAATCGATGTCCGATCCACCAAATACCTGTTTGATCATGTACGGGAAGCCAATCATGACAAAAGGAAAGAGAAAGATATGGGTAAATAGACCGTTTAGTACAAGTGAACTAATTCGAAGATCCGTGGTGAAAATCTGTAAACCTTCCTGTAGTTCCTTTATAATCGAAGAAGAACTGGATGCTCTTGGAATCGAAGGAAGCCTCATGAAATACGTGGATGCTGCTGAGCTCAAGGAAAGTATCGCGTTTAGTAAAAAGACGGCTCCAATTCCGCTCATAGTATACAGTAGTGTGCCAATGAGTGGAGCGAGGACACGAACGCTCTCCACGATAGTACTATCCAGAGCGATAGCGTCAGTCAATTCTGTTTTCTTCACCACATGCTGCAAGAGTGTAGTATACGCGGGAACTGCCAGTAGATTGCATACAGAAAAAAATAGAACGGCCACATAAATTATCGTCTCTTTGATGGGCTGAAACAGCGAGAAAAAGAACAGCGAAAGCAGAAAAATACCGTAAATGAGATCGATGCTGCAAAGCAGCTTTCGCTTGTCCAGTCGGTCAGCCCATACACCTGCAAATGGACCGAACAGGATTTGCGGGATTACCCCCAGCGCCAGTATGGAAGCAAATTTTCCTGCTGATCCTGTGAGTGCCAGGATGTACAGGGCAAAGGCAACGCTTAGGCAGATCGTACCAAACTCGCTGGTAGAATGGCGAAACAAAAACAATGAGAAATTCGGGTTGGCAAACAAATGAAATTTCATAGCTGATCCCTCCAAGTGCTCTAGGCAAAACACATAGGTTGATTGTAGAGGGATCAGGAAAAAAAGCTCGGCAAATTTTGCTGTTAGAATGAGCAATTATTGACATCGGAAGGTGGGGATGAGAATGATGAGCCAGATTACCAAGCCGTTATCCTTGAAGAATGTGAATAGCGCTATTACCATCTATCAGATAGAGGCAGGCGGCTCTGATGAGCTACATCAGCATGATAGTTTTTTTCAAATCAGCATGTTGCTTCAGGGCAATCCGCTGGTGCAATGTGAACAGCAATTTCGCAAGTTGGCTGGACGTCAGCGTCTGGTTGCATCACCTGGGTGTCAGCACCGTCATTTTTCTGAAGCTGAGGCTATGCGGTTGTTGCTCTTCTTTATCAGCCCAAGCCTTCTGGAGAGCGTCTATGCTGACAAAATGGAAGCTGTTAGCGGACCGATTGAATTTGTCCCATGGTCGGAGGATGAAACGGATGGTTTTCAAAGAATCGCGGAAACAGTCTGTACACAAATGATTACTCAGCAGGTGGAAAAGCTTGCGCTTGAACAGCTAGAATGGGAGTTGGCCACCTTGTTGTTAACAGTGCAGGAAGGATCGCACACGCAAAAATGGCGGGGCAAGCATCTAGCCCCTTATTCCGCCATCCCTGCATCGATCCATCCAGTCCTGAAAAGGGTGACTGATTTCATTCAGGATGATGTAACCGTAGATTGTTCACTGGATACACTGGCGGGGGTTGCGGGTATCAGCAAATTTCATCTGATTCGTCTATTCCGTGAGCAGATTGGTCGCACCCCGGCGCAATATGTGACAGATCAACGTGTAACCCGGGCGGCCTGGTTGCTCCGAAACAGTAAGCTCGCCGTTACGGTCATCGCCTTTGAAGTGGGCTTTGGCAGTGTAAGCACATTTGAGAGGGCATTTAGAAAAAAATATAGTGTAAGTCCGCTCGATTACCGCAATAGCATGTAGGTGCGAACAAATATCGAAAAGTTGGATTGCGATGAGGCTATGGGGCCAACCACGACTGGGATGACTACTTTGGACGCGGTTTCCCTTTTCCGTGGAGCTTTGTCAACCATGAATTGACAGGGCAAGGAATGTAACTTATCATCTAATTAGGATATCATCTAATTAGATTGAGTAAACGAAGAAAGGAGTGTCCCACTTGCAATTAGACCAACTCGTCACCTTTTACAAAGCACTCGGAGACCCCACGCGCATACGCATTCTCGCAATATTGGCAAACGGCCCCCTACATGGACAGGCGTTGGCAGGCAAGCTCGGCGTGACACCTCCGACCATCACACATCATATGGCAAAGCTTCGAGAAGCAGGTGTTGTTTACGAACGTCGTGATAAAAACACCATTTACTTTTACCTGCATGAAGCCAATGTAAAACGACAGTCGCAGGCTATCGTGAATGTCATGGAAAAAGCAAAGGATACGTCAGTAGAGGAGTTATTTGCAGAAGACACCTTACATGTTCAGAGGAGGCACCAGATGGCAGCCGAAAAAATGCAGGTTATTCGCAGCTTCATTACTCCAGATGGCAAGCTGAAACAAATCCCGTCCCAGCGTAAGAAAAAGCTGATCGTCTTTGAATACATGGTGCGCGGTTTAGAAAAAGGGCGCAAGTACAAAGAACCGGAGATCAACGAGTATATCCGTCAGTTCCATGAGGATTACGCAACGATTCGCCGGGAATTCATTATGAATCATTATATGTATCGGGAAGAGGGGATCTACGAGCTGAACCCAGAGGAAATGTGGGCAAAAGCCGAAGACCTGCAATAATGGGAATTGTTTCCTCCTGACTCGAACAGAAAAAAGGACAACCTTCGGCACTGCCGCTCAGGTTGTCGAAGCAATAGAATGTCACACAAACTCATTATAGCGAGAGCTCTAGCAAGTTTGTATGATAAACGGCTGGGAATAGAGGAAAAGTATTTCCAGTCATCCTTTCCCAAAAATGAAAAAGGCATGCGGAACGTAAAGCTGTTCCCATGCCTTTTTTTATACCCCTTTTTTCAATTCTGCCTGCCAAGCCGTACGATAACGGAAATAATTGCGAGTTCCCAAAAATAAATTCATAACCCCTACAATCAGCATGATCAACGCAACGACAATGCGGAGCGTATCGAGAGAATCAAAAGTAAACTGATTGATACCGAACAAAGAGACGAGTATCCCCAATGACACATTCATTTTCCCCAGCAACATACGGGATTCAAGCGGATGGATGCCTCGCCTGCGCGCATGGATACTATAGTAGACACTGGCTACTAGGGAGGCGAGAACACCGGTCATGTAAAAGGCAGACCACATAGATGGATTCATCCTTTCTAGCCATTCTGGTATTACCCATCCTACCAAAATCAGGGGATAACGGTCAAATACAGGTAGGAACGTTTGTTCTTATCATCCGTATACGTTATACTTCCGGTATAATGTAAGGGAGAAAGTTTCAATCGTGAAAAGTGAGAGGGGTAATATCATGACCTCCTTTGTCCATTTGCATGTTCATACGGAGTATAGTCTGCTGGATGGAGCAGCACGTATCGATACGCTAGTGAAGCGAGCCAGCGAATTGGGCATGCATGCACTGGCAATGACAGATCATGCCAACTTGTACGGGGCAATCCCGTTTTATAAAGCTTGTCTGGAGGCAGGCATCCGACCGATTATCGGGATGGAATTATACGTAATAGAGGGGAATCTTCAAGATCGCGTGCGAAATGCACCGCCGCCTAGTCATCTGATCGTTCTCGCTGAAAATGAAACGGGTTACCGCAATCTCCTGAGGTTGGCAACAATCGCGAATACAGATGGCAACTATATCCTTCCACGTCTCAACAAAGAGGTGTTGGCAAAGCATACGGACGGCCTCATTGCACTGAGCGGCTGTCAGCAAGGGGAAGTAGCCAAGCTGTTACTGGCTGGAGAAGCGGACACTGCCAAAGAAGCAGCCCTCCGGTATCAGCGAATGTTTGGTGAACAGCATTTTTATTTGGAACTGGCTGATCACGGATTGGAAGTGGAGCGCAGGCTGAATACTCGTCTCGTGAAACTAAGTCAGGAGACGGGGATTCCGCTGATTGCGACCAACAACGTTCACTACATCCACAGAGAGGATCACCAGCAGCATGATATCTTGTTGGCGATCAAAGAAGGCAAGACCATTGGCGAAGAAAACCGTTTTCGTTACGAGACGGATCAGTACTATTTGAAAAGCGCTGAGGAAATGGCGGCGCTCTTTGCTTTTGCTCCACAGGCGTTAGCGAATACGGTAGCTGTTGCAGACAGGTGCAAGCTGGACCTTACCTTTGGCGCGCATATTTTGCCGGAATTTCCCTTGGCAGAGGGACAAGATTCGACGCAGTATTTGCGTGAACTGTGTGAAAAAGGCTGCCTGGAGCGATACGGCGAGATTACGCCAGAGGCACAAGCGCGTCTGGATCACGAGCTGGCGATCATTACAGGAACGGGCTTCACCGATTACTTCCTGATTGTTTGGGATTTCATGCGGTATGCTCACGAAAACGGGATTCCGACCGGACCTGGACGAGGATCTGCGGCAGGTAGTCTGGTCGCGTACGTTTTGAAAATCACGAATGTCGATCCCCTTCGCTTTCAGTTGCTCTTTGAACGCTTTCTCAACCCGGAGCGGGTGACGATGCCCGATATTGATATCGATTTTTCCGTAGAGCGCCGTGACGAAGTCATTCACTATGTAGCGAGCAAGTACGGTCATGATCGCGTCGCCCAGATCATTACCTTTGGTACGATGGCGGCTCGTGCAGCGGTGCGTGATGTTGGGCGGGCGCTAGGCTTGTCTTTGGGCATCGTGGATCGCGTTGCCAAAATGATTCCGCAATCTCCAGGCATGACGATTGAACGAGCCATGCAGATCAACCCGGATATCGGCAAGCTATGCGCGGAAAACAAACAGGCAGCGCAACTGATCGAAACGGCAAGGGGTGTAGAAGGTTTGCCGCGTCACGCCTCTACACATGCGGCGGGTGTCGTCATTTCGCGTGAACCGCTGACGAATTACGTCCCATTACAGACGGGCAATGAAGGCTTGGCGCTTACTCAATATCCGATGGAAATTCTCGAAGAAGTCGGTCTGTTGAAGATGGACTTCCTCGGCTTGCGCAATTTGACAATCATTCAGGAGACCTTGCGTCATTTGCAGGAGCAGGGAATATCGCTTGATCTGGATAAGCTGCCGACAGACGATGAGAAAACATTCCGCATGCTCTCCCGTGGGGAGACAACCGGCATTTTTCAACTGGAATCCTCAGGGATGCGCAATGTGCTGCGAGATTTGAAGCCGAGCAGCCTTGATGACATCATTGCGGTTCTCGCATTGTATCGTCCGGGGCCGATGGAGATCATCCCGCAGTATATCGCCGCCAAACACGGGACTAGCAAAGTACAGTACGCTCATCCTGTTCTCGAGCCGATTTTGCGTGAGACACACGGCTTTATGATTTATCAGGAGCAAATCATGCAGATTTCCTCGACACTGGCAGGCTTCAGTCTTGGTGAGGCAGATATTTTGCGCCGAGCAGTCGGGAAAAAGAAACGGGAGCTATTGGCGGAGCAGCGGGAGAAGTTCGTGGCTGGTTGCGTCCGGCAAGGTTACGGAGATGAGCTGGGCAATCAAGTTTACGATTTGATCGTGCGCTTTGCCGATTACGGCTTCAACAAAGCCCACTCGGTTGCTTATGCAATCATCGCCTATCAGATGGCCTATTTGAAAGCAACTTATCCGCTTGCGTTCATGGCAGCGCTGCTCTCCTTGTCCATTGGCAGCCAAACGAGAATTGCCGAATACACGGAGGAAGCGCGGCGACTACAGCTTACCGTACTCGGACCTGACGTGAATAAGAGCTTGGCCTTCTTTACAGTGGAGCAGGATGCGATTCGCTTTGGTTTGGCTGCAGTGAAAAACGTCGGATACGGTGCCATTGAATCGATCGTGAAAGAGCGCAAAGGCAGACCGTATCGTGACGTCTTTGATTTTTGTGCGCGCGTGGATGCACGATTAGTCAATCGTCGAGTAGTAGAGTCGCTCACTTTATGCGGCGCACTGGACTCGTTGCCAGGACATCGCAATCAGCTTTTGCTATTGCTGGATGAAGCGGTAGGGAAGGCAAACAACAAGAGAATCGAGCGTGACGCCAACCAGCTCAATCTTTTTGCGGGAGAAGAAGATGCGGCACCTTTGCGGGAGCCAGCAGAATATCCCGAGGTACCGCCACTCTCACATACGCAGCAATTAAAAGAGGAGCGGGATTTGATCGGGGTATACATCTCCGGTCATCCACTTGATCAGTTTGCCCATGTCGCAAGTCGCCCGGAAGTAACAGTGATCTCTTCGTTGGGGGATGTGCCGCGCGACAAGACGGTAAAAGTATTTGGAATGATAACGGAAGCCAGACGCATCCAAACGAAAAAAGGGGACCCGATGGCATTTATTACGCTAGAGGACAAAACGGCACCAGTAGAGCTGGTCGTTTTCCCGCAGGTGTATGCGAAATATGCACAACTGCTCGAGCGCGAACAAATCATTGTGGCAGAAGCCCGAGTCGATCACCAGGAAGACATGGTTAAGCTCTTGGCTTCTCGTGTCTGGGATGCACAAACGCTGCCGCAGCCGAAGTCTGAGACTGTATTGTTTGTCAAAATATCGGCAGAGCAAGAGCACGATTCGACGCTGCAAAAACTTTCACGCTTGTTTGTCGAAAAAAAAGGAACGATTCCCGTTATCCTTTTCTACGAAGGAAAAAGACAGACAATTCGCCTGCCAGAAGCAAATTGGGTAGTCGTAGATGAGTCATTTTTGGAGCAAGCGCGAGAAATTGTGGGGCCTGACAGCGTAATTCGGAAAGAAATGCCTATAAATTGGGGAGGATGAGGAATGTCCTCCCTTTTTCGCCGTTTTCGGCAGGTTTACAGGAGAACAGATTTTTATTATATTGAGAGCATAACTCAATGAGTGGTCAGACCACTTGGAATAACCCAGGCATTTTTACTGCCTACAAGCCATCATAGAAACTATTATCGTGAAATGGAGTGGGATCTCATGTCCAACCTGAGAGAAGAAGCACTGGAGCTTCACAGAAAACATCAAGGAAAATTGGAGGCAGTGACCAAGGTACCCGTTCGTAATGCTTACGATCTGAGTCTTGCCTATTCTCCAGGGGTTGCTGAACCTTGCAAAGATATCTTTGATGACAAGTCCAAAGTCTACGATTACACGATGAAAGGCAATCTGGTTGCAGTAGTCAGCGACGGTACTGCTGTACTGGGTCTCGGAAATATTGGACCAGAAGCAGCAATGCCGGTTATGGAAGGGAAAGCAGTTTTGTTCAAATCCTTCGCAGGCGTAGATGCATTCCCGATCTGCTTGAATACAACAGATGTAGATAAAATCGTAGAGACAGTAAAACTGCTCGAGCCTACTTTTGGTGGCGTGAACTTGGAAGACATCGCAGCTCCTGCATGCTTCGAAATCGAAGAGCGTCTGAAGCGCGAAACAAACATCCCGATTTTCCACGATGACCAACACGGTACAGCAATCGTTACAGCGGCAGGTCTGATCAATGCTCTGCGCGTGGTGGACAAAAAGCTGGAAGATATCCGCGTAGTAGCAAACGGTGCAGGTGCAGCTGGTATCGCGATCATGAAGCTTTTGATTTCCATGGGCGTGAAAGAAGTGATCATGGTTGATACAAAAGGAATCGTGTACGAAGGCCGTCCGTTCGGTATGAACCCAGTGAAGGAACAA
Source organism: Brevibacillus brevis NBRC 100599 (assembly GCF_000010165.1). Lineage (NCBI taxonomy): Bacteria > Bacillati > Bacillota > Bacilli > Caryophanales > Paenibacillaceae > Brevibacillus > Brevibacillus brevis. The sequence continues at coordinate 1,419,095 of NC_012491.1, forward strand.
ATGGCAAAAATTACAAACCGCAGCATGCTGCAAGGTGACTTGGCTGATGCCATGAAGGGCGCTGACGTATTCGTCGGTGTATCCGTAGCTGGTGCTGTTACCCAGGACATGGTTCGTTCGATGAACCGCGATCCAATCATTTTCGCTATGGCAAACCCAGTACCAGAAATCATGCCGCAAGAGGCAAAAGAAGCAGGTGCGGCAGTAATCGGTACAGGCCGTTCCGACTTCCCGAACCAAGTAAACAACGTACTGGCATTCCCGGGAATCTTCCGTGGTGCTTTGGATGTACGTGCAACGGAGATCAACGAAGAAATGAAGCTGGCTGCTGTATATGCAATCGCAGACCTGATCACGCCAGAAGAGCTTACTGCGGATAAAGTAATTCCTTCCGCATTCGATCCACGTGTAGCGCCAAACGTAGCTGCGGCAGTAGCAAAAGCAGCGATGGAAACGGGTGTTGCTCGCATCACAGTTGATCCGGAAGAAGTAAAACAAAAAACAATGAAATTGACAGCTATCTCTTACCAAGAAGCGTAAAATACTCTTTATCGAGGCACCGATGACACCCTCCGCGAAAAAACGTAGGTATTTTACAAACGTGGAGGGTGCTCCTCGTTGAACGTACGAGTAAGGAGGAAAATCGTGCTCGACTCTTCTCAAGATCGAAAGGTTTACGAAGGAATTCTCCTGCAACTTCATGAAATCATTCAGGAGCAAAACTTGCGGCCCGGGGACAAGCTGCCGTCTGAGCGGGAGCTGTCCGAGCAACTGGGAGCAGGACGTTCCTCTGTACGCGAGGCTCTTCGGGCTCTGGAGCTGCTCGGACTCATTGAGACGCGTCGCGGGGAAGGCACCTTCCTCAAGCATTACCGACACAATCGGCTGATCGATATTCTTGGCTTTTTTATCCTACGGGATACGAAAACCAAGAAGGACTTGATCGAAATGCGGCGAATGCTAGAGCTGGATGCTGTCCGCCTAGCCTGTAGACGGGCGACTGACAAGCATTTTGATGAAATGGAACGCATCCTGGCCATTGCAGAGGAAAGAGTAGCAAGAGGCGAGGTACCTGCGGAGGAAGACTATCAGTTTCATCGTGTCATATGTCGCTCCAGCCGTAACTCGATTCTGCATCGCATCTGGACGCCTTTGGTTGAGTACAGCAACAGTATTCGTATTGAATCACTGTCGCGCGAAGGTAGAGCGAGTGCAGCACTCGTAGAGCATCGACAGATTATGGAAGCCATTCGCGAAGGCGATGTGAACGTGGCATTAGAGAGAATGAAAAAGCATTTGGAGAACAGTAAGCTATAGTTTTCCCCTAATTTGCGAGGGGCGCTGGCGCTGTGATATGATGATGCAGACCTGTATTGGACGATTGAGGAGGAAGCCAGCATGTGGACGGTCATCTACATCGCTCCTAGCGCTAGAATTGCAGAACGGATACAGCAACGTTTGACAGATGAAGGATTTTTGGTAAAAATTCGCGAAGGCAAGGTCTCCAAGCAATACGAGATTCTCGTGCCTGAGAGCGAACTAAACGAAGTCCGGGATGTACTCGGCACGATCCTTCACTGAAGAGAAAGGTGGGTTACCTGTGCTTAAAGATCTTTTTGGGAAAAAGCGCAAATTCGCTACAGTTCCTTCTGAGACACTAGCACGTGTCCCTGCTTCCACCGACATTAGCAAGGAAGCGGGTACGAAAGAAAAGGAAGTCCCTGAGGGATTGATGAATAAATGCCCACATTGTGGGACGATTCACTACTCGAAGGATTTGGAGAAGAACTTGCGCGTCTGCAAAGGCTGCCAGTTCCATTATTCCATGTCCGCTCCTGAGCGCCTGCAAGCGCTTCTGGATGATGGGGTTCTGAGAGAAGAATTTGATGCCAATTTGATAACAGCCAATCCACTCGGTTTTCCTGGTTATTTGGAAAAACTGGAGCAAGATATGGCCAACACCAATTTGAACGAGGCAATCATTACAGGCGAAGGTTTCCTAGGTGGGAACCGCATTGTGATTGGGGTCATGGATTCTCGTTTCCGTATGGCGAGCATGGGCTCGGTCGTCGGGGAAAAAATCACGCGTGCAATTGAGCAAGCGATCGAACGGCGTTTGCCTTTCATTCTGTTCAGTGCATCTGGTGGAGCACGCATGCAAGAGGGCGTATTGAGCCTGATGCAAATGGCGAAAACCAGCGCAGCGTTGTCTCGATTGGATCGCGAACGCTTACTGTTTGTCTCGGTCATGACGAATCCTACATATGGTGGGGTATCAGCCAGCTTTTCTTCGTTGGGAGATTACAATATTGCAGAACCAGGTGCTATGATCGGTTTTGCTGGGCGTCGAGTCATTGAGCAAACGATCCGTCAGGAGTTGCCAAAAGACTTCCAAACAGCGGAATTCTTGTTAAAAAACGGGCAGCTCGATATGGTGGTACACCGTAAGGACATGCGAAATACACTGTCCAAACTGGTAGAGATGCACACGTCTCGGGAAGGAGTAGAAACATGGCAGGCGAGCTCTCCTTTGAAAAGCCATTAGTAGAATTACAAGATAAGATTAAGGAATTGCGCCGTTTTACTGAAGAAAAGGGAATTGACTTCTCCGAAGAAGTACAGCGTCTCGAACAAAAATCAAAAGAGCTTGCTGCGCAAATCTACGGCAATTTGACTCCATGGCAACGCGTACAGCTGGCTCGTCATCCGGAACGGCCAACGACTTTGGACTATATACAACTACTTTTTACTGATTTTATCGAGGTTCATGGAGACCGTCTGTTCGGAGACGACCATTCGATTGTGGGTGGAATTGCCAAGCTGGATGGACGTCCGGTTACGGTCATCGGTCACCAAAAAGGGAAAGACACAAAAGACAACATCAAGCGTAATTTCGGGATGGCTCATCCTGAAGGCTACCGGAAGGCATTGCGCATTATGCAGCAGGCGGATAAATTCGGTCGCCCGATCATCTGCTTTATTAATACATCAGGGGCATATCCTGGAAAAGCGGCAGAAGAGCGCGGTCAGAGCGAAGCGATTGCCCGCAATCTGCGTGAAATGGCGACATTTGGCGTGCCAATTATTTGTATCGTCATCGGGGAAGGCGGAAGCGGTGGAGCCCTGGCGATCAGCGTAGGTAACCGTATCTATATGTTGGAGAATTCCTATTACTCCGTGATTGCACCAGAGAGTGCAGCAGCGATTCTCTGGAGAGATTCCAGCTTGGGTATGCGTGCAGCGGAGACGATGAAAATTACGGCACCTGATTTGTTGGAATTAGGAGTCATTGACGGAATTATTGATGAACCATTCGGAGGAGCCCATCGTGATTTGATCGCGCAGGCAGGAATGGTCAAGGCGGTCATCGCGGAACAACTAGAACAGCTGGGCCGTTTAACTCCAGATGAATTGATACAGGAACGTTACGAGAAGTTTAAACAGATCGGACAATTCGCCTCCCTGTAAGAAACAGGGGGCGTTTTTTTCTTTTTTCTCTGAGGAAAATCTGCTACAATCGAAGTCGAATGAAAGAGTTATCAGAGCTTTCAAAAAGTATGGCACATATCTTTTGAGTGTATAACAGATATGAGGATTTGAGTGATACAGCATGTTTCATACAAAGTATGGTACATACTGTTTCCGTTAAATGACATGCTAAAGACGATACGATTGGAGAGGTGGATTCCATGCGGAAACTTGCAGTTCTCACTAGCGGTGGAGATTCTCCTGGAATGAATGCCGCCGTCCGTGCGGCTGTACGTCGTGCTCATTTTCACGAGGTACAAATGTTTGGGGTTTACCACGGATACGAAGGGCTGATGAGGGGAGATATCAAGGAGATGTCTCTAGGCTCTGTTGGGGATATTATCCAACGGGGAGGAACCATTCTCTACTCCGCTCGCAGTGAGGCGTTCAAGACGGAAGCCGGACAGCAAAGAGCGGTGGAACAATTACGTGCTCATGAAATTGAGGGTCTGATTGTCATTGGGGGAGACGGGTCGTTTCGCGGTGCACAGAAGCTAACCGAAAAAGGTTTCCCGACTATTGGCGTACCGGGTACGATTGATAATGATATTCCATGCACCGATTTCACGATCGGGTTTGATACGGCATTGAATACCGTAGTGGAAGCGATCGATAAAATCCGCGATACGGCCACCTCGCATGAACGCACGTACATTATTGAAGTAATGGGGCGAGATGCTGGCGATCTGGCATTGTGGGCAGGGCTTGCAGCTGGTGCCGAGTCCATTATGATCCCAGAAGCGTCGCAGGATATGGACGATATTATTGAACGTTTGCATGCTGGACAACGCCGTGGTAAAAAGCATTCCATCATCATTGTGGCGGAAGGGGTAGGAAGTGCCGCTTCTTACGCCGAAGCGATCACGAAAGAGACAGGCTGGGAGACTCGCGTGACGGTACTGGGTCATATTCAACGTGGTGGTTCCCCTACTGCGATGGACCGAATGCTGGCGAGCCGAATGGGTGCCGCAGCTGTCGATTTGTTGCTGGAAGGCAAGCAGGACCGAATGGTTGGGGTTCAAAACAACCAGATCGTTGATGTTGATTTTCAGGAAGCATTGGCGAAAAAGCATCAATTGGATTTATCCATTTATCAATTGGCGCGCACGCTATCTATATAAAACTGACAGTTTTTACGAGTGTCGAGGAGGCCTACATCCTATGTTAAGGAAAGCAAAAATTGTATGTACCATCGGACCAGCGAGTGAATCGGTTGAAACGCTGAAGAAACTAATTGAAGCAGGAATGAACGTAGCCCGTTTGAATTTCTCGCACGGTTCCCACGAGGAGCATGCGGCGCGAATCGTAAACATTCGTCAGGCATCAAAAGAAACCGGGAAACCCGTTGCAATCCTGTTGGATACAAAAGGTCCTGAAATTCGCACGGGTACGCTGGCAGTAGATGCAGTCGAGCTCGTAGAAGGAAATACGCTGATCCTCACCACGGAGGAAGTAGCGGGTACCGCAGAGCGCGTCTCCATTACGTATCCGGAATTGCCACGTGATGTGAAAATCGACGATACGATCTTGATCGACGACGGCTTGATCGGGTTGACTGTACAAGAAGTGCGTGGCACCGAAATCATCTGCTTGATCAAAAACGGTGGAACACTGAAGAGCAAAAAAGGCGTAAATGTTCCTGGTGTTAAAATCAACTTGCCAGGTATCACAGAAAAGGATGCGCAGGATATCGAATTCGGTATTGAACAAGGAGTCGATTTCATCGCGGCTTCCTTCGTCCGAAAAGCATCGGATATCTTGGAGATTCGCCAAATTCTGGAGCGCCATAACGTGCGTATCGATATTATCGCGAAAATTGAAAACCAGGAAGGCGTCGATAACGTAGACGATATTCTGGTAGTAACAGATGGAATCATGGTTGCGCGTGGTGATTTGGGCGTAGAGATTCCGGCAGAAGAAGTACCGCTTGTTCAAAAGAAGCTGATCAAAAAATGTAACGAACTCGCGAAGCCAGTCATTACGGCAACACAAATGCTTGATTCTATGCAGCGCAACCCACGTCCAACACGTGCGGAAGCAAGTGACGTTGCGAACGCCATTTTCGATGGGACAGACGCAATCATGCTCTCCGGAGAGACGGCTGCCGGTAAATATCCGGTTGAGTCTGTCGAGACCATGGTGCGGATCGCTGTACGTGCAGAGCAAGAGCTGAATTATCGTGAAATCTTGTATGCACAAGCACAGCTTAAACAAGTGACGATTACGGATGCGATCAGCCAAGCTGTATCCAATGCAGCATTGGATCTGGACGCTGCAGCAATTATTACAGCGACCGAAAGCGGACACACTGCTCGCATGGTATCAAAGTTCCGTCCGAAAGCACCAATCGTGGCTGTAACACCGCATGAGGCGATTATTCGCCGTCTTGCACTCGTAAATGGCGTGTATCCAGTGAAGGGCGAAATGGCGAATACAACCGATGAAATGCTGGAGATGTCTGTTCAAGAGGCGCTTGATGCAGGCTTCGTTCGTCATGGCGATCTCGTTGTGATCACAGCAGGCGTGCCTGTGCGTGAAGTTGGGACAACGAACCTGATGAAAATCCACGTCATTGGCGATGTGGTAGCAAAAGGACAAGGTATCGGCCGCAAAGTTGTCACAAACAAGGTAGTGATTGCTAGATCAGCTGAAGAGGCACTGGCAAAGGTAGAAGAAGGAGCAATCCTGGTAACCATCGGTACGGACTCCGATATGATCGAAGCGTTTGGCAAGGCAGGAGCGGTGATTTGCGAAGAGGGCGGACTTACCTCTCACGCAGCTATCGTAGGCCTGAATCTCGGCGTTCCAGTCATCGTAGGAGTGCAATTTGCTACGGATGTATTGAAGGATGGACAAATCGTTACAGTGGATTCCGAGCGCGGGCATATTTACTCAGGACACGCACGGATTCTGTAGGTAAAACTACTCATCTTTAATGGAGAGTACCTCTGAAGGGTGACCAAAGGGTCACCCTTTTTGGCTTGGTGTAAAAAGGATTAGCCGACGAACTACCTGATAAGTTTTACCAGATAACGGTGATTATTAGGTGATGCAAAGCGAGTGGGAATCTGTTAAAATCGGTCGGTGGCTTTGTGTCAGAACGGATGAAATCCATACGTTCGGGGTTTCCAAAACATGCCAGAATGGATGTTGTAGCGCTCGTTGCCAGGAAAAGGCTGAACATAAAACTGCCCTTCTGTACGTCCAATGTTCGGGATTTTGTGTCAAGTGTTTTTTTTAGGGTAAACACAACATCTAGTATTGTCGAAAATTATTTCGCACAATATATAGGTAAAGCTATTGAGTTTTACAGATAAAGATAGTTAAACTAGAGAGGATAGATTTGAAGGAGGAACGATATGCTGGCGACCGAAACCGTATCCCGAACTCAATTTTTGCGGGATGAATTCTTAGATCAATACCCTGATTTTCCGAACCATATGAGTCCTCTGGGACAATTTGTTTACTACCGTACTTATTCTCGCTTTGTGCCGGAAAAAGGAAGACGGGAAACGTGGAAAGAAACTTGCCGCCGCTCGGTGGATTACAATATTAAGCTGGCTTATCAGCATTTGAACAAAATCGGAATGAACGCCGATTCCCGCGCAATGGAAAAAGAGGCAGAAGGCTTGTTTGACAACATGTTCAACCTTCGCCAGTTTTTGTCTGGCCGTACCTTGTGGGTTGGTGGTGCAGACAATGGTGTAGCGGATTTGTATCCGTTGGCAAACTTCAACTGCTCCTTCCTGAACATCAAGTCTTGGGATGACTTGGGCGATTTGTTCTACCTTCTCTTGGTAGGAACTGGCGTAGGCTTCAAATGTACGAAGGAAATGGCTGCTGGACTGGGCCCGATTCGCACGAATGTTTCGCTGCTTTCTTCTGAATACAGACCGCTGCCAAAGCATCAGCGCCTAGAGCGTTCTGAACTGAATGTACTGGATAACGGCTTTGCCAAAATTTATGTGGGCGATAGTAAAGAAGGCTGGGTAGAATCCCTCCGTCTCTACCTGCAAATTTTGACAGATTCCACTTACGAACACATTCACACCGTGAAAATCTCTTATAACAGCGTGCGTCCGAAAGGCGAGCGACTGAAGCGCTTTGGCGGTACGGCTAGTGGTCATGAGCCGCTTCGTGAAATGTTTGAAGGAATCGATAAAGTGTTGAAAAACCAAATCGACCAGCATTTGGCACCAATCGAGAGTGATGAAAAAGGATACGGTAAAATCCGTCCGATACATATCCTTGACATTGGAAACCTCATCGGAGCAAACGTCGTAGTAGGTGGCGTGCGCCGTACAGCGGAAATTTTCCTGTTTGATCACGATGACTACGAGTGCATGCTTGCAAAATACGGCATCAATGGCTTCTGGACGGAGGATCAGCTGAACCATCACCGTCGTGTAGGCGAGCTGTTGGGAGAGCACAAGCCTGTATGGTTTGACACCATCCAAAATGTAGGGGACGGACGCGTTGGTCTGGATCACCGCCGCATGTCCAACAACTCCATCGCTTTTACCAAACAACCGACCAAACCATTCTTGAACCTCGTGTTCACCTTGATGCAATTGGAAGGCGAACCAGGCTTCATCAACCTGGAAGAAGCAAACCGTCGTCGTCCAAATGCAGAGGGCTTGAACCCTTGTGCAGAAATCCTGCTCGACTCTTATGGCGTCTGCAACCTGACGACAGTCAATCTGGTTGAATTCGTGAAGGATCGCGGGGATAGTTCCAAGTATCTGGATCTCGATGGCTTGCTGGAAGCACAACGTAAATCTGCTCGCGCTGGACTGCGCATGACGCTGGTAACGTTGGAGCTGCCGCATTGGGATACCGTTCAACAGCGTGACCGTTTGCTCGGGACTTCCCTTACTGGTGTGAAGGATGCGCTGGCATCCCTTGGCTATACAGAAGAGCAAGAGCTCGAACTGCTGCGCCAGCTGGGCGATGCTGCTCGTGACGAGGCGAACCGTTATGCGTATGAGCTGCGTGTGAACTCTCCACTCTTGGTAACGACCGTGAAGCCGGAAGGTACGCTGTCTCAAGTAGCTGGTGGTGTCTCCAGCGGTCTGCACTGGTCCCATTCGCCGTACTACATCCGCCGCATTCGTATCAATGCTGAGGATCCATTGGCAAAAGCGGTACAAAATCTTGGCTGGACAGTCAACCCAGAGGTAGGAACACCAGGCGAAACGTATGAAGAGCGCATGGCAAATGCACGTACACTCGTAATCGATTTCCCTGTAGCATCAGGTGCAGAAGAAACGAAGAACGAAGTAAGTGCAAAGCGCCAATTCGATACGTACTTCCGTTTCCAGAAAGAATATACGGAGCATAACTCTTCGAACACCATTACGGTACGCAAGGAAGAGTGGGCAGAAGTAGAAGACATCGTTTACGATAACTGGGATAATTTCGTAGGGGTATCCTTCTTGCAATTGGATGGCGGAAACTACCAATTGGCTCCATATGAAGAGTGCACCAAAGAACAGTACGAGGCATTGAAGCATTCCATGAAGCCATTTGATCCTGCGATTTTGCAGCAGTATGAAACTGGCGGCGAGGCTGACCTGTCCACCGCTGAATCTTGCGAAGGCGGAGCTTGCCCGATTCGTTAAGCGATCTGAATAATAAGAGGCAGACTGAGAAAATCAGTCTGCCTCTGTTTTTTTATGTGGCTGTAGGGGAGAGAAGAATATTTCCAGTCTAGGCTCCAGGCTCCGTCCTGCTGAGGGCTGGGACTGTCCGCTCCGAAGGGATTCGCGGGGAAACGCAAAAGTGGTAGCCGCTACGCCGCGTTGGCACGGTTGCGTTTCTGTTGCCCGCCAATCCCTTCTCCGCTCGGTAGGACTCCACAAGTCGCTACGTCTGGAAATATTCTTCTCTGTCGTGACTGATGGTATTTCTTCGTTCTTTTAAATCCTTAAAAGCTCATTTAAACACGGGAAAGCTCGTAGAGGAAACAGGAGAAAAAAGCGAAGATCTTTGGTACACCGACCGAGACGTAATGCAAAAAGCGAAACACGCTCTTAAGCGTCCACCTCTGAAAACACATCCTGAAAGGACCACTTTGGACGCGGTTTCGCTTTTTGCATGGAGTCGTGCAGTCAATCCCCCAATGGGTGGACCTAGAATCTGAGCGTTTTCTCCTGTTTCCTCCCCACTACTACAGCAACAACTTGAGGGTCTTATGTATGTGGCTATGGTGGGGAGAAGAATATTTCCAGTCTAGGCTCCAGGCTCCGTCCTACTGAGGGCTGGGACTGTCCGCTCCGAAGGGATTCGCGGGGAAACGCAAAAGTAGTAGCCGCTACGCCGCGTGGGCACGGTTGCGTTTCTGTTGCCCGCCAATCCCTTCTCCGCTCGGTAGGACTCCACAAGTCGCTACGTCTGGAAATATTCTTCTCTGTCGTGACTGATGGTATTTCTTCGTTCTTTTAAATCTTTAAAAGCCCGTTTAAACAGGGAAAGCTGGTAGAGGAAACAGGAGAAAAAAGCGAAGATCTTAGGGACGCCGACCGAGACGCAATGCAAAAAGCGAAACACGCCCTTAAGCGTCCACCTCTGAAAACACATCCTGAAAGGACCACTTTGGACGCGGTTTCGCTTTTTGCATGGAGTCGTGCAGTCAATCCCCCAGTGGGTGGCCCTAGAATCTGAGCGTTTTCTCCTGTTTCCTCCCCACCACTACAGCCACATAGGGGTACTATGGTACAATCATCCTATAGAGAAAGGAGCGATCCAAAATGACTCCGTTTATTCATTCCCATCGATTGCGTGTCCGCTATGGCGAAACCGATCAAATGGGTGTGGTCTACCATACGAATTATTTGAACTGGTTTGAAGTAGGAAGAACAGAACTGATTCGCCATGCGGGAATCACCTATCGTGAGCTAGAGGAAAAAGGCGTACTTCTGCCTGTCACAGATGCGAACATCTCTTACAAACAGCCCGCTCGCTATGACGACGAGGTAGAAATACGCACACGTGTAAAAGAAATCAGTCCTGTCCGTCTCACATTTGCTTACGAGATTGTTAGATTGCCTGACCAACAGCTGTTGGTGTTAGGTGAGACGATGCATGTATTTACCAACACAGCATTGAAGCCGATTCGCTTGTCGCGAGCGGTACCTGACATCTATGATTGGTTGGACTCCCAACATAAAGGAGGGGAATAGGCATGTTCCGCTTTTTTGCCATTCTATTTGTCGTTGCGTTTGGTTTAGAGCTTTGGGGGCTTATTACCATTGGATCGTGGATCGGCGGCTGGAATACAGTCGTGCTGGTCATTCTCACGGGGATCTTGGGTGCTTGGCTTGCGAAGCAGCAAGGGATGCAAGTATTCCGCATGGTCCAACACCAGTTGTCGCGTGGCCAAATGCCTACGGATTCGCTTATCGATGGTGTCTTGATCCTGATCGGTGGCATTTTGCTCTTGTTGCCTGGATTCGTCACGGATGTGATTGGACTGGTCTTCCTCATTCCGTACACACGGATGATCATTCGTCATCTATTAAAGCGCTGGCTGTGGAACCTTATCTCGTCTGGTCGTGTTCAATTGTTTTTCCGACGCTAATACAAATATTCTTTATGAAAAAGAACCGCTCCGAGCTACGTACAAGCTGCTCGCAAGCGGTTCTTTTTACATGAGGTCAGGTTTTCCTCCCACGGATGTAGCCCCATACATCTACGAAGACGTTGGCTTTTACCAAAGCGTTGATCATGACGAGTGAAACAGGTCCAATGATCAAGCCCAGGAATCCGAATAGCTGGAGACCAACAAACAGCGCGACTAGCGTGAGGAGCGGGTCGAGACCGACGTTTTCGGCAACGACTTTTGGTTCGATAATTTGACGGAAAATCAAGACGACCCCGTACAAAATGGATAAGCCAATGACCATCGTGTAATTGCCTTTGAAAAACATGTAGATGATCCAAGGAACAAAGACGGTCCCAGTCCCAAGATAAGGCAAGAGATCGACCAAGCCCGTGATCAAGCCAATCGTAATCGCGTACTCGACACGCATGACCAACAGGCCAATGATGACGATGGCAGCGGTTAAGGAGATGAGGGTCAACTGCGCCTTGACGAATCCGAACAAGGCATTGCGCAAATCGATGAAAATTTGATCGAGACGGCTGTTTACCCCAGTTGGCAAAAGACGACGAGCCCTCGCTTCCCAAAGGGAAAAATCTTTAGAGATAAAGAAGGCACCCATGATGGAAATAACGGAAACTGTTGCCATATTAGGGAGTGAGAGAAGCAGGTTTTTCAATCCATCCAGGAATTTGACGATCAAGTTCTGCCCGACATTCGTGATGGTCGAGATTGCACTGCCTACCGTACTGGCGAGCTTCTCTTGGTATCCTTGATCAAGCTGAGCATAAAACCACTGAATCTGATTGTACAGTCCCATTAAAAAGTCTTGAGAAATTGTAGTTTGCAAATAATGGGCCAGCTCCTGTGCAACGACTGGCAAACGCTTGGCCAGCTCTCCGATTTCCACGACCGTTTCCGTGATGATCAGTGTGGCCACTCCGCCAGCGAGCAGTATCAAAACCAAGAGCGCGATAATGACCGAAAGCCAGCGGGGAATCCGGAACTTACTGGTCATAAACGTAACGGGTTTGTTGATGATGAGCGCAATGAGTAAAGCGATTATAAATGGGTACAGTAAAGGTGTTGCGTGTTGGAATACCCAAATCCCTACATAGACAAGCTGGCAGACCCATAACAAGCGAATGATTTGAAAGAGGCGCTCTACCCAGTTTTCCTGATTCAAACGATTTCTCCTTTCCGCCGCGAAGGTGCGAACATAATACTGATGTTTCTATTATGCAGCATGCCTCATAGGTGGAGCAAGAACGCGAAAAAACAAAACTCCGTTTCACCCTTCGAAACATTTTTTCGCTAACCTTATTCACAAAATCGCAATAATCTTTTATAATTGGGTCGTCTTAGTGGATTCTTTTCTCTCGCCTCTCCCCTTACACGAGCGTCATTTTCATGTACGACCTTGTGAGGATTTGCGTGGATACATTCCCTGTCAAGAGTGGTGGATGAAAGAAACCGCTGCTTACAATTTCATAGATAGGATATTCAAAAAGTCGTCTATTTTGAACTTGATCAGGCCGTTTATCAGTCATGGCGGACAAGCGAAGACTAGATAAGCACTACTACTTGAGTGGAAAAGGAGAGGGAGTTCTATGACAACTACTCGTGGACTTGAAGGCGTTGTTGCCGCTCAATCATCTATCTGTTCGATCGTCGATGGAGTTCTTTGCTATGGCGGGATCAACATCGATGAGCTGGCAGAACATGCAACTTTTGAAGAGGTTGTATATTTGCTCTGGCATGGAGCGTTACCGAAGCGTGATCAGCTGGACGCTTTGAAAAAACAATTGGGTGAAAATGCAGCAGTGGCCAAAGAAGTGCTGGAAAGCGTTCGCCACTATCCAAAAGGCGTACACCCAATGGCGGCGTTGCGCACAGCTGTCTCTTCGTTAGCGCTCTACGACACAGAAGCGCAAGATATGTCTCCAGAAGCCAACTATCGGAAATCGATCCGTCTGATGGCACAAACTCCTACCTTGATCGCTGCTTACGAGCGTATGCGTAAAGGTTTGGAGCCAGTAGCTCCACGTGCAGATTTCACGATTGCACAAAACTTCCTCTACATGCTCACAGGCCAGGAGCCAACAGAAACAGCAGTAAAAGCGTTTGACGTTGCTCTGATCCTGCATGCTGACCATGAGTTTAACGCATCTACATTCTCTGCTCGCGTAACTGTTGCAACTCTGACTGATATTTATTCCGGTATCGTGTCTGCAATTGGTACGCTCAAAGGCCCTCTGCATGGTGGCGCTAATGAAGCAGTAGCGAAAATGCTGAACGAAATCGGCGGTATGGCTAATGTAGAATCCTACATCCGCACCAAGCTGGATAACAAGGAAAAAATCATGGGCTTCGGACACCGTGTATACAAAGATGGTGACCCACGTGCGAAATGGCTGAAAGAAATGTCCAAAGCACTGACCGCGCAAATCGGTCGCCCTGAGCTGTTTGAGATGTCTGTGAAGATCGATGAAATGATTTCCGGTGAAAAAGGATTGAAGCCAAACGTTGACTTCTACTCCGCATCTGTTTACATTTCACTTGGCCTCGAAACGGACCTGTTCACACCGATTTTTGCTATCAGCCGTATGTCCGGTTGGACAGCACACATCATGGAACAGTATGAAAATAATCGCCTGATCCGTCCTCGCGCGGATTACACCGGTCCGGTCAACCAACACTACGTTCCAATTGACCGCCGCTAAGAACTCGCTATTTTCGAGCGTGGAGGGCAGGTGGTCAGCCAGGCTGATCGCTCCTGAGCGCAAGCTTGAGAACTACCACAAGTGAGTGGTAGTTCTCCTACGTCTGGAAATATTCATAATCACCGAATATATATAACACTGGAGGGATTTTTTGTGTTTAAAAACCTGACGCAACCAACTGTAGGCGAAAAAATTACTGTGGATAACGGTAAATTGGTAGTTCCAAACAATCCAGTCATTCCTTTCATCGAGGGTGACGGTACTGGCCCTGACATTTGGAAAGCTTCTGTTCGCGTTCTGGATGCAGCTGTAGAAAAAGCTTACAAGGGCGAGAAAAAAATCGCTTGGTTCGAAGTATTCGCAGGTGAAAAATCCTTCAACCAATACAGCGAGTGGCTACCAGAAGATACGCTGACTGCTGTTCGTGAATACCTGATCGCAATCAAAGGTCCTTTGACTACGCCAGTAGGCGGCGGTATCCGTTCTATCAACGTAGCACTGCGTCAAGAGCTGGATCTGTATGCTTGCGTACGTCCTGTTCAATACTTCGATGGTGTTCCATCCCCAGTGAAACATCCTGAATTGACTGACATGGTAATCTTCCGTGAGAACACTGAAGACATCTACGCTGGCGTAGAGTGGGCTGAAGGTACTCCAGAAGTGAAAAAAGTAATCGACTTCCTGCAAAACGAAATGGGCGTGAAGAAAATCCGCTTCCCAGAAACTTCTGGTATCGGTATCAAGCCTGTTTCCAAAGATGGTACAGAGCGTCTGGTTCGTGCAGCGATCAACTATGCGATCGAGAACAACCGCAAATCCGTTACCCTCGTACACAAAGGTAACATCATGAAGTTCACGGAAGGTGCTTTCAAAACTTGGGGATATGCAGTAGCTGAAGCAGAATTCGGCGACAAAGTATTCACTTGGGCACAATACGATCGTATCAAAGCTGAAGGCGGCGACGCTGACAAAGCACAAAAAGAAGCAGAAGCAGCTGGCAAAATCATCGTGAAAGATGTTATCGCTGACGCGTTCCTGCAACAAATCCTGACTCGTCCAGCTGAGTACGACGTAGTAGCAACACTCAACTTGAACGGTGACTATGTATCTGATGCATTGGCTGCACAAGTAGGCGGTATCGGTATCGCTCCAGGTGCAAACATCAACTACCTGACTGGTCATGCGATCTTCGAAGCAACTCATGGTACAGCTCCGAAATACGCTGGTCTGGACAAAGTAAACCCATCCTCCGTGATCCTGTCCGGAGAAATGATGCTGCGTCACCTGGGCTGGAACGAAGCAGCTGATCTGATCATCAACTCCATGGAAAAAACCATCTCTGCGAAAACAGTAACATACGATTTCGCTCGTCTGATGGAAGGCGCAAAAGAACTGAAATGCTCCGAGTTTGCTGACGCTCTGATTCAAAACATGTAAGATAGATTTGGGTACAAATTTTTACACTTACATTTTTGGAGGGGAATAGTTCATGGCATTCAACCGTAAAAAAATCGCTGTTATCGGTAGTGGCTTCACTGGTGCAACAACTGCATTCATTTTGGGGCAAAAAGAACTGGGCGACATCGTATTGGTTGACATTCCGCAACTGGAAAACCCAACAAAAGGTAAAGCGCTCGACATGATGGAATCCGCGCCAGTATTAGGCTTTGATGCAAGCATCACAGGTACTGCCAACTATGAAGACATCAAAGATGCTGATCTCGTCATCATCACAGCTGGTATTGCCCGCAAGCCTGGCATGTCCCGCGATGACTTGGTTAACACGAATGCTGGCATTATGAAATCTGTTGCAGAGCAAGTAAAAACATATGCACCTAACTCTATCGTGCTCGTATTGTCCAACCCAGTTGACGCGATGACGTACACCTTCTTCAAAACGTCGGGCTTCCCGAAAGAGCGCGTAATCGGTCAATCCGGCGTTCTGGACACAGCTCGTTTCCGTACCTTCGTGGCTATGGAGTTGAACGTATCTGTAGAAGACGTAACGGGCTTCGTTCTGGGTGGTCACGGTGATGACATGGTTCCTTTGGTTCGCTACTCTTATGCTGGTGGTATTCCATTGGAAAAATTAATCCCGAAAGACCGTTTGGATGCGATCGTAGAGCGTACCCGCAAGGGCGGCGGCGAGATCGTAAACCTTTTGGGGAACGGTTCCGCTTACTACGCACCTGCGGCTTCCTTGGTACAAATGGCCGAAGCCATCCTCAAGGACAAAAAACGCATTCTACCATCCATCGCTCTTCTGCAAGGAGAATACGGCTACAACGATCTCTACCTGGGAGTACCGACTCTGCTCGGCACAAACGGGATCGAGAAAGTGATCGAATTGGATCTGACTGCCGAAGAGAAAGCAGCTCTCGACAAATCTGCTGACTCCGTACGCAGCGTAATGGCTGTTTTGAAATAAGATCAATACATGTAAGACGCCTTTCTTTGGGAAGGCGTCTTTTTTATTAAAGTTGCTGTGGTGGTGGAAGAAGCGAATTTCCAGTCTACGCTTCGGCCTACGCCCCGCAAGGGGTATGACTGTCCGCCCCGGAATAAATGGCGGGAGCGCTTCAAACGTAGAAGTTTCGAGGGAGGATTTCATAAGTGAAGCTGAAATTCCCCGCCATTTATTCCGGAGCTGAGCTGGGCTCCAGAGGCGCTTGGACTGGAAATTCGCTTCTTCCACGATGCTTTTCAGTTTTTTTAAAAGCGCTCAATGAAAAAGGGATGTGATTTTAAACTCTAGAAAACTTCACTGAGCCCACTTGCAAAACGTTGTAAAAGCAATATATACATCTACAGCTGTCCGAAAGCACTGTCACATGTTTGGAAGGAGACCGCCCGAACGCAGAGAGGATACAGGCGACTGGAAAACATGTGGCAGGGCTTCTCCCGACCACTACAGTTTGAAGGCATTTTTAATATAGTACCTTTACCTAAAAGAGGAATACTATTGCCAAGCCACTAAGTTCTATGTACGAACAGCATGTCTTTACAAAAAAATTACTTGTTTTCCGCAATCAGCATTGGCAGACTGAGTATTGTAGAGAGAAGTATTTTTCAGGGGACGTAGGATAGAAAATCGAGCGCAAGCATTGCAACGCTAGGGGGAAACAGACAGATGATCAAAGTATTGGTAGTGGATGACGAAGCTTCTATTGTAAAGCTATTGCAATTTAATCTTGAAAAATCAGGATTTCAGGTCGTAACTGCTTTTGACGGTAAACAGGCCTTGGAAGTAGTTAAAAGCGAGCAGCCTGATTTTATCATTCTTGATTTGATGCTTCCCAAGATGGATGGAATGGACGTATGCAAAACCTTGCGCCAAGAACGCAATAATACGCCGATCTTGATGCTTACAGCGAAAGATGATGAGCTCGACAAGATTTTGGGGCTTGAGCTTGGTGCCGATGATTATTTGACAAAGCCTTTTAGCCCGAGAGAAGTAATTGCTCGCGTGAAAGCCATTCTGCGGCGGTTTCAGAACACGCCAGAAGCAACTACAGGGCATCAAGAGGTGTTGCTCCAATTCGGAGATATTCGCATTTACCCGGAGAAGTACGAGGTGTTCTGTAAAGACGTCAAGGTCGAGCTGACGCCAAAGGAATTCGAGCTGCTCAACTATTTAGCGAGCCACCAAGGGCGTGTACTGACGCGCGATCAATTGTTGAACGCTGTTTGGAACTACGATTTCATCGGGGACTCTCGAATTGTGGACGTTCATGTCAGCCATTTGCGCGAAAAGCTTGAGGATGACACGAAGAACCCGAAATACATTAAAACAGTTCGCGGATTAGGATACAAACTGGAAGGATAACGGAGGATTTACCTTGACTCGCTTTCGAATCAAACTCACTTTGACTATTTTGGGTTTAATCTCTCTCGTACTATTGGTGATGGGCATGTATTTTGCCAAAGTGCTTGAGAATTCCTACCTCCAATCACTGAATGAGCTATTGTCTCGCGAGTCGAAGCTCATCGCTCAGGCGGTCCGATTCCCGGACGTCTTTTCTGATAAGGCGACGTTAGAGGATCGGGTTAAACAAGTAGCGCCAGCAGATGAAGTACGGATCACCATTATCGACAAGGATGGTCAAGTGATGTACGACAACTCCTCCCATTCGGAAGAGATGGAAAACCACCATGACCGACCAGAGATGAAGGCAGCGTTACAAGGAGAAACAGGGATTTCCCGCCGTTTCAGTGAGACGCTCGGCTATGACATGATGTACGTTGCAGTACCTGTTGAACTGAACAACGAAATATTCGGTGTTGTTCGTTCAGCGATGTCAATGAAAGATATTACCGATACGATCCACAAAATGTGGTACAGCTTACTCACTGGTTTATTGGTTACCTTGGTAGTCGGATCGATTGTCGTTTCCCGCATTTCCTTTTCCATTATTCGTCCGATCGAGGAGATCACCCGGGTAGCCCGCAACATTACACAGCGCCAATATGAGAGCCGTGTGAGAATCAAAGCAAAGGATGAGATCGGTCAGCTTGCAGGCGCGATCAACTTCATGGCATCGAGCCTGGAGCAGCAGATGTACGAAATCTCGGAGAATCAGCAGCGCCTGGCAGGGGTGCTGACTAATATGACGAGTGGCGTAATCTTCATTTCAGAGCAACGTCGGATCATGCTGGTCAATCCAGCCGTTGAAAAGCTGTTGGGGACTGCTGGCCATGAGATCGTAGGCAAGCTGCATATCGAGGCAGGCAAAAGCTTTGGGCTTAGCCAATACATCGACAGGTGCCTCGACAGAAGCGAGAAGTTTCGTCAAGAGGTACACATCTATTACCCGCAGGAACGCATTCTTGACGTGAATTTTGCTCCCTATATCAACTTCAAGGGGGAGTCGAGGGGTGTAGTCGTGGTACTGCATGACATCACGGACATTCGTCGCTTGGAGAAGATGCGCAGTGAATTCGTAGCAAACGTATCGCATGAGCTACGTACGCCGATTACCTCGATCAAGGGCTTCACGGAGACCTTGCTTGAAGGCGCGATGCAGGACGAGGAAACATGTCGCAATTTCCTGCAAATCATCTCGGATGAGAGCGAGCGGCTCTACCGAATGATACGCGATATCTTGGATCTCTCCAAAATCGAGCAAAAGCGAATCCCATTGCATCTGGGTCAGGTTCACTTACAGGATTTGATCAGTTCAGCAGTTGCCATTATGCATGACCAGGCACAGCGCAAGGAATTGACGATCACGCTCCCTTCACCGAAGCCAGATATTTGGCTGATGACCGATAAGGATTGCTTGCAGCAGATCATCCTGAATCTGTTGACGAATGCGATCGCCTACACGCAAGAAGGTGGAAAAATCAGCATCAAGACAGAAGCAGACAGCGAAAACATCACTATACAAGTCATGGATACCGGGATTGGCATTCCGGAAAAGGAGCTCACGCGTATCTTTGAGCGGTTTTATCGCGTAGACAAAGCCCGCAGCCGCGATTCAGGTGGAACAGGTTTGGGCCTCGCAATTGTGAAGCATCTCGTGGAAAATTTGCACGGGCATATTAGTGTGGAGAGCAAGGAAGGAAGAGGGACAACCTTCACAGTTACACTCCCCCTTACCTAAAAACAACTGCAAAAAGATTTACACAAACAAAATAGTAGCTTTACTTCTACAATACAATCGCCTTGTACCATTTGACATGTCAGACACAAGAAGGGGGAAGAGGGAAATGTCACGGCATGCTTTTGAAGAACAGCAGGATATACTGCACCGCAAGCTCATGACGATGGGCACATTGGTGGAAGAAGCCATTCATAAATCGATTAAGAGTCTGGTTGAGCGAGATGCCCAACTGGCTGAACAGGTTATCGCAAGCGATCCTGTGATCAATGAGTTGGAGCAAGAAATACAGAGCGATTGCTTCCGTCTCATTGCGCTACAGCAGCCAGTCGGTGGTGACTTGCGACGCTTGGGAACTATGTTGAAGCTGGTGACGGATTTGGAGCGCATGGGTGATCATGCCGTTTCCATTGCCAAGACGACCCGACGCTTGATGGCGGACCCGTACGTGAAACCCCTCATCGATATTCCGATGATGGCTGATCACGTTAAGGCTATGGTGCGTGATTGCTTAAATGCCTATATTGCACGCAACAAAGAAGCGGCAGAAGAGATTGCCTCACGCGACGACATTGTTGATAAACTGTACTCCACGATTTTCCATGATCTGATTGAATTGATGACGAAAAACAGTCAGGCCATTTCGCAAGGAACGCATTTGCTCTTGGTCGCGCAATATTTGGAACGGATTGCCGATCATGTTACGAACATCTGCGAATGGATTATTTATATGTCTACTGGAAAAATGACGGATTTGAATAAATAATGCCCGAATAACAAAAAGCCGCTGTGAGCTATGAATATTAGCTGGCAGCGGTTTTTTCACGGTTGTAGACAGACGCCTATTCTCCCTTTTGTGCATACAATACATCGATTCAATGGCAGCTAGAAGAAGTACAGGAGGGAAAGGGCAATGACCACAAAAGTCCGCCATATATATGCCGCAGGGAATACTGCGCGAGGATACAAGACGTTTTATGACTCCGTATTGGAAGGCTTGGAGCGTGTTTATATTTTGACAGGGACAGTAGAAGGAATTACTTCACCGCTCATAGAGGCGATTGGCAATCAAATAGCACGAGTGACAGATGAAGTGGAGTGGATTCATTCGCCTTTTGTGAACGGGCAGTTTGATGGTGTTATTTTTCCAAAGTATAAAGTGGCGATCATGGATGGAAGCTATCCCCGGATTTGGAGACCAGCTTCTCCCGGTGTAAAGGAAATTCAGGTCAATTTGCAGTCGATGGTCAACATTGATCAGCTGGTGGATGAGAAAGACCAGATTGCCAGTTGGTACGAAGAGATTTTTAGGAAGAGTGAAGAGGCATACCAAGCTTTTGGCGAGGCGCTCCGCATCCACGATGAGTGGGAGGCTCCCTACATTGAGCACCTCAATAGAGAAGAAGCCAATAGTGTTACGGAAGAAGTAAAAGCCTTGTTCTTCGGCGAGGAGCAACTGGAAAAGAAAGCAAAGGTAAGGCGTATGTATTTGGGGGCAGCGACGCCGCAGGGGCCCGTAGATCATATCATGAAGCTGACCGACCATTTGGAGAAGCGCTACTTTATCAAGGGCAGACCAGGCTCTGGCAAGTCTACTATGCTGAAAAAGTTGGTGGAGGAAGCCAAAACACGCGGCTTTGACGTGGAAGTATACCACTGTGGATTAGACCCGCACAGCCTTGATATGGTAATTGTTCCTGAGAAGGGCCTCGCTATTTTTGACAGCACCGCACCTCATGAGTATTTTCCAAGCAAAGAGACAGATGAGGTTATCGATATGTATGAACGGGCAATTGAACCTGGCACAGATGAGGTATACGAAGAAGAGTTAATGGATATTCAGGTCAGATACAAGCAAAAAGTGAAAGAAGCAACGGCGAATCTTCTCGCTGCGAAGGAGCTGCGCGACCAGTTGAACAATGCTTACCAGGAAGCGGTGGACCAGCAACGTCTCAGGGCAGTTACGCAAGCAATTGTCAGCAGACTGACGAAGATGAGCTAATCGAATTCAAGTCGTAGAATGAAACCCGTTCGACTGCTCATACTACAAGAACGGAAGAGGATCGTTGTTGGAGAATGGAGGTGAGCAGCCGGATGGGTTTTGCTATGACGATGGCTCTGTTACTGTTAATCAATCCCCTCGACCCAACGAATTTTTTGCAGGTAGAGATCGAGGGCAAGACAGTAGCTATGCTCAATCGGGCTGATTATGCTCTTCCCTTTGATGGCGTTCCTTTGGTCGATGACAGCAAGCTTGCTCGAATGGTGGAAGAGTTGGCGAAAAAAACATACATCGAGCCGATCAATGCAACGATTAATAACGCCGGGGCCATCGTTCCAGAAGCTAAGGGAAGAAAGCTAGATGATCTAGCATTTCACGCACGTTTTTATGATTATTTTTACGGTGCGGGAGCCGCAAGTATGAATGTCAGCTACAAAGAGATATTCCCGAAGGTAGACAAGGCTCTCATGAGTCAGGTTCGGAAAAAAAGGATCGGACAATATGCGACCTATTTTAATGCAGGCAACCGGAATCGTGTACACAACATCAAGCTTGCCTCGCAGGCGATTAACAATTACGTGGTGTTACCAGGAGAAGTTTTTTCTTTTAATAAGGTAGTGGGCCAGCGTACGAAAGAAAAAGGGTATTTGCAGGCTCCTATCATTGTCAGAGGAGAGCTGTCGGAAGGCATCGGGGGAGGAATCTGCCAAGTATCGTCTACGTTGTTCAATGCGGTAGATCAGGCAGGTCTGCACATTATTCAGCGCTATTCCCACAGTCGAAACGTAGCGTACGTACCTCCAGGTCGAGATGCAACCGTGAGCTGGTACGGCCCTGATTTTGTGTTTCAAAACAAATACGCTTATCCCGTCTTGATTCGTGCGATCGCGAGCAATGGAAGCATGTACGTGACGGTTCACTCTTTTCCAGAAATGGAGCATGAGCCGCGAAATGTACCAAGCGTACGCCGCACGACCCCTGAAGAAGCACCGGATGCTCCATCTATTTTGAATGAAAATGGACCGACAATCCCTTAGAGATGAGAAGGGGTGTCGGTTTTTTTGCTTTTAGTGCGAGGCTACGGTGGGGAGAAGAATATTTCCAGTCTAGGCTCCAGGCTCCGTCCATATGAGGGTTAAGACTGTCCGCTCCGAAGGGATTCGCGGGGAAACGCAAAAGTGGTAGCCGCTACGCCGTATGGGCACGGTTGCGTTTCTGTTGCCCGCGAATCCCTTCTCCGCTCAGTAGGACTCCACAAGTCGCTACGTCTGGAAATATTCTTCTCTAGCGTAACTGCTCACATTCCTCATTCATTTAAGGCTTTTAAAACTCGTTTAAGCACAGAAAGCTCGTAGAGGAAACAGGAGAAAAAAGCGAAGATCTTAGGGACACCGCCCGAGGCGCAATGAAAAAAAGAGAAACAAGCCCTTAGCGTCCACCTCTGAGACGCCCCCTGAATGGACAACTTTGGACGCGTGTTTCGCTTTTTTTCATGGAGCCGGACAGTCAATCCCCCAGCGGGTGGCCCTAGAATCTGAGCGTTTTCTCCTGTTTCCTCCCCAGCACTACAGCAACAACTTGAAGTTCTAATGTATGTAGCTGCGGTGGGGAGAAGAATATTTCCAGTCTAGGCTCCAGACTCCGTCCCGCTGAGGGTTGAGACTGTCCGCTCCGAAGGGATTCGCGGAGAAACGCAAAAGTGGTAGCCGCTACGTCGCGTGGGCACGGTTGCGTTTCTTTTGCCCGCGAATCCCTTCTCCGCTCGGTAGGCCTCCACAAGTCACTACGTCTGGAAATATTCTTCTCTGTCGTAACTGATGATATTTCTTCATTCTTTTAGCTCTTTAAAACTCGTTTGCGAACGGAAAGCTCGTAGAGGAAACAGGAGAAAACAGCGAAGATCTTAGGGACACCGACCGAGACGCAATGTAAAAAGCGAAACACGCTCTTAAGCGTCCACCTCTGAGACGCATCCTGAAAGGACGACTTTGGACGCGGTTTCGCTTTTTCCATGGAGTCGTGCAGTCAATCCCCCAGCGGGTGGCCCTAGAATCTGAGCGTTTTCTCCTGTTTCCTCCCCACCACTACAGCCCATCCCAAGCATGCTTCTAAAAGCTTGCCTAGTTAAAGTTTCACCTAAAGAAATAGTTGCCACGGATAGAAAAACATCGTATAGTTTTCATGTGATAAATTTCGTACACGAAATATTACTTAAGAAAGGAGTGCGTTATGAATAAATCACTGCATATTCGGGACTTGTTAAAACGGTTGAACAAGACTTTTGGCACAATGGCCACAAAAGAACTGTCCCAATATGGTGTGACTGTCCCGCAGCTAATGGTCATTCGAGAAATACATCCTGATCCCAAAACGATCGGTCAGATAAGCAAAGCCGTAGACTTATCCTACAGCACCGTTTCTGGCATCATTGA
The DNA here is from genome assembly GCF_000010165.1 of Brevibacillus brevis NBRC 100599. NCBI lineage: Bacteria > Bacillati > Bacillota > Bacilli > Caryophanales > Paenibacillaceae > Brevibacillus > Brevibacillus brevis. The sequence continues at coordinate 1,442,980 of NC_012491.1, forward strand.
TCGTTTGGAACGAGAACAACTCGTAGAACGTGTACGTGATGAGAATGACCGACGTGTTGTCTGGATTCGTAAAACACCGAAGATTTCCGAGCTGTTCGCAAAAGTTGATTTTTTCTCAGAGAATTTTTACAAGCGTATTTTCCATGGATTTTCCGATGAGGATTTAGACATCATTATTCAGTCGATGGAAACATTGATTGCGAAACTAGAAGAACGAGAAAGTTGAGGAGAAACCATGAAGCGAAAACTGGTTTTGTATGTCATTTTGCTCCTGATCGTGGCAGGTGGTGGAGGAATCGGTTACTACTATTGGTATCAAGGTGCGCATTATGTGACCACACAAGATGCCCGGATTGCGGGAGACATTTATCGGGTCATGCCCAAAATGACAGGCAAACTGACCGGACTCGCTGTCAAAGAAGGCGACACCGTTATAGCGGATCAAATCGTAGGGCAGCAAGATACAAGCAATGTAGCAACGACCATGCTGGAAAACAGCGTGTTGCGTTCCCCCATTACAGGTACGGTGATTAAAACGCAAGCCAAAGAGGGAGAGATTGTTTCAACAGGGCAATCGGTAGCTCTCGTGATTGACGAAAGCAAATTGTACATCTCCGCCAATTTGGAAGAGACTGAGATCGAACGCTTGAAACTCGGCCAAAAAGTCGATTTTACGATTGACGCTTACCCAGGTAAGAAATTGGGCGGTCATTTGATGGAGATCGGAAAGGCGACGAATTCTACATTTTCCTTGATGCCAGCGGCCAACACGAGCGGGAACTTCACCAAGGTAACCCAGCGTATCCCGATCAAAATCGCCATAGATGACACAGCAGGTCTGGACCTCGTGGCCGGATTGAACGCCGAGATCAAAGTGCACGTGAAGGAGATGTAATGAAGCATGAAAAAGACAGCACAATGGAAAACAATCGCTGCAGTCATGGCAGCCGTTTCGCTTATTGCAGCGGGCTGTAGCGAGACATCTTCAGCAACGCAAACGAGCGAGAACGTCCCTGTTGTGAAGACGTGGAAGGTGACTTCTGGCTCTACGGGTGTCATCGCCAATGGTAAGGTGGCAGCATCTGAGGAGATCCAAGTCGTTTCTAAAGTTTCTGGAAAAGCAGCGAGCGTGAATGTAAAAGAAGGTGCAGTCGTCAAGCAAGGCGATGTTCTGGTCACGCTGGAGGCAGCCGATTATCAGCAGCAGATCAATCAGGCACAGGCAGCTATTGCAGGTGCTCAGGCAAAACTGCGAGATACAAAAGCAGGTGCACGCAATGAGCAACTGACGCAGCTTGGAAGTATTGTCACGCAGGCAGAAGCCAGCCTGAAGGTGGTTGAGAGCAACTACAATCGGATGAAAGCACTGTTTGATGCAGGCGCATTGTCCCAGGCTGAGTTGGAGAAATCTTCGCTGGAATTGGAAAAGGCGCGCACAGGTCTTGAACAGGCGCAAGCCCAATACGATCTGGCAAAAGCAGGCCCAACTGCCGACACGGTAGCAGCTATGCAAGCAGAAGTGAGCCGTTTGGGCTCCAGTCTCGAGCTGGCGAAAAGCAATTATGACAATACCATTATTCGTGCGCCAATCACAGGTATCGTCGCCAAGCGCGCGGTTGACCCGGGAGAAATGGCAGCAGCGGGGACACCTCTTATGGTGCTAGTGAATATGGCAGATGTCAAAGTAGAAGCAAGCGTACCGGAAAACGAAATCAACCAAGTGAAAGTCGGCTCCACTGTTGATGTGAAGGTAGGCAGTCTGGGTGGGAAAGTGCTGAAAGGTACAGTTGAGTTTGTCTCTCCGATTTCGGATACCAACAGCAGTTCGTTCCCAATCAAAGTGAAGGTAAATAATCAGGACGGCATGCTGCGCGCAGGTATGGTAGCAGAGGTTATGCTCCAAGGACAGGCAACACCAGGAACAAAATTACCTACCTCTGCTGTGCTGGAAAAGGACAGCAAGCATTACATCTATACAGTAGATAACAACGTTGTGCACCAAGTGGAAGTTGCAGTAGAGAACGCAAGCGGCGATTGGACAACTGTCACGAATGGCGTCAAAGACAATGATCAAATTGTGCTGAACCCGACAGACAAACTGTCCGAGGGCAGCAAGGTGATCGCAAACTAACGGGGGTGTTGACACATGGCGGAAGCGGTGGCACACCGAGAGGAGAAAAGCGGGAACGGCGGCATGTGGCTGTCTCTTGTCGCCATCCTCTCAGGAACCTTCGTTGCGATTCTGAACAATAGCTTGATTAACGTTGCCCTGCCTGCCATGGTCAATATTTTTGGTTCGAGTACCGAGACCATGCAGTGGGTATTGACCGGATATATGCTGGCAAACGCCGTCATGATTCCCATGAGCGGCTCGTTGTCCGCTAAATTCGGCGCGAAAAAAATATTTGTACTTTCCTTATCAGCATTTACTTGTTCGTCCATCCTTTGTGCATTGGCGTGGAGTGACTCTTCGTTGATTGCTTTTCGCGTCGTGCAAGGCGTCAGCGGGGGGATGATCATGCCAATCGGGATGTCGATGATTTACATGATCGTTCCGCGTGAAAAGATCGGAATGGCATTGGGGATATTCGGGATTGCTTCCATGACAGCCCCTGCGCTTGGCCCGACCTTGGGTGGGTATCTCATCGAATTTTTAAGCTGGCAATTTCTTTTTCTGGTCGGTGTACCCTTTGGTATTTTTGCGGTGATCATGAGTATCGTACTGCTCAAGGAAACGCCGAAAAAGCCAGAGTTAAAGTTCGACTTCTTGGGAGCATTTCTTGCCATCGTCGGTTTCGGGACGCTGTTGCTCGCTTTGAGTAAAGGGCAAGCAGAGGGCTGGACCTCCTTTTTCATCGTCAGTTTGTTTTTCATTGCGGTAATGAGCTTGATCCTGTTTGTCTGGGTCGAGCTGGGGAAGGAAAGTCCGCTGCTCGATCTGCGGCTTTTGAAGATCCCTACCTTCACCATCAGTATTTTGACTTCCGGCTTCGTCATGATGGGGATGATGGGCGGTATCTTCCTGATGCCGATTTTCCTCCAAAACATTCAGGGCTTGACGGCTATGGAGTCTGGAATCTTGCTGATGCCGCAATCGATTGCCATGGCTATCATGATGCCAATCAGCGGAAAGCTGATGGATAAATATGGGGTCGGCCCGATTGGATTGGTCGGCTTGACCATTATGAGCATCACGACGTATGAATTGCACAATCTATCTGCTGACAGCATGCATTCGTGGATCGATATGATCCTGACCATTCGCGGGATCGGAATCGGCTTGTGTATGATGACACTGTCCACCGTAGGGATGAACGCTGTTCCGCGTACAAGTGTGGGGGATGCCTCTCCGCTGTCCAACGTATTGCGTCAGGTCATGAGTTCGTTTGCCATCGCGATTTTGACAGTGATCATGCAGGCACGTCAAAATTTCCACATGGCCTCAATCTCTGACAACTTGAATACGGATATGGCAACGCAGTTTATCAGTGGCATTTCAGGAATGTATGCACAAGTAGGGGTAGATGCAGCGAGTGCGACAGGGGGAGCCAGCGCGATTTTGTACGGAATGATGGCAAAAGAATCGTTGGTCCAAGGCATCGGGGATACTTTCCTCGTCTCAGTAATCCCTATTGTCCTCTCGATTCCACTTCTGTACTTCCTGCATAAAAAGCCGAAAAAAACGCAGCAACAGGTGCCAGCAACTGAGAAGGCAACAGCCTAATAGCAAGGGGCAATTCCGCAAGTCTTATCGAAGACTTCTTTGGAATTGCCCCTTTTCCTGTTAGGACATCATTTTAAATAACCAGTACAAAATCCGTCCTACGATGTAGCCAAGCAGAATTGTCCAGCCAATCTTCGCCCAAATACTCAGTCCCTTGACGAATTCACGCAAGCTTTTGCGCTTCTCCGGTTGCTTGTTCAATGGAGGACACTCCTTTAGCAGGTTGGTTAAAACGAATGAACACATAAATACCGGCGATAATGATCAAGCCGCCGATCCATTGCGGAGGCGTTACCACTTCACCCAAGATGAAGTAAGCGAGAATCGCAGTCCCGATCGGTTCTCCCAAAATCCCCATGGAGATCGTCGTCGTATTGAGCCATTTAATGATCCAGTTAAAAATAGAATGTCCAAGCAAGGTCGGGAACAGGGCGAGACAGAAGAACCAGCCCCAATCCGCCGCAGGGTAACCGACGAGCGAATACCCGAGAGCCAGATCATAGGAGACGAGAATCACGCTGGTTGCCGTATAGACGACGAGTGTATAGGCAAAGGAAGACATATGCTGGCGAACGTACTGCCCGACCAGCCAGTAGCCCGTCACGGTGACAGCTCCCATCAATGCGAGGAAATCCCCCCACAGAGCCATGCCGCCTACTTGAAAATCTCCCCAGCCAATCACAAAGCTACCTGCAATAGCCAGAAAGCCGCCGGTTAGAGCAAGAAATCGAACTTTTTCACCAAAAAAGAAGTAGCCGCCAATGAAGGCAAATAATGGCTGTAACGTTACGAGCACAGTAGAACTGGCTACAGATGTGTAGTTCAGTGATTCAAACCACAACAGAAAATGGCTTGCCAAAAAGGTTCCCGATAAAATACAGAGTAGCCACACTTTCTTGGACATTTCTCCAATCTCTGCGAGGGCACCACGATTCCAAAATAAAAAAGGAAGCGTTAATAGAACGGAAAAAATCAGGCGATACGTAGCAATAATCGGAGCAGGTGCATCCGATAGCTTTACAAAAATCGCAGAAGAGGAAATGGCGATCACCCCGATTAAGAGAGCCAAATACGGAGGAAATAACGGTTTTTCCAAAGATTGATTCATCAGTACACCTTCTTATGCGGGTAAGGTCATGGTTCATTAATTGTAATTGTACAGTTGGATTAAAAAATTCACAATGTTATGTGTACCTCACCGCTTGAAAGGTTTCTTTTCAATCCGGTTATCCTACTGGCATGAGAAACTTACAGGCTTTTTTCCGTATAACTACTTTCATGCTTATCCTCATCTGTATCCCGACGCGAAGTGAGGCATTGCCGCTCACCCCCTTTCATATTTTGATTGATGTTGGACATGGAGGTGTAGATTCGGGAACTTCATTTGGGGATTTGTACGAAAAAGACATCAATCTGCAAATTGCCAAACGACTTTACCAACAACTCACAGCTGCGGGTTACACCGTGGCTTTGAACCGCCACAAGGATGTTGCCCTGAGTGATGACAATCGTTGGTTGGACAACCGATCCCGCCATATACGTGACCTGGCTCAGCGCAAGAATTTGGCAAAAGAAATTGGCCCGCAGATGATGCTTAGCTTGCATGTAAACTGGTCACCGAGTCCTCGGCGCAGAGGAGCGATTATTTTGCATCAAAACACAGAAGAAAGCTACCTGTTGGCAGGGCTGCTGCAAAACTCGCTGAACAAGCTCTCAGGGTCCAACGAAAAGCCAGTCAAGGGCAAGACGTACTACATGCTCCGACATAACTACTGTCCGTCTGTCATCGTGGAGATGGGGTTTATCAGCAACGCGCAGGACCGCGAAATGTTAACGAATCCCAAAGCACAAGAAAAAATCGCTCAGGCCATTACAGAGGCCGTGAGCGAATACGTAAAGCTATCACAAAATCTGAAAACGGAGGCTAGTGTGCAGGAGAGCTGGTGGAGAAAATTAATGAGTAGTTTGCTGGATAAGCTTTGAAATGGTTACAAATTCGGCCTCCTTCTGAATTCGCGGGATGTACTGGCGCAGAAGGGAGGCTGTTTTCTTGCCAGGAGGTCCAACATGACCAATTGCGATACATAGGGGATGGTTATGGATTTTTTTGCAGACGAGCTCCATCTGCTTCGTAATATGTGGGACAGAGTATACGTCATCCAGAAAAATTTGATTCACTGCATGGGGGACGCCCATTTCGGCTGCGACTTTCGCCGCCACGCTTTTATCGGTAGTCTTGCTGTCCAGGTAAAAAAGGCCCCGTTCTTTGACGACCTTCATGATGATGCGCATGATTCGCTCGTCAGCCGTAATTTTTGAGCCCATATGGTTATTCATGCCAATCGCATGTGGCACATCGTCAATCGCTTTCTCCACGCGACTGCGAATCTCATCGTCGGACAGGTCAGCCGTAATGGCTCCAGGACCGAGCCAGGAGCGTTTTCCTTTCATTGGCTCCATCGGCATGTGAACGAGTACATCATGACCTTTTTGATGAGCGAGCTCGGCATCCTGCTTTGTGCTGGGCATAAACGGCATGACGGCAACAGTCAGAGGGACTGGCATTGCTAATATTTCCTCCGTCCCTTGCATGTTGTTCCCGAAATCATCAATGACAAATGCCATCAGCTTTTTGACGACGGGTGCAGGGGCTGGGGTGGAGTTAGCAGTCACTGGAATCGCCCCAAGGGAAAGTAAAAGCGTGAGCACGATCGGAATCAAATTTCTCCCATTCATAAGATCACCTTCCTTGTCCATTTTTTTCATAGTCTGTTCAATCACCTTGTGCTTTACCCGCCATATCTACGGCTTGGCTTTGATGTTTGCCCTATGTTACGATTAAAGATAGTAGTTTTGTAACGAGAGGGGTCGAATTCCTTGAGTCATTTTGTGTTGATTGATGGAAACAGTGTTGCGAACCGGGCGTTTTATGCGCTCCCTTTGTTGTCCACATCGGCAGGACTGCATACAAACGCAGTGCTGGGCTTTACGACTATGCTGTTAAAAGTGTTGGAGGAAATGAAGCCGACGCATATCATGGTTGCTTTTGACGCGGGAAAAGTCGTGTTTCGCCATAGCGAGTATGCCGAGTACAAAGGGGGACGCAGTAAAACTCCGCCGGAGCTGTCTGAACAGTTTCCACTGATTCGGGAGCTGTTGGATGCCTTCTCAATCAAACGCTTCGAGCTGGAAGGCTATGAGGCGGATGACATTATCGGTACGTTGACGAAGCAGGCAGATGAGCAAGCTTGGAAAACGACTGTCATTACCGGAGACAAAGATATGCTGCAGCTCGTGTCCGAGCATGTATCCGTTGCTTTGACGCGCAAGGGAGTTAGCGAAATCGAGATGTACACTCCGGAAGAAATTCACGAAAAGTACGGCCTTAAGCCGCTGCAAATAATTGATCTGAAAGGCTTGATGGGCGATTCGTCCGACAACATTCCAGGTGTTCCTGGTGTCGGGGAAAAAACAGCGCTGAAGCTGCTGCACGAATACGGTTCTGTTGAGCAAGTACTGGAAAATATCGATAAAGTATCAGGTAAAAAGCTGCAAGAGAACCTGCGTGAGAATGTAGACAAGGCGAACATGAGTAAAGCCTTGGCAACCATTTTGCGTGAAGCGCCTGTGGAGCTGGATGTACAAGAGACTGGCTTTGAAGGCTATGATGGCCTACCTGTGAGCGAGTTCTTTAAAAAGATGGAATTCAAATCGCTCTTGTCCAAGATCAAAGTGGCACAGCCAGAAGGTGGAAGCGGACAAGCAGACGCCAAGCCATTCTCATTTGAGATGATTTCAGAGGAAAACAAAGCGGCGTACGAGTCCAAGCTGACTTCGCCAATGGCTCTTTACATCGAAATGGACGGGGAAAACTATCATCATGCGCCTTTCCTCGGGATTGGACTGGCTACGGAAGATACGGTGATGTTTGTGCCGTGGGACGTAGCCAAGGAATGGAAGGCGCTCTGTGAGTGGCTGGCTGATCCGGCAAAGGAAAAGTGGGTATTTGACGGCAAGCGAGATACGGTTGGACTCGCTTGGCATGATTTTGCGATAAAAGGCATCAGCTTTGATGTGTACCTCGCTTCTTACCTGCTGAATGCGGCTGAGAGCAACCCGACCTTGGATAGCATTGCGGCACAATACGCTCAGACACGGGTATTGTCAGATGAAGAGGTGTACGGCAAGGGTGCCAAGCGTCTTGTTCCTGAAATGGACGTGCTGAGCGAGCATGTGGCACATAAAGCGGCAGCCATCTGGCAGAGCGTTCCAGTATTGCGCGAGCAGCTGGCGGAAAACGAAATGGAAAAGCTGCTCGGCGAATTGGAAGCACCACTGAGTATGGTATTGGCTCTCATGGAAAAGCAAGGCGTGAAAGTAAACAGTGAGCGTCTCGTGCAAATGGGGGAAGACTTGGATAAAAAGCTAGCGGGTCTGACTGATCAGATTTACGAGCTGGCGGGTGGGGCATTCAACATCAACTCGCCGAAGCAATTGGGTGAAATTTTGTTTGACCGCTTGTCTCTGCCTGTATTGAAAAAGACTAAAACCGGGCCTTCTACTAGTGCGGATGTATTGGAGAAGCTCGCCCCGTATCATCCGATCATCGATGCGATCCTGACCTTCCGTCAGCTCGGCAAGCTCCGTTCTACGTATATTGAAGGTTTGACCAAGGAAATTCATACGAAGACGAGCAAGGTGCATACGCTTTACAACCAAGCGACTACGGCGACAGGACGCCTGTCCAGCACAGACCCGAATCTGCAAAATATCCCGATCCGCATGGAAGAAGGACGCAAGATTCGCGAGGCGTTTATCCCGTCAGAGGATGGCTGGTACATGCTGGCGGCCGACTATTCCCAGATTGAGCTGCGGATTTTGGCCCATATTTCGCAAGACGAAAACTTGATTGACGCCTTCCAAAAAGGAATGGATATTCATACCCGCACCGCGATGGACGTCTTTGGTGTGAGTGAGGAAGAAGTGACTTCGCTGATGCGCCGTCAGGCCAAAGCGGTCAACTTCGGGATCGTATACGGCATCAGCGACTACGGTCTGTCGCAAAACCTCAATATTACCCGTAAAGAAGCTGGGGACTTCATTGAGCGTTACTTTGATGTCTTCTCTGGTGTGAAGCGCTGGATGGACGAGATCGTTCAGCAGGCGAAGGCGGATGGCCATGTGACGACCTTGTTGAACCGCCGCCGCTACCTGCCTGATATTCGCAGCAGCAACTTTAACCTGCGTTCGTTTGCCGAGCGTACCGCGATGAACACGCCGATCCAGGGGACTGCTGCCGATGTGATCAAGCTGGCGATGATTCGCATGCAGGAAGCGCTCGAGGAGAAAGGTCTCGCTAGCCGCATGCTTTTGCAGGTGCACGATGAGCTTGTATTTGAAGTGCCAGACAACGAGCTTGAGGTCATGCGCAAGCTGGTACCAGAAGTGATGGAGAGTGCGCTGTCCCTCGACGTGCCGCTCAAGGTGGACGTCAGTGACGGACGTACCTGGTACGATGCGAAGTAGGCATGCCTAGGACATAAGGATCGATAGACAGCGAGAGGAGGAGGGCATATGCCAGAATTGCCGGAGGTAGAAACCGTCGTAAGGACTTTGCGTGGCTTGGTTATGGGAAAAACGATCGAGAGAGTAAGTGTTCATTTGGCGCGTATTGTACGTCAGCCAGATGACGTGGAAGCTTTCAAATCTCTCTTGGTGGGACAAACCATCCAGGATATCCAACGGCGGGCAAAATTCATTCAGTTTTTCTTAAACGAGGACGTGCTCGTGTCCCATCTGCGAATGGAAGGGCGCTATGGCGTGTATCAGGCGGATGATCCCGTTGAGAAGCATACCCATGTCGTCTTCCATTTTACGGACGGGACGGAGCTGCGTTATCGGGATGTTCGCCAGTTCGGGACGATGGATCTGTTCCCTAAGGGGAAGGAAACAACCATTGGACCTTTGGCAAAACTGGGGGTAGAACCGCTAGATAAGAGTTTTACTCCTGAAGTTTTGGGGAAATTGTTAAAAGGACGGTCAACAAAAATTAAGCCGCTTCTCCTAAACCAGGAATGTATTGTAGGGCTGGGGAATATTTATGTGGACGAGTCACTCTTTAAAGCAGGCATTCATCCGGAGAAACCAGCAGGAAAGCTGACAGATAAAGAAGTTATTCGACTGCACGAAAGCATCGTCTCCACTTTGCAAGAAGCGGTAGAACAAGGTGGTAGCTCCATCAAGTCGTATGTGAACGGACAGGGCGAGATGGGAATGTTCCAGCAATCTCTATTAGTGTATGGACGAAAAGATGAGGCGTGTACGAAGTGCGGAGCCGAAATCATTCGGTTTGTAGTCGGCGGCAGAGGGACGCATATTTGCCCGGACTGCCAAAAGAACCAGTAGTGACCGTTTCTTTTGGCGACCGCAAGCGGTCATTGTATTTTCATGAAAAACTTCGAGAAGTTTTTCACAAAGCAGTTATAACAGTTCGACCAAGGGAGGAGGATGGGCATGATACTAGGGTTAACAGGCGGAATTGCCACTGGGAAAAGCACGGTGACAGGTATGCTTCGAGAGCGTGGAATTCCTGTCATTGACGCTGACCAAATCGCCAGAGAGGTCGTAGAACCAGGTAAACTGGCCTATGAAGCGATCGTGCGCCATTTTGGAAGAGAAATCCTATTGGAAGATGGTCAAATTGATCGAAAAAAACTAGGTGAGATCGTGTTTTCGGACGAGTCCGAGCGTCAAAAGCTGAACGCCATCGTCCATCCCGAGGTACGCCGCGTCATGCGGGAAGAGGCCGAATCAGCGGAAGCGAATGGAGCCGAGATCGTCTTTATGGACATTCCTCTGCTGTATGAGAGCAAGCTTACGCATATGGTAGAAAAAATCGTGGTCGTCTATGCGCCCTACGAGATGCAACTGGCGAGAATGCTGGAGCGCGACGAATTGGAAGAAGAACAAGCACGAAAAAGACTGCGGGCACAGTTTCCTATTGATCAGAAGAAGCAGGGCGCAGACTTTTTGATCGATAATTCTGGTTCGCGTGAAGAAACCGAGCGTCAAGTGGAGGCTGTATTAGCCGCGATTCGATCGGAGCGTCAATCATGAGTTTTGGCAAACGTGCAGCATGGATTCTGCTCGTTTTGGCGAGTGTATTTTTGCTGCTAAACACGCCAGTGGTGTGGAAATGGATGTACCCGATCAAATATGAGCAACAGATTGTGACGGCTGCACTGAAATATAAGGTGGACCCTCATTTGGTATTGGCCATCATTCGTTCCGAGAGTGGATTTGCGACAGATCGCGTTTCGAAAAAAGGTGCGGTCGGGCTCATGCAACTCATGCCGGAAACAGCGCAATGGATTGTCAATGAGGCAGGCTTCCGTCCAAAGGACAGTCAATACTTGTACGACCCTGTCATGAACATCGAGATTGGGACATGGTATCTCGATTTTTTGCTGTCCCGCTATGATGGCGATATCGTCAAAGTCATTGCCGCCTACAACGCCGGTCCGGGAAAAGTAAATGGATGGCTCGCGAGTGAGCAATGGAACGGAACTCGAGACACGGTTGAGGACATACCATATGGGGAGACCCGTCAATATGTCCAGCGAGTGCTCTATTATCATGATCGTTACAAAAATATATACGACTTTCAATTACGTTGAAAATTATGAAAAGCCGCTTCTCTTACGGGTTAGAGAGCGGTTTTTTCTCTTTTTTTGGGTAGGGTAAATCGTCCAAATATTTATTTTTCAGTAAAACACATTGATAATTGTGTCATACTTATTATAATAAAAGTATCAGATAAGCGTAACTCAATTCGAAAGGGGTTTCTATATATGACAATTAAAATCGGTATTAATGGTTTCGGACGTATTGGCCGTATGGTATTCCGCCGCGCTATCCAGGACCCCAACATTGAAATCGTTGCAATCAACGCTAGCTATCCAGCGGAGACGCTTGCACATTTGTTGAAATATGACACGATCCACGGACGCCTGCAAAATAAAGTGGAAGTCCAAGACAACAAGATTATCGTAGATGGAAAAGCAACAGTTGTACTGTCTGACCGTGATCCGCTGAAGCTGCCTTGGGGTGACCTGGGAGTAGAGATCGTTGTAGAAGCTACAGGTAAGTTCAACAATCGCGAAGGCGCTGGCAAGCACCTGCAAAGCGGTGCGAAGAAAGTTGTGATTACAGCACCAGCGAAAGAAGAAGACGTGACAATCGTAATGGGTGTAAACGAAGGCACCTACGACCACGCCAATCACCACATTATCTCCAATGCTTCCTGCACAACCAACTGTCTCGCACCTGTGGCAAAAGTGCTCAACGATTCATTCGGTATCGAACAAGGTCTCATGACTACCATTCACTCGTTTACAAACGATCAGGTGAATCTCGACAATCCGCATAAAGACCTGCGTCGTGCACGTGCAGCTAGCGAGTCCATCATTCCAACGACGACAGGAGCTGCTCGTGCAGTAGGAATCGTTTTGCCAGAATTGAATGGCAAGCTGAACGGTTTTTCCTTGCGCGTACCAACTCCAAACGTTTCTGTAGTAGACTTGGTGGTCAATACGAAGAAGCCAGTTACATTGGACGAAGTAAACCGCGTCCTGCGTGAAGCGAGCGAAGGCAGCATGAAAGGCTACCTCGAGTTCTGCGACGAGCCGCTCGTATCCAGCGATTTCAATGGCAATGATCACTCCTCGATCATCGACGGTCTGTCTACGATGGTAATGGGAGACAATCAAGTAAAAGTCATTGCTTGGTACGATAATGAGTGGGGCTACTCCTGCCGTGTCGTAGACTTGGTTCGCCACGTATCCGAGCAGCACAATCAAGCTGCAACAAGAGAAGCTGCTGCTGTTGGTGTAAAATAAGTAGCATATACAAAACCCCTTTGCCGATATTTCGAGCAAAGGGGTTTTTCGTTGCTTCGTATTTACGATGAGGTAGGAGGATCTTCTAATGAGTTCACGTTAAATAGATCATCATCTTCAAAGCCGATAATAAACAGTCGGATGTTCGCTTTGAGATCGAGGTCATAAGGGCTAGGGACGTCGTTTCCTCGGCCGTCTTTTATCACACGTACAGTAGGGCGATGCGAATAATCCGGATCAACCCGACTCACTACCCCGACTTCTCCGGTATTCAAAACGACGCTGCTACCAATCGGGAAGATAGCAATGTGCTTGATAAAGGCACTTACGAGATGGTGCTCGAATAACGTACCGCCAGACCCAAACAGGTATTCCACAGCATCCTGTGGCATGTACCGCTTGCGCCATGGACGTGGGGAAGTCAATGAATCATAAATATCGCAGAGACCGACGATTTGCGCGAATTCGTGAATTTGCTTGCCGGATAATCCCTGTGGATAGCCACTTCCATTTAGCCGTTCATGGTGCTGCAAGCAGACGTGGGCTGACAAAAGCGAGATGTCATGCTGCTTTCGCAACAAATTAAAGCCAAGCATCGTGTGTTGTTTGGCGATTTCCTTCTCTTCGTCTGTCCAACGCTCTGTTTTTTGCAACAGCTCTTCAGGCAGGCTCACTTTGCCGATATCGTGCAGCATGGCCCCTATCCCCAAATTGATGAGCTGTGTGCGATTGTAGCCTAGAGACATGCCGACAGCAGTCGCCAGTACGGCCACATTCACGGAGTGATGGTATAAGGATGGCGAATGAGAAGAGATCGTCGTCAAATGTCCAACCATTTGCTTGTTTTGCATCAGGTCGTCCAAGATAGAACTAAAGGCACGCTGAAAATGAAGGCCCATTTCTTTTAAGGAAATTTTCCGGGCCAGCTTGTTTGAGTTTGTAATTTGTTTGATCGTCTTCTCGATGGCTTCCACAGCTACTTGTCTGGTTTGTGGGCGAATCACTTCTTCCACAACGATGTCATTGGTACGGGCATCATCGATATACACCGAATCAACACCAGTTCGCTCTAATCCGGAAATGAGTCGTTCCGTTAATTGCATACCGGTTCCAAGCAGCACCTTTCCATCTTCTGTGAAGACCGTACGTCCCAATTTCATTCCAGGCTGTAGGTGTTTTAAAGATACTAAACGCATGACTATCCCTCCAACAGTACCATAATTGTACTCCATTCGACTTATGCTTTAAATAGGTACAAGGATTGACTTGACTTCTGACAGGAATATGAGGGACACTGTAGACAAGTATTGTCAGTATTGGAGTTGATTCTGATATGCGTTGTCCATTTTGCGAATATAATGGGACTAGAGTCCTGGATTCACGTCCTTTCAATCATAATAAATCCATTCGTCGCCGCCGTGAGTGCGAAGCCTGCGAGCGCCGTTTTACTACCTTTGAAATGGTAGAAGAAACACCTTTGTTAATTGTGAAAAAGGACGGAACACGCGAGGAATTCAGTCGAGACAAGATATTGCGCGGGTTGGTGCGTGCTTGCGAAAAGCGTCCCGTCCCGTTGGAAGTGCTTGAAAATGTAGTGAACGACATTGAAAAAGAATTACGCAGTTGCGGACAAGCAGAGATCCCGAGCAATGACGTTGGGGAGAAGGTCATGGAGCGTTTATACCATGTTGATGAGGTCGCCTATGTGCGCTTCGCCTCTGTATACCGTCAATTCAAAGATATCAATGTATTTATGAAAGAGCTGGAGGAGCTATTGGCTCAAGCGCGAAACAGCTCGTTTCCGAAAGAATAGATAAGCTTTTTCTGCCAGACTGGCAACTTCTTTCTCGCTCTTGCGGCCAATCCGCCAGGGCTTCTTTGGTTTTCCAACTCATTTTTCCGCGAATGAATGGGTTGTCATGCTATAATAAAAGAATCGAATTTTGTCAGGAAGGAAAGATCTGATGCGTCGTTTAGTTTGGAACGAGTTGTTGCCGAAGGATCGTTATCTGGTGCGGATGGCAAGACCGATTGGCTTTGCCGAAATGGGCTTTGTTACGCAGCTATACTTGCCGATCATCGGTGTCGAATCGTACGCTCTCTACCAATTGCTCGTCCATGGCGTGCAGGAGGTGAGCGGAGCCTCTTCGGAGGGGACCCATCGCAGTTTGATGCTGACGACTTCGCTTTCTCTGGACCGGCTATTGGATGCGCGTGAACGTTTGGAGGCAATCGGGCTAGTTGAGGTGCGCCGCAGGGAAAATCAGCAGCGTGACTATTATTACGAGTACTTGATCAAACCGCCGCTTAGTCCGGCTGAGTTTTTTGCAGACTATGTACTGTCGTTGATGTTGTTAAACAAAATCGAAAACGTTCGCTATTCGCAACTGCGCCAGTATTATGCAGACACGCTTGGCAGTCAGTTGGATCAAGAATACTCCATTGTGGAAAACGTCACGAAAGACTTCCACGATGTGTTCCAGTCGTTGAAACCATCGGAGCTGGAAGTGAAAAAAGGATCGGAGCGGGATCAGTTTTTAACCGAGATGGACACTAGCTTCCCGCAAGCGCCGATGAAATCAGGCTACGAGGCACAGGTCAACCATTCGCTGAGTGTATCGTCCTTGCGCCTGTACTTGCCGGATAATGCCGACTCGGTCAAAGTGTTGGAAGGCAAGAACATGGAGCTGTTATTCTCGCTGTGCCATTTCTATCAGCTGGACAGCTGGGGGATGGGGCAGGAGTTGCGTGATTGGACGCTGTACAAATCGGATCGGAGTTTGGACGGAGAAGTTTTGCGCAAGCGTTTGGTACAACGTTACACGGAAGACAAGCTGTACCGGACTACGCCTGCAACTGACACGACAGAGGATGGATGGGGACCCGGTCGCTTGCCTGAGCCTGGCAGCGAAGCCTTTATTCGTGCTTGTCGCCAGCTATCTCCGGTGACCCTGTTGGAAAAGGTCGTCGGTGGCAGAATTAGCAAGGTGTTTTTGGAACGGGCTGAAACGCTTGTATTTGCGGATGGGATGCAGCCGGATGTCGTCAATGCGCTGCTGCTCCATACGCTAGCCAGCATGCAAATGGAGCTGCCAAAAGCGTACATGGAGACGATTCGTGACAGCTGGAAAGCGAAGCGGATTGCGACAGTGGACGAGGCAGTCAAGCAGATTCTCGAGCGTGCGGATCAACGGGCACAAACAGCCGAGAAGGCAAAAACGAGCAAGAAGGAATCTACTCCGGTCAGACGCAACGGTAGAGCCATCTTGCAGGACAAGCTGCCGGCATCTGTCGAGTGGCAGCTGTCGCAGGAGAAAACCACATCGGACGCTGAAAAGAAACAGTCCATTCAGGATTTTCCAGACTTGCAGAAAAGACTGGAAACCTTGCGAAAACGGAAATAAGGAGTGTGAGGGAACGTGGAGTCTATCAGTGAGTTTATGCAAGAGCTCGCCAAACGAACACCGCGTCAGTTGCTGACACCGGATCAGCAGTTAGATAAAATGTTCCGTTCGTCAGCGTATTTAAAAGCATTTCAACAAGAGCACCCCGCATTGACCAGGGACGATTACCTTCGCTCGCTCTCCAATATCTATACGGCAGTCAAGGAGCAGTATTGGTGTGAGCGTTGTCCAGGTCTTGGCGAATGCCCGAATTTGGTCAAGGGGCATAGCACTCATTTGGAGCTCGCTCACCAGCATATTATCAGCTCGATGACGCCTTGTTCCAAGCAACTGTCGCACGAGGAAGAGATTCGCCGCCGTCGACTGATGCGCAGCTACTATGTTTCCGAAGAGACCTTGAACGCGAGCTTTGAAGGCTTGGTCATTGACTCCGGGAATTTGGCTACCGTAGATGCCGCGATTCAGTTCTGTGAAAAAGTCGGAACAGGCGAGCGGGTAAAAGGACTTTATTTGCACGGTCCGTTTGGTGTTGGAAAAAGCTATATCATGGGAGCAATCGGTCGCGAGCTCTCGGAGCGCAACGTGGCTTCCTTGCTGGTTTATGTGCCAGACTTTATCCGGGAGATGAAGGACTCTATCTCGGATCAATCGTACGCAGGGAAGCTGGAGCTGCTGAAAGAAGTACCTGTACTGATCCTCGATGATATCGGCGCGGAGAACTTGACACCATGGGTTCGGGACGAGATTTTGGGCGTTATACTGAATCAGCGGGCAAACAACCATTTGCCTACGCTATTTACTTCAAACTACGCGCTGAATGAACTGCAAGAGCATATGTCTATCTCCAACGGAAATCGGATCGAACAAACAAAAGCGGCTCGCATCATGGAGCGAATCCGCCATTTTGTCGATGTGTATGAAATTTTACGCGAGAACCACCGTTCCTAGCACTTGTGTAAAGAGGCGAGAGAGCTCCCAATACGTGAGGGCGAGTACTTCTCTCGCCTTATGATACGGTCCAAACAGGACGTGTGACGTCGTTCCTACAGGCGAGGCGACAATTCCCAGTGAATCAGCCATGACCATGGCACGGGCCAAATGGTAGTCGTGGCTGATGATCAGGGCGTCTTGAATATGATGTTCCTCCAAGACCTGCTGGCCGTACAGCAGGTTTTCGTATGTGCTGGTAGACTTGCTTTCTAGCAAAATGTCCTCTTCGGGAATTCCTTTGGCCACCAAGTAATTTCTGCTTACAGCAGCTTCCGTGATCGTTTTGCCTTCACCAAGGCCACCAGTGACCAACAGCTTCGATACATAACCTTCTTTATACAGGATCGCCGCCTGCTCCAGACGCTCGCGCAGACCGGGACTAGGTCCCTCACCCCAGACAGCTGCACCGAGGACAATGCCGACGGTTGCGTGTCGTGCGTTGGCCTTCTCAATCGTCTGTTCGATGCGGTACCAGTTGTAGCCCGACCATAGTAGACCGAGAAGGATGACAAGCTCCAACATGATCCATATCCTGCGCCAGTAAGGACGCTGTGCGTTTATCGTTCGATTTTTCATTCTTCGAAATCTCCCTCGTAGTCTCTCTCTATTTAGACGTTTAAAATAAGGTCTAGTTACAAGGTTTGACATATGCCTGACACGAAAAACTAGTAAATTCTTTCTTGCACTTTGCCGATATAGTAATGGTGGAATGGTTTCGAAGAACAGCAAATTTCATACTTGCGAGGGAGGCTAGCAATGTTCTGGAAAAAAACGATGCTCTTGTTTCTGGCCGTCTTTCTATTAGTGGGGACTGGAAACGCAGGGGTAGGATTGGCTGCCGATGAAATCAGCCGACTCGTTCTGTCCAAGAACGAGGTAACACTGGAAAATGGAGATTCTACTAACCTGACGGCTACCGCTATTTATGTGAGCGGAAAAACGGAAGACGTCACCGTCAAGACAGAATGGACGACACAGGACGCGAATATCGCTACTGTTTATGCCGGACAGATCACAGCCAAATCGGTAGGGAAATCTACCATTACAGCTACTTACATGGGTAAGCCTGTCGTAGTGGGTGTGACTGTAACCAAAAAGGTAAAGGCACTGACAACAGAAGATCAAACGTTGAACGTGAGAATTGGCAGCACGGAAAATGTAAAGCTGACAGCAGTATACAGCGATGGGACAACAGAAGACGTTACCACTAAAGCAGATTGGTCCATCGACAATCCTGCGATTGCGACTGTAGTAAATGGAGCAATCAAAGGTCTAAATTCAGGATCTGGTACAGTGACAGCAAAATTCGGCAGCCAGTCAACAACGATCTCTGTAAACGTCGAGATTGCACACAGATTGGAGCCTAGCAAAAACCAGATTTCACTCTTGCTGAACGGCGAAGAAAAAATCAAGCTCAAAGCCATTTTCCCGGATGGAAGTGTAACGGAAGACGTCTCCGACAAGGCTGAATGGTCTTCAGACAATACCGCTGTAGCAGATGCGCTCAAGGGCACGATCAAGGCTTATGGCGCGGGTACAGCAACTATAACGGCGAAGTATGGAACAAAAACAGCGACGATTAAAGTCGATGTGGATACAACGCAAAAATTGGAACTCAACAAGCAAAACATTTTCATGAATGTAGGCAAGGAAGAAGACATCGAGCTGAAGGCAACCTATGCCAATAATGGCGGTTCCACAGTAGTGAACGATAAGGCCGAATGGTCCTCGGATCGCGAGGATGTTGCTTACTACAGCAACGGAAAAATCCATGCGGTGAAGTCCGGTGAAGCAGTGATTACTGCGAAATACGGAAACAAATCCGTTCAGGTACGTGTAGATGTAGAAGTCCCCCGTTCCTTGTATATCAATCCTGCTTTCTTAACGATGAAAAGCGGGGATAAGAAAGACGTAATTGTAAACGCGTCCTTTGCAAACGGTACAAGTGAAGAGGTCACTTCAAAAGTAGAGTGGTCTTCGGATAATGCAGATGTCGTATTTGCAAATGGCAAGACCGTATCCGCGTACAAGGCTGGAACAGCGAATGTAACAGCTAAATACGGCGGAAAAACAGCGACACTGGTTGTCGATGTAGATGTACCGCAAAACTTGACCGCAGATATCACGACAGTAGCAATCCCCGTGGGTGGCGCGAAGCAAGTGACGGTAAAGGCTTCGTATCCAGGCGGAGGCTCTGCTGAAGATATCACACAAAAAGTCGTTTGGTCATCGAGTGCACCTAACGTAGCAAGCGTGCGTCAAGGCTTGATCACTGGTGTGTCCACAGGTTCAGCGACCGTGACCGCTACATACGGAACACGCACAGTAAACATTTCCGTATCCGTTGGCGTCATGCAGACATTAACTGTAGACAAGAAAAAGATCGTGCTCGCCAATGGCAAGTCCGAAACGCTTAAGCTGACGGCAGCTTACGCAGATGGAACGAACAAGGATGTAACAGATACAGCGACATGGAGCACAGCTTCTGCTGCTGTAGCAGAAGTAATGAACGGAAAGATCACGGCGACAGGAGCAGGGAAAACGACCGTAACAGGTACCTTCGATGGCAAGTCGGTTTCAATTGCAGTAGAAGTAGACCAAGCGACGAATCTCTCTGTTGATCCTCGCATGCTGATCTTGAACGTCAATGAATCAAAAGACATCAAGCTGAGCGCAACAAACTCTGCTGGCAATTCGGACAATGTGACCAGCGATGCTGAATGGTCCTCGTCCTCGCTGAAAGTAGCGGATGTGGTAAACGGCCGTGTAACAGGTCTCTCAAACGGCCGTGCGACGATCACCGCGAAATACGGCGGGAAATCGATCAGCATCCCGGTAGAAGTCGGAATCGTGAGCAAGCTGGAGGCAGACAAGCGCTTTGTTTCTACGAAGTCGAACAGCAACGTACAAGTAACCTTGACAGCTACCTTCTCCGATGGCCGCACCATGGATGTTACCAATCTGGCTGATTGGAAGACGAGCAACTACAAGGTAGCAGACGTAACAAAAGGCCTCGTTTCAGGACGTGCTTACGGCAAAACGACAGTTACAGCTAGGTACAACGACAAGAGCGTATCCATCCCAGTCGATGTTGATATGTTGAAATACTTGAAGACAGATGTCGTTCAGCTCGTTATGAACAAAGGTGAAACGAAGCAAGTGAGCGCCATTGCGACGTACATGGATGGCTCCGAGCAAAATGTCTCCAAGCCAGCTCTCTGGACCACTACTCGCCTGTTGGTAGCCGATGTGAAAGACGGCGTGATCAAGGCCACAGGGTCGGGTAAAGCAACGATTTATGTGCAATATGGTGGGAAGAAGACACCGATTGTGGTGACG